>CAYTJE010000443.1:0-1521 GCA_964437855.1 uncultured Anaerolineales bacterium | reverse complement strand
AAAGCGCGACCCGCCTGCTTCCAGGATGATCTTCTGAAGGGCCCGGACGGTCGTCCGGCCGCGCAGGAAATCCGGGGTGTCGGTCAGGCGGCCGGTGGTGAGCATGGTGTCCAGCGTTCGGATCTGCTCGCGTTTGTCGGCGGCTTCGGTGCGGAGGTCGGCGAGGCGTCGGCGGGTCCGGTCCGCCTGGGCCTGGAGTTGACGTAGGCGGCGTGCGGCGGCCGCCAGGTCCGACCCGTCGCCCTCGATGATTCCCTCTGCGCCGTCGGCCGAGGCGGCCATCGGCCGGGTGGCCCAGCCCGACCATACCCGGACGACCACCATGGAGATCAGCCCCGCCAGAAAAAGAGCCGGCCAAATCCAAGCGATGTGCCGGTCGCGGCGGGGCAAGGCAAACTCCTCTCACGTCTTTGGCATGGACGGCGGCAGAGCGGGCGAGAGCAGTCGGGGAAACCCTCACAACAGGGTTCTTATCGGCGCGCCGGCGTCAGCGGGTTGAGCGATTCCGGTCCGCCTCCCGTTCCGCCCCGCGGTCGATGTCACCCGGCTCCCTGGCCTGCTTGCTTGACGGCGGCGAGGCCGGGTTCTATACTCCCCCGGTTGGCGTGCTGCTTGAGACAGGGGGATTCCAGGAACCCGCCAGTGGGGGACGGACAAATGGACGAGCAGCAGAACGCGGAAGGGCCGGAGGCCGAGTCGCCCGCCCCCGGCCAGGGTGCGGCGGAAGGGCAGGACCAGGCGGGGCCGGCCGGCGAAGCCACCGGGCCGGGCAAGACGGAGAGCGAAGCCCGGGGCCAGGCTGCGGAGAGGGGCCCCGGCGCGCCGCCGACCGGAACCGGCGCGGGGACGGAGCCCCCGCCCCTACCGCCGGAGTTGCAGTCGGCCAATGCCACGAAGGACGAGCGAACGTGGGCGATGCTCTGCCATCTGGCCGCCCTGGGCCTCTTCATCTTCCCGGCGTTCGGCAACATTCTGGGGCCGCTGATCTTCTGGCTGGTGAAACGCGAGGAATCGAAGTTCATCGACTTCCACGGACGGCAGGCGTTGTGGTTCCAGATATGGGTGTCGATTCTCCTCGTACCGGTTTTGCTCGTTGCGCTTTTATTGGCCGTGGTCTTAGTGTGCCTTGGCGCGCCGGTCATGTTCCTGGCTGGAGCCGCAGGTGTCGGGGCGGTGGTCTACTCGGTTGTCGGAGCCATTCAGGTCTCGGGCGGCAAGGATTTCGAGTACTACTGGGTCGGCCCGTGGGTCCGCCGGTCCATGATGTGATCCGCCCGTTCATGGGGTAGGCCGCGGGGCGGTGCCTTCAAGGAGGGGACGCATACGTCTCCGCACGGACCCACCTGCCGCGCATGGAGCGTGGAACCTGTGGGGAGACGCGCGGGGGGTCCGGAGACCCGCCGCGCGGAATGCGTTGACGATCCGTCGGCGGTCGCCGCCGCCCGCTGTATCCTTTGCTTTCCTCGGGTGATATCCGCGAGGATTCTCGCGTGAACGTCCTGGTCGTCAACTGCGGCTCCT
>CAYTJE010000442.1:0-1565 GCA_964437855.1 uncultured Anaerolineales bacterium | reverse complement strand
CACCCGGCGCCCGGGAAGAAAGGAGGCTCGCGTGCGTCAAAAGTAGCGGAGAGCCCTTTTTTGTTGTGTAGATCGCCGCGATGGGCGCCGCGAGTTCGTACAGAGAGATGGAGGTGGTAGGGAACGCGCCTGATTCGCGGCGGAGCCGGAACCGCCACAGCGACCGGACGGGAAGGGGGTGGCCCATGAATACCGCGGTCCGTGTAACGACGTTCCTGGTGTCCTGGCTGTGCCTTTCAGGGTTGATTCTGCCTGCGAGTGCCGTCGAGACCGAGCCGGTGGATCCGCTGGCGGGGCTGCACACGGACGTGACGGAGGGGTCGCTGCGGGTGCAGAAGGAAGACGGCTCGGTGGTCGCTTGCCCCCTGAAGCACACGGACGTGGAGGCCGAGATCGCCGGCTTCATCGCCCGCGTGACCGTGACGCAGGTCTTCGCGAATCCGCTGGAGGAGACGATCGAGGCGGTCTACGTCTTTCCCCTGCCGCACCAGGCGGCCGTGGACGCCATGACGATGGTGGTGGGCGAGCGTCGGATCGTGGGCGTCATCAAGCGCCGGCAGGCGGCCCGGGAGATTTACGAGGACGCCGTCCGCCGCGGCGCCACGGCGGCGCTGCTGGAACAGGAGCGGCCGAACATCTTCACCCAGTCGGTCGGCAACATCCGGCCGGGGCAGGAGGTGGAGATCGAGATCACCTACGTCGACGTCCTGGGCTACGACATGGGCGTCTACGCGTTTCACTTTCCGATGGTCGTGGGGCCGCGGTACATCCCCGGCACGCCCACCTCCAAGGTCCCCGAGGTGCCGGAGGAACTCAAGGGCAAGGTCGGCGAACTCGACAAGACGAAGGTCCGGGAGGGCCCGAAGGAGCCGACCGGCACGGGCTGGTCGCCGGACACCGACCGCGTGCCGGACGCCTCCCGCATCACGCCGCCCGTCCTGAAGCCGGGCATGCGCAGCGGGCGCGACATCCGCCTGTCGGTGTGGCTGGACGCCGGCGTGCCGATCCGGGACCTGAAGAGCCCGAACCACCCGGTCGAGACGGTCCGCGACGGGCCGAGCCGGGCCAGCGTCGAGATCGCTCCGGCCGACGCCATTCCGAACAAGGACTTCCGCCTGGAGTACGCCGTCGTCGGCCAGAAGCCGGAGATGGCGATGCTGGCCCACACCGACCCGGCCGGCAGCGGGTACTTCATGCTCATGGTCCAGCCGAAGGAGGACGAACGGCTCGCCAAGACCCCGCCGCGCGGACTCTCCTTTCTCATCGACGTCTCCGGGTCGATGCGGGGCGCCAAGACGGCCAAGGTCCGCGAGGCCATGGGCCACCTGCTGAAACTCGCCAAGCCCGCCGACACCCTCCAGGTCATCACCTTCGCGGGGAGCGCGGCCAAGGTCTTTCCGAAGGCCGTCGCCTGCACGGAGGCGAACGTGGCCCGGGCCCTGAAGGTGACCGAGGGCCTGCGCGGCAGCGGGGGCACCGAGATGCTCAAAGGGGTCAAGATGGCCTTGGGCGACCCCCTCGACCCCAAGCGGGTCCGCATCGTCATCATGCTGACCGACGGCTTC
>CAYTJE010000441.1:0-1570 GCA_964437855.1 uncultured Anaerolineales bacterium | reverse complement strand
TGATCGGTGCGCCCTCGTGCCCCTGAAAATCCCTTTCAACCCGCCGCCTTCTGCCCTATAGTGTGCCGCTCGCACGGCTGCGCCCGCACGGCCGGGCAAGACCGGCCGTGGCACAATCCGGCGCGGTGCATCCGGAGATACACCGCGCAGGACCCGGCGGCAGCCGCTGCACCCGCATCTTCACGTGGAGCGGAAGGCGATGGCGTTTGACGATTTCCCCAAATCCGTCCGCGACGAGGCCGAGCGGCAACTGGCGGCCCTGCGGCGCGGCGCCGTCGAGATCTACACCGACCAGGACCTCCGCGACAAACTCGCAGGCGCCGTCCACGAGGGGCGGCCGCTTCGCGTCAAACTCGGCATGGACCCCACCGCCCCGGACATCCACCTCGGCCACACCGTCGTCATGGGCAAGATGCGCACATTTCAGGACCTCGGGCACAAGGCCGTCCTCATCATCGGCGATTACACCGCCCGCGTCGGCGACCCGTCGGGCGTGGACCACACGCGGCCGGTCCTTAACGAGGAGCAGATTCGCGAAAACGCCCACACCTACTTCGAGCAGGCCGGCAAGGTGCTCGACCTGTCGGAGGAACGGATTGAGATCCGCCGGAACGCCGAGTGGCTGGCCGACCTCTCCTTCGCCGACGTCCTCCGCCTGGCCTCGCACATGACCGTGGCCCGGATGCTGGAACGCGACTCGTTCGAGCGCCGCTACCGGGCCGGCGACCCCATCGGCGTCCACGAATTCCTTTACCCGCTGATGCAGGCCCACGACTCGGTCGCGGTCGAGGCCGACGTGGAACTCGGCGGCACCGACCAGACGTTCAACTGCCTCGCCGGCCGGGACCTCATGCGGGCCGCAGGGCTCGCCGCACAGGTCGTCCTCACGATGCCGCTGCTCGTGGGCCTGGACGGGGTGGAGAAGATGTCGAAGTCCAAGGGCAACACCGTGGGCGTCACCGATTCACCCCGGGACACGTTCGGCAAACTGATGAGCATCCCGGACCGTTTGATGGAGAACTACTTCACGCTGCTGACGCGGGTGCCGATGGACGAGGTGCGCGAGACCCTCCGGGCCGCGCACCCCCGCGACGCCAAGGCGCGGCTGGCCCGGACGGTGACCGCCCGGTACCACGGCGAGGCGGCCGCCGACGCCGCCGCAGAGGATTTCCGGCGCGTCTTCGCCGAGAACGAGCAGCCGAGCGACATTCCGGAGGCCCGCCTTTCGCCCGCCAACCTGCACGTCGACACGGACACCGGCCACGTGGGAGCGGCATCCTGCCTGACCGCCGCGGGCCTGGCCGCGAGCAACAGCGAAGCCATGCGCCTCATCCGGCAGGGGGCGGTCTGGCTCGACGAGGTCCAGATCACCGACCCCAAGGCCACGCTCGACCCGGCCTCGGCGGGCGGCAGCATCTTGCGCGTCGGCAAGAAGAAGTGGGTCAGACTCTCGTTCGAGGAGTAACCCGACACCGGTGGCCAGTGCGGCTCCGGCCCGCTGTGCCGCCGGCTTCTTATGGCTCCTTTGTCAACTCTTACCAACCGACAACGACTCTAGCGCGGTGGGCCG
>CAYTJE010000440.1:0-1577 GCA_964437855.1 uncultured Anaerolineales bacterium | reverse complement strand
GGGGGGGGTAGGGACCGTCAGCCTCCAGGCCGCCACGCCCGTGCGCCTGGGGGAGATGCCATCTCCCCCAGACCCCCTCGGCCCAAGCCCAACGCAAGCGGGGCGTTGTCACATCGCAGACCCCTCAAGCCCCTGGAGAGAGAGTCGCGTCCTACGGACCCGTCGTCGTAAAAGGGTCGGCGTCGGCCTCACTCCAGGCCCGAAGGGCGCCGGGCCGGCGCCGAGGCGACGGGGCGACAGGGGCGCCCCCTGGTAGCCCCGGAGCCGAGGCCGAGGCTTTCTCCCCCGAAAAGTGCGCATGAACCGGTTTTTTGCACCCCAGAAAAGCGGGGAGCGCCTCGGCCCCGGTTCCGGGGCCGGGAGGGCTCGGACGCCGGCCGGGCGTCGGCACAGCCAACCTCCACCGGCGTGAACGGCCCGAGGCGACGTGTGCTCACGTCGAGCCGGGCGGCGACCGGGCGGCCCCCCCGAACCGCCGCCACCATGAACTGCTCGCCGGCCCGGGCGAGGGCGATCGGCCCCTCGGGCATCGTCCCCTCGATCGGGCCCACCTCGTGCCAGTCCTCGTCGGCCGTGGCATAGGTCGCGAGACACCACGGCTCATCCTGGCCGGACGGCGCGGGCTTCCGGAACAGGCAGACCATGGTCTCGCCCGCCGCCGCCACGTGCGCCTCCGACGCCACGCGCAGATGCGACGAGAGGGGGCCCTGCCTTTTACCGTCAGCATCGGCAATCAGGAACCGGAGCCGGAACGGGGACCCCGCGCCGGGGAAATCCGCCACCGCTTCCCGCCACACGATAAACAGCCGGCCGCGGTACCGGACCAGTTGCGGATCCAGCACGCTGTGGCGTTCGATGCCGGAGACGCGCTGCGGCTCCGGCGACCACCGTCCGTCCTCGTACCGCAGGAGCACGGCATCGCCGGCCCCGGTGAAGCCGAAGGCGTCGGCGGCCAGCCCGTCCTCGCAGGCCGCCACAGGATTCCAGGCGGGGGCCGGCGCCGGCTCGATGACGGGTCGGCCCAGGCCGAACCGTCCCCATCGGCCGCTCGGGAAGAAGACGAGGAGGTGCTCTCGCCACGCGGCGACGGCCGCCGGCGCCACGCGCCCCACGCCGCACGCGTGCCAGCAGCCGGCGGCGTCGCGCTGCCAGTAGCGGAAACCGGGCTGCCCGTCCACCGGCACGGTCATCAGGACGTACAGATTATTCTGGTTTCCGGCCGCCAGGAGGCGGGGCGCCTCATCGCCGCCGGCGCCGCCGTCGGGCTGACAGCCGGCCGCCAAGGCCGCGACTACTCCGCCAAGAACCAGGAGACATCGCATGGAACCCTGCCCCGAAAGACGCCCCGCCCCGGGTGCCCGCGCGTGCCCGGCCAGCGCGCGGCCGGATTGGCCGTGCCGACCCGCCGGGGATAATCAGCCGGCGTACCCGCTCGCTGCAACTCCCGCGTGGTGGCCTTCGGCCTACGCCTCCGTATGGACCAGGCCCCCACGCCCGACCCAGCGCCGAGAGTCGCGGCGGCCTAGGGCTACTTTGTCAACTTCGCCATCATCCACAAAGGCCGTGGCGCGGTGCCC
>CAYTJE010000439.1:0-1583 GCA_964437855.1 uncultured Anaerolineales bacterium | reverse complement strand
GTCACCTCGCCCGTGCCGATGTTGCCGCCGCGGTCGATCACGAGGACTCGGACGTGGCAGGGGCCGGCCTTCAGCGGCGCGACGGGCAGTGTGGCCGACAGGTCGGCTTCCCGGCACGGCACCGTATGTTTTGCGCAGTGGGTCTCCGTACCCACCGCGCTTGACAGCGCCTTTGCGGGGCTGCGCGGCGGGTACGGAGCCCCGCCGCGCCCAACGCAAGCCTCCTCTCCGCCGTTCAGGTCCTTCCCCGCCACGACGCTGTCCATCTCGCGGACGAAGTAGACGGCGGCCGCCAGGCCCCGGTCGTCGGTCGCCCGGCCCCGGACCGGCACCTCCGTCGCCCCGGCGGCGAGCGGCCCGGCGGGTTCCTCCAAGCGGACCACCGGCCGGGTCGTATCCGCCAGGTCGGGATGCTCCGCCAGGAACGGCGAGTGGGCCAGCAGCCGGGCATTGGCCGGCGAGAAGCCGACCGGCTCCCGCGGCGGCGGCGCCACGTAGTTGCGGCGGAGGCTGCGGAACCCGTTGCCCATCACGTACCGGCCGCCGGCGCGGTGGTCGTGCACCAGGCCGAAGGCGTGGCCGAGTTCGTGGGCGACGGCGCCGAAGCCGTCCTCGATGAACTCGAAGCGCGGCGAGTTCGGCCGCCCGTGGCCCAGCGCGGTCCGGCCGCGGATGGGCGTCGCATCGGCCAGCAGCCGCAACTGCTCGGCAACCGTGGTGGCACAAAACGGGTCGCGCAGGATCCAGGCGGAGAAGAGGCCCACCCCGCCGCGGGCCGTCACCTGGCACCCCAGGGCCACTCCGCCGCGCCACTCGAACCGCGCGGGACCGTCCTCGTACGTCTCGGCGAAGACCACGTGCAGACGCTCGGTCCGCGGGCCGAGGGCCGTCTCCACCTCCGGCAGGACCGTCCGCCACTGCCGCATGAAGGTGAACTCCGGGTCGCCGTTGTAGTGAGCCGCCGGGCGGGCCCCGCGGACCAGGTGGACCACGGGTCGGCCCTCGGCGTCGAACTCGAAGTCCAGCCCCCGCGTCCGATAGCCGTGACGGCACAGATCGCGTCGGTAAAGGGCCGCGACGAAGCGCACGAGAACCGTGATCTTGGCGCGCCACGCCCGGGCCGGCTCGCGGTCCGCCGGCACGAAATAGGCGAGGCGGACCTTGTGGGTCCGGCCGAGGTCCCGGAGCGGTTCGGGCGCGCGGGCTGCCGGTACCGACGCGACGGCGCCGGCAGCCAGGGTCAGCACTGCCGCCCAGGCCACGGTCGCCGACAAAGCGACCTGGCCTGAACGACCGGATTTCCGCGTTCCGCTGAGCCTGTTGCACGAACCGCGCGGCGGCCTTCCCAGGCCGCCGCGAGTCCCATGCAGCGGGCGTGGTGGCCTGGTCCACGGAGGCGTATGCCGAAGGCCACCACGCGTAAACAAGGAGACCTTCGTGCCACAGGCTCCGGTGACCGGTTTTTCCCACATGCCTTTCATTGTACGCCCATCCAGGGGCCGGATGGAACGGTTTCTTGTGCAAAAGGGGGGCCAAGGGGCTGCGATTCCTCCAAGTTTCGCGTATAATAGAGTGAACCTGAA
>CAYTJE010000438.1:0-1587 GCA_964437855.1 uncultured Anaerolineales bacterium | reverse complement strand
GCGCCGCCCGCGGGTACCGCCTCGTCCTGACGATGCCCGACACGATGAGCATGGAGCGCCGGCACCTGTTGCGCATCTTCGGGGCGGACCTGGTCCTGACGCCCGGTGCCGAAGGCATGGCCGGCGCCGTCCGAAAGGCCGAGGCCATCCTCCGCGACCATCCCGGCGCCTTCATGCCCCAGCAGTTCCGGAACCCCGCCAACCCGCGCATCCATCGCGAGACCACCGCCGAGGAAATCTGGGACGACACCGACGGCCGAGTCGACAGCTTCGTGGCCGGCGTCGGCACGGGCGGCACCGTCACGGGCGTGGGCGAGGTCCTGAAGGCCCGCAAGCCCGGCGTCCGGATCGTCGCCGTCGAGCCCGAGGGGTCGCCCATCCTCTCGGGCGGCCGGGCCGGGCCGCACAAGATCCAGGGCATCGGGGCGGGGTTCGTGCCGGAGGTCCTTCGGGCCGACCTGCTGGACGAGGTCGTCCTGGTCACGAGCGACGCGGCCCGGGCGATGGCCCGCCGCCTGGTGCGCGAGGAGGGCATCCTGGCGGGCATCTCCTCAGGCGCCGCCGCCCACGCCGCGGTCGAGGTGGCACGCCGGCCGGAGAACCGCGGCAAGCAGGTCGTCACCGTCCTGCCCGACACGGGCGAACGGTACCTGACCGGCTGGCTGTTCGAGGACTGACCCCGGCGGGAGCGATGCCCATGAAACCCGCGACCCGGCTCATCCATCATCCCGGCGCCGTGTGCGAGCACACGGGGGCGGCCAGCCCGCCCATCTACCAGGTTTCGACCTTCGCCCAGACGGCCGTCGGCGAGAACCGCGGCTACGAGTACTCGCGGACCGGCAACCCCACGCGCGACGTGCTCGAGCGGACCATCGCCGACCTCGAAGGCGCCGACGAGCAAAACGGCCTGGCGTTCGCGTCAGGGATGGCGGCCATCTCGGCATGCCTGACGCTCCTGGAGACCGGCGACCACGTCGTCGCGACCGAGGGTCTCTACGGCGGGACGTACCGCCTGCTGACGCGCATCTGGAAGGGCTTCGGCGTCACGACCACCTTCGTCGACACCGGCAACCCGCCGGCCGTGGAGGCCGCGATGACGGACCGGACGCGGCTGGTGTTCGTCGAGACGCCGTCGAACCCGACGATGCGGATCACGGATTTGCGGGCGGTGGCGGACCTCGCCCAACGCCGCGGCGCCCTCCTGGTCGTGGACAACACGTTCATGTCGCCGTGGCTCCAGCGGCCGCTGGAGTGCGGCGCGGACGTGGTCGTCCACAGCGCGACGAAGTTCCTGGGCGGGCACAGCGACCTCATCGTCGGCCTGGCCGTCTGCAGGGATCGTGACCTGGCCCGGCGCCTCGGGCGCATCCAGAACGCCACCGGCGCGGTCCCCTCGCCGATGGACTGCTGGCTCCTGCTTCGCGGGATGAAGACGCTGGGCGTGCGGATGGAGCGCGGCCAAGCGACCGCCGCCCGCATCGCCGACTGGCTCGCCGGCCGGGACGAGGTCGAGGCGGTTCTCTGGCCGGGCGAGGCCGGTCTGCCCGGCGCCGGCGTCCACCGCCGCCAGGCCGACGGGCCGGGGGC
>CAYTJE010000437.1:0-1588 GCA_964437855.1 uncultured Anaerolineales bacterium | reverse complement strand
GGTGGAGCCGTCGGCGGCCGAGACGACCCGGAACACCCCGCCGTGCTGGCCGGTCGACTCCACCACCTGCTTCCGCAGCCGGGCCTGGAGCCGGCGGTCACCGAAGTGGTCGAACGCGTACTCCTCGTCGACGATATCGGCCGGCCCGGCGATGAAGAGGTAGTCGGCGGCCTTGGCCATCGCCCGCACGAAAAGCGGGATGTCGTGCGACCAATCGTACGCCACGGCGGTCAGCCCGGTTCCCCCGGTGCTGCTGTTGGCGAAGGCCAGGGCCTCGGCCACCTTGCCGGCGATAGAGGCGGCCTCGCCGGTCAGCGTGCCGTCGTGCCCGTGGCTGGTCTGGTCTTTTACCGTGATATCGACAACCGTACCATCGTCAAAGGAGTAGTAGAGGGCCCGGTTGGTCGTCTCGTCGGGCAGCGTCTCCAGGTTGGCATGCTTGGCGATCTCCCCGGCCGTCAGGACACGGTCCAGGTACACCTTGACCTCGTCGATGCCGCCGTTGAACCCGAAGGGGGCGCTGTAGGTTCCGACCTCCGAGTTATCGTCGGCGGCCACCTGCATCGTGTTCGAGGGGTCGCTGGCGATGAAGCCGTCGGCGCCCGCGGTCCCCTTCGGCTGCCCGTTGACGTAGATGGCGAGGCCCGGGCCCGCCGTCAGCACGCCGGCCAGGTGGACCCAGCCGTCCCCCGGCCCGATGGCCTGGCCGGCCGAGACCTGGTTCAGCGTCCCGCCGTTAACGCGGACGGCGAAGTGGGGCACCCCGTCCTCCAGAAACAGCGCGTACCCGTGGCTGGCCCCGCCCCGGGCCACGACCACGCTGTCCTGCGCCGCCTCCTCCACCTTGGCCCACGCCTCGACGGTCAGGGGCACGCCGGCGGGGTTCAGCCCCGCGGAGTTCTCCACCTCGACCCAGACCGAGACGGGAATCTCCCGGCTGGTCCGGAAAAAGTGGTGCTCGAGCGGCGTGGTCCACGTCCAGTACTGCGGCTTGCGCCCGTAGCCGTACACCGACGACCCGTCCACGCACAGGATGCGGCCGGCCGGCGCGTTCCGGCCCGCACGGTAGTATCCGTTGTGACCCGACGACCAGCGCCGACCCCATATCCAGTACGAGCGATGGAACCAGTTGCCGTCCAGGAACCCCGTCGGGCTGAACAGGTGGACGTCGTCCCCGTCCTGGTAATTGGCGTGCTCGGTGGGCCCCAGCACGTCCAGGTCGTACCGCGTGCCGTCCGGGTCCAGCGTCTGCGACCGCATGTACACGTAGTGGCCGTCGCTGGAGAGGATGTCCGAAAGGGCCGTCGGCATGTTCAGGATATTCATGTACTCCTGGAGGTTCCGGTCCAGGTTGTACGGGTCGCGGTCGTCCAGGATCACGTCCTCCTCGCCGAGTTTCTCGCCCGTCACCGGGTCCAGGCGGATCCACCGCAGCCCCCCGTCCAGGAACATCGACCGCCCGGCCACGCAGTACACCTTCGGGCCGTGCACCCCGTCGTCGTGGACCAGCACGCTGCCGTGCACCGGCCAGATGGACTCGACCTGCCCGAACGCCCCCATCCGGCGGTCCTCCGGCGCCGCCCGGAAC
>CAYTJE010000436.1:0-1624 GCA_964437855.1 uncultured Anaerolineales bacterium | reverse complement strand
GAGGGCGATGTTGACGGCCCGGTAGATGTTCTCGGTGAGTTTGGTGGCCTCGGCCGCCTCCAGGCTCTCCACCGGCACGACGCGGGCGACGGCGGCGGCATACAGGGCGCAGGCGGCCTGGCGGCTGGCCTCGTCGTAGCCGCCCACCACCTTCGGGATGGTGCGGGTTGTGAAGGTCGGGTTCCCCGGGTCCTCGCGTTCCGGGCTGAACGCGAGGAGGAAGTCGGTGCCGGCCGCCAGGCCCCCCGCCTCCAGGATGGGCCGGAGCACGTCGCGCGTCGTGCCGGGGTAGGTGGTGCTCTCCAGGACGACGAGTTGCCCCGGGCGCAGGTGCGGCTGCATCTGCTCGCCGGTGCGCTCGAGGAACGTCAGGTCCGGCTCGCGCATCTCCGTCAGCGGCGTCGGCACGCAGATGAGGATGGCGTCGGTTTCGGCCAGGCGGGCAAAATCGGTCGTGGCCGTGAAGCGGTCGGCCCGGCGCATCTCGGCTATCCGCTCGGCCGGGATGTGTTTGATGTAGGAGCGGCCGGCCGCCAGCGCCTCGACCTTGGCGGCGTCGATGTCGAAACCGACCACGCCAAAGCCGGCCTCCCAGAAGGTGTGGGCGAGCGGGAGGCCCACGTAGCCCATCCCGACGATGCCGACCACGGCCTCGCGGTTCTCAATGCGGTCCAGGAGATCGTCCATGCGGTGGTCCTTTCCGTGGAAGGCCGGGCCGGGGTGGCCCCGGCCCGTCGGCCGGCGCCCCTGCGTTGACACGCCGCCTCAGCCGCGGGTACAATCCGAGGCCAATATCGGCCGGGGGCGCGGGGCGGTTCCACCCTTTTTCGATGCACCCGCAGCCCCGGAAGCGCCGAGAGGTTAGGGGGCCCTGCCCGTGTCGGTTCCGGGCAGGCCGCCGTATGCACGCGGGGGCGAGCCGGAAGGGGCGCAGCATGACGACCGTGGCGGTCATCGGCGGCGGGGGTTGGGGCAAGAACCACGTCCGCAACTTCCACCAGATCGACACCTGTTGCCTGAAGACCGTCTGCGACCTGGACGAAGGCCTCCTGGCCCGCCACCGGGCCGCTTACGATGGGCTCGAGACGACCACCCGGGCCGCGGACGTCTTCGCCGACCCGGAGGTCGACGCGGTCGTCGTCGCCACCGATGCCCCCAGCCATTACGAGATTGCCACGGCCGCCCTGGAGGCCGGCAAGCACGTCCTCGTGGAAAAGCCGATGACGCTGGCCCCGGACGAGGCCGAGACCCTGGTCCGGGCGGCGGAGGCGGCCGGCCGCGTCCTCATGGTCGGCCACCTGCTGGAGTATCACCCCTGCGTGCTCTACCTGAAGGACCTGGTCGATGGCGGCCGCCTGGGCGACCTGCGGTACATGTACTCGCAGCGGGTGAACCTGGGCGTCGTGCGCAAGGACGAGAACGCATGGTGGAGCCTGGCGCCGCACGACGTCTCGGTCATCCTGTTCCTGTTCGGGGCCGAGCCGACGGTCGTGACGGCCCAGGGCCAGGACTATCTGCGGGAGGGCGTGGAGGACGTGGTGTTCGCCCAGTTGAAGTTCGCCGACGGCCGGATGGCCCACATCCACGTCTCGTGGTTCGACCCGCACAAGATCCGGAAGATGAC
>CAYTJE010000435.1:0-1637 GCA_964437855.1 uncultured Anaerolineales bacterium | reverse complement strand
AGGAGGCCGCAAGGCCGACGAAGAATCTCGCCTTGACGCCGTTCGCACGGCGAGATTCTTCGGCCTCGCGAGCGAGGCCTCAGAATAACATCTTCAAATTACTTTTACCGTGCTCAATCAATGTTCACCCCCCGCCGGGCTGGACCGTGGCCAGGAACTTGCGCCGGACGCCGTGCTTCTCGCACAGGTTCAGGACGTCGACGGGCAGTTGGAGGATGGCCTGCCGGTCGCCGCGGATGACCACGGCCTGGTCGGGGTGCTCCTCGACCGTCCGGGCGATGAGCCGCTCCAGGTCCTCGGGCGGGTACTCGACGCCGGCCACCAGGTACCGGCCGTCCAGGGTCACGTTGATAATGAGTTCCTTGGGGGCGGCGGTCACGGGGCGGGCGTCGCGGGCCGACGGCGGGTTGACCGCCAGGTCGCGTTCGATCTCGGCGAACTTGGTGGCCACCATGAAGAAGATCAGGAGCAGGAACACGACGTCGATCATGGGGGTCAGGTTCAACTCGACCCGGACCTCGCGCTCTCGGGTGCCGCGGTCGATTCGCATGGTCGGCTACTCCTTCGGGTGCGGCCCGTCATACGACAGCATCCCGCGCGGTGGGTCTCCCGACCCACCGCGCCACGCACCACGATTCGCTGTTGCGCGGCGGGTCGGGAGCCCCGCCGCGCGAAACGCCCCTTGCCGTTACGCCGCCTCCTGTTTCTCGTCGGCCAGGTTCTCGACGAACTCCAGGGTCAGGTCGTCCATCTCGGCCACCAGCCGTTCGATCCGCGAGACGAACAGCAGGTAGAGGACGAGGCTGGGGATGGCCACCGAGAGCCCCGAGGCCGTCGTCACGAGGGCCTCGTAGATGTTCTCGGCCAGTTTTTCGCCCGTGCCGGCCCCGATGGGTTTGCCGCTGCCGATCTCCTGGAACGCCCCGATCATGCCCAGGACCGTGCCCAGGAGGCCCAGGAGCGGGGCCACGTTGGCCACCCCCGACAGGACCCGCGTGTACCGGCGGAGGCCGCGGACCTCGCGGGCGCCGGCGTCCTCGATGGCCTTCTCGGTCTCGGCCACGGGCCGGCCCAGGCGTTTGACGGCGGCCTGGAAGATGCGGGAGATGGGACTCGGATTGGCCCGGCAGTAGGTCAGGATCTTTTCGCTGTCGATGGGGCGGGCCCCGACCAGGCCCCGCAGGTTCTCGACGAACGTGGGCGGCAACACCTTGCCGCGCCGGAGGCTGACCGCCCGCTCGATGGCGAACGCCACCATCAGGAACGAGCAGAAGTAGATGGGGTACATGATCGGCCCGCCGGCCTGGAGGAGTTCGAAGACGGTGGGCGGCCGGTCTTCGGCGGCCGGCTCGCCAGGCGCCTCGGCGGCGCCGGGCGCCTCGGCGGCCGGCTCGGCACCGGCGCCGGGCGCCTCGGCGGCCCGCGCTCCCGACACGGCCAGGCCGACCGAGAGCGTCACGGCGGCCAGCAGCGCCAGGGCCGGCGCGATTCGGTAGCAGCGCGTCATCACAAGCGTCTCCTTTCACGTCTGCGCGGCCCGTGCGGGCCGGCTGAATGCTTGCCCCGCGTGCTTCCCTCTATTTATTGAGTCCGGTAAAAGTAATGCTCATCCTACGCAACCGGTGTCATTCTGAGGC
>CAYTJE010000434.1:0-1640 GCA_964437855.1 uncultured Anaerolineales bacterium | reverse complement strand
GCAGGGTCACCTTGTCGCGGAAGACGACGTTGCGGCAGTCGTCGGTCAGGTGGGGTCCCCAGTTGCCGAGTTCGCCGTTGCCGGTGTTCCAGACCCAGTGCCAGTCGTACTGGAGTTTGTCGCGGTAGATGGGTTTGTCTTGGGCGGGTCCGAGCCAGAGGTTGTAGTCGACGTGGTCGGGGATGGGGAGCGGCGTTTCGCGTTTGCCGATGGGTCCCCGCCGGCCGTAGCGGTTCAGCCGGACGTACTTGATGGTGCCCAGGTGCCCCTCGTCGAGCCAGGCCTTCAGTTCCGCCTGCATCGGGTCGGACCGCTGCTGGGTGCCGGCCTGCATGATGACGTTGTGTTTGCGGGCGGCCTCGACCATCTGTCGGCCTTCCCAGATGCTCCAGGAGACCGGCTTCTCGACGTAGACGTGCTTGTCGGCCTGGGCGGCCCAGACGGCCGAGAGGGCGTGCCAGTGGTTGCAGTTCGAGATGCAGACGGCGTCGATGGTCTTGTCGTCAAGGAGTTCGCGCATGTCCGCCACGGCCTTGGCGTCGGACCAGCGTTTCTTGTTCGACGCGAGGCGCTTTTCGTCGGGCTCGGCCAGGGCGGCGACCCGGACGTTCTTGATCTTCGAGAACCACTTGGCGGATCCACTGCCCCGGCCGCCCAGGCCGATGAACCCCATGTGGATGGTCTCGTTTGCGCCGAGGACCCGCGAGGCGCTCAGGGCCGTAACGGCTCCGGCGGCGACTGTAGTTTTCAGGAACCGGCGACGGGTCAGACGGGTCATAATAGCCTCCTGGGTCAGGGTTCGTTCTGCGATAGGTTCCTGCAAATCGGGGGCGTCGTGCATGGCTGCGGCTGGCACGGCTCCGGCCGAGGGGCTGCGACGGTCGGTTCGGCCTGCCCCGTGGCGGCGCGTTGCCTCCTGCTTTGAAGACGCTTTCGTCCGGTCCGTATTCAGTTTACGGCAGGGCCGTTCCTTACGGGCCGTGCCTATACCACCTTACTCCTCACCGGGCCGGACGCAACCGTTTATTCGGCGGGGCTCCGGCGGGTGGCCCGGACGCCGCCCTTGCCGACGAGCGCGGCGAGGAGGGCCGGGAGGTCCGCCATGTCGAATGCGAGGCCGAGCCGGGTCGGGGGGTTGGCCAAACGGACGGTCATTGAATTGATTCGCGTGGAGTGACCGGCTATAGTTGGCCCGAGGGCGCAAACGGACCCCCGCATCGGAGGGACAGGGAGCATGTCCGCCATCTCGCTGCCGCTGGTCGGCCTGATTCTGCTGATTGTCGGGATAACGGTGCTGGCGGTGAAGGCCGGTGCCATCGCACTGCGCCTGACGGGAATGGAAGCCCGGCGGGCGGAGTTCCAGGCCCTCTCGGCCGTGACCGGCACCGGGTTCACGACCCGGGAGTCGGAACTGGTTATGGCCGATGCCCGGCGCCGGCGCATCGTCAGCGCCCTGATGATCTTCGGCAACGTGGTCCTGGTCACCGTGGTGGGCCTGATGGTCGGCTCGTTCGCCAGTGCCAGGGAGCAGTACGAGGTGCCGCTGTACGGCCTGGTGCTGGTGCTCGGTGCGTACGTGGTGTACCGCGTGCTGACGGCGCGCGGCGTGGTGCGGCGGTGGGACCGGTGGGTGGACGAGC
>CAYTJE010000433.1:0-1655 GCA_964437855.1 uncultured Anaerolineales bacterium | reverse complement strand
GCCGAAGCACAGGACCGTGCCGTCGTTCATGGCCAGGTAGACCCGGCCCCCGGCCACGGCCATGCCGTCCCAGACGGGCACGCGGCTCAGGCGGCGCTCCGCCAGGGTGGAGCCGTCGGCGGCCGAGACGACCCGGAACACCCCGCCGTGCTGGCCGGTCAACTCCACCACCTGCTTCCGCAGCCGGGCCTGGACGCGCCGGCTGCCGAAGTGGTCGAAGGCGTACTCGGTGTCGATGACGTTGGCGGGCCCGGCGATGAAGAGGTGGCCGGCGGCCTTGGCCATCGCCCGCACGTGCAAGGGGATATCGCGGGTCCAGTAGAACGTGTCCGGGGCGCCCTCCTCGCTGTTGACGAAGGCCAGGGCCTTCGTGCCGGCCACGCCGTTGGTCACGGTGGGCCCGAGCAGTTGGCCGTCATTATCCTTGTCGGACTGGTCCTGGACCACGCCGCCGCCAACCGTGCCCGCGTCGAACGAGTAATAGAGAATAAGGGCATCCTCGGTCGTGATGCTGCCGGGCGACGTGTAATGGTCCTCAATCTGCGAGGGGGTCAGCGCCCGGTAATAGACGGCGAGTTCATCGATCTCCCCGTTGAACCCGAACGGCGTCTCATAGTCGCCGATGCCGTTATTGCCCTCGTCGAGGCCCACTTGCATGCTCTCGCCCGGATCGCTGGCAAGGTCGCCGTCGGCATCGGCGGTGTTCTTCATCTCGCCGTTGACGTAGATTTCGAGGCTATAGTCCGGGTCGGCGGATTTGAGCACGCCCGCCAGGTGGACCCAGCCGTCCGCCGGCGAGATCGTCTGACCGGCCCCCACCTTGTTCATCGTCCCGCTGTTGACGCGGACGGCGAAGTGGGGCACGCCGCCTTCCACGTACAGGGCGTAGCCGTGCGTGGACCCGCCTCGGGCCACGACCACGCCGTCCTGCCCCACCTGGTCTACCTTGACCCAGGCCTCGGCGGTCAGGGAGGTGCCGCTCGGATCACCCGGCTTGCCCGCTTCGATATGCGCCGAGATGGGCAGGGCCGCCCCGAAGAGACGGTACTCGATGGGCGTGGCGCAGCGCTGGCAGTTCCAACTCGGATCTTCGGGGACGCCGTTCTGGTCCACGTATTTGGGCTTGCGCCCGTAGCCGTAAACCGAACCGCCGTCGATGGAGAGGATGCGCCCCGCGGCGGTGTTTCTGGCGGCGTCGTCCCATCCGCCCCACCCCTCGTTGTGATCTTTCCCGTAAATCCAGTACGACCGGTGGAACCACGAGCCGTCCAAAAACCCCGTGCAGCAGAACAGGTGTGCCCCGAGCCCCGACTGGTCGGACACATCGTAACGGGCAACGTGTTTGCTTGCGGTGGACCGGCGGACGCATTGGAAGTTGAACCGCTGGGAGCGCATGTAAATGTAATTGTCGTCGCAGGAGAGGATGTCCGGCAGGGCCACCGGCATCCGCCTGCCGGAGAAATCCAACATGCGCATTTGCAGGTTCTGCGGTGGCTGGGAGGAATCATCCGGGTCCTCGTCGTTGCAGATGTTTTCGTGGATCGGCTCCCCTGCGGGATTCGTGCCCGTTTCGGGATCCAGGGCCACCATCCGCAGCCCCCCGTCCAGGAACATCGACCGCCCGGCCAGGCAGTAGACGAGCGGGTCGTCCTCCG
>CAYTJE010000432.1:0-1672 GCA_964437855.1 uncultured Anaerolineales bacterium | reverse complement strand
AGGCCGTTGCGGGCCAGCAGGTTCGCCACGAACCCCACGCGGAGGATGTTCGTGTCGCGGTCCTCCTTCGAGAACCCCAGGCCCTTCGACAGGTTCGTGCGGACCACGTCGCCGTCGAGCACCTCGATCTTCACGCCGCGCTCTCGCAGCCGCGGCACCACGGCCTGGGCGACCGTCGATTTGCCCGACCCGCTGAACCCCGTGAACCAGAGGACGAAGCCTTGCGACATCTCACGTGCTCCTTTGCATAATCACTATACGCGAAACCGATGGAAACGGCACGCGCCGGCCAAGGCCGGCGGCTAAATGTGACGCGGTAGGCCGGCGTACTACTCATCGGCCTCCCGCCGGGCGGCCTCGAGCAACACCTCGGCGACCTCCGGCCGGGTGAACTCCGGCGGCGGGGCCTCTCCCCGGCTCAGCATCTCGCGCACCTTCGTCCCCGACAGGAACACGCGATCCGCTTTGCCGTGCGGGCACGTCTTCTCGGACACCATCCCGTCGCACTTCCGGCAGAAGAAGGCATGCTCGAACTTGAGCGGCACCACGCCGATGGCCTCGGCGTCGAACACGTCGAAGATCTCCTGCGCCTCGTACGTGCCGTAGTAGTCGCCGATACCGGCGTGGTCGCGGCCGACGATGAAGTGCGTCACGCCGTAGTTTTTGCGCATGATGGCGTGGAGGATGGCCTCGCGCGGCCCGGCGTACCGCATGGAGGCCGGCAGGACGGTCAGCAGCACGCGGTCCTGCGGATAGTAGTGCTCGAACATGACCTCGTAGGTCCGCATGCGGACGTCGGCCGGGATGTCGCCCTCCTTCGTCTCGCCCACCAGCGGGTGCAGGAGCAGGCCGTCGCACAACTCCATCGCCACCTTCTGGAGGTACTCGTGCGCCCGGTGGCACGGGTTGCGGGTCTGGAAGGCGGCCACGGTCTCCCAGCCGCGGCGGTCGAACTCGGCACGGGTGGCCGCCGGCGTCCAGCGATACGCCTGGAGGTCCGCGTGCGGCGGCAGGGACAGGACGTCCACCTCGCCGCCCAGGCACACCTCGCCCTGGTTCATCACGAGCGCCACGCCCGGATGCTCGACGTCGGTGGTCCGGTAGACCTCGCGGCACTCGCGCGGGCGGTCGTGGTCGTACTTCTCGGCCAGATGGAGAATCGCCAGGACCTGCTCCGACTCAGGGTCCCACAGGGCTACGTCCCGGCCCTCGACGAGGGCGTCGGCCTCCTGGCGGCTGGTGCTCAGGGTGATGGGGACGGTCCACGGCTCGCCGGTCCGTTCGGATCCCGCCGGGCTCGGCAGGTGCATGGTATCGACGACGGCGTCGAACGGCTCCCGCGTCATGAAGCCGGTCAGGGGGCTGAAGGCGCCGACGGCCAGCAGTTCCAGGTCGCACCGCTCGCGGCGTGACAGGGTGACCTTGGGCAGATCGGCCGCGCGGGCGGCGGCCTCGCCGGCCTCCTCCTCCGGCAGCAGACAGCTGACCAGAACGCCGCCGTGCGGCGCGATGGGGCCGGGCCCGTACTCGTGCGTCATGGTTGAACTCCCTCGGTCGCGTCATCGAAAAAGACCCGCGTGGGGCAGCACTCCAATCGGAGTGCGGGGGAAGTCTAACGGTTTCTCCCCCTCTGTCAAGGGCCATATCGGCCGGATGGGGCCTCTGCCGCCAA
>CAYTJE010000431.1:0-1674 GCA_964437855.1 uncultured Anaerolineales bacterium | reverse complement strand
GGGTCGAACGGTCCGGCCTGGCGGACCTCGTCGGTAATCTGGTTGATGAGGTCGGCAAACTTCTGTCCCTCGGCCGCCGAGACCCAACTGAAGAACAGCCGCCGCGAGTCGATGCCGGCAAACTCCAGGAGCCGGCGAAAGAGGCCCCACCGCCGACGGGCGTGGTAGTTGCCCGAGGTGTAGTGGCAGTCGCCCGGATGGCAGCCGGAGACCAGCACCGCGTCGGCCCCCTGCTCGAACGCCTTCAGGATAAACAGCGGGTCGATGCGGCCGGTGCAGGGGAGTTTGATGGCCCGGACGTTCGGCGCGTACTGGAGGCGGCTGGTGCCGGCGAGGTCCGCCCCCGCGTACGTGCACCAGTTGCAGACGAAGGCGACGATGCGCGGGGTCCACTCCTGCCGGGCCTCGGCGGTGTCCGTGCCCGCCTCAGGCTTTGCGCTGGCTTGCGTCATGATCGGTTTTGCGCTCCTGTTTGCGCCTTGCGGTTCCTACGCGCCCTGCAAGCAGGGCGGCTATTGAGCCCGATAAGGGGCTCTTCATGCTTGTCATTCTGAGGAGGCCGCAAGGCCGACGAAGAATCTCGCCTTGGTCGTTATTGCCTTGCTGTTCGCACGGCGAGATTCTTCGGCCTCGCAAGCGAGGCCTCAGAATGACATATTCACTTTACGTGCGCGCCGTTGATCCGAAATCCGCATTCCGAAATCCGAATTCGCTTCACTCCAGCGCCGAAATCTCGGCCAGCACCTCCTCGTCCGTAAAGCCCTCCAGGTCGATGCTGCCGGAGCGGCAGACGGCCACGCAGGTGCCGCAGCCCTGGCACTCGCCCTCGCTCACGTGGGCGACGGTGCGGAGGACGTTCCCCTTGGAATCGGTGATCTCCTTGTCCTCGATGGCCCCGTACGGGCAGGCGGCGATGCAGGCGCCGCAGTGGACGCAGGTGGCCTCGTTGACCTTGGCGACGATGGGCTCGCGTTCCAACTCCGGCTCCGAGAACAGGGCGAGGACCTTGCTGGCGGCCGCCGATGCCTGGGCCACCGAGTCGGGGATGTCCTTGGGGGCCTGGCACGCCCCGGCCAGGAAGACGCCGCCCTTGGCGGTCTCGACCGGCCGGAGTTTCGGGTGCGCCTCGGTGTAGAAGCCGTGCTCGTCGTACGAGATGCCGAGCATCTGGGCCAGGCGGCTGCTGGCCGGGCGCGGCACGATGGCATCGGCCAGGACGACCAGGTCGGCCTCGATCTCGACGGGTCGGCCGGCAAGCGTGTCGGCGCCCTTGACCACCAGGGTACCGTCGGCGCGGCGATAGATGCGGCTGACGCGGCCGCGGACGTACTCGGCGCCCTCGGTCTCGATGGCGCGGCGGACGAACTCCTCGTAGTTCTTGCCGCCGGCCCGGACGTCCATGTAAAAGACGATCGCCCGCCCGTGATGCATCTTGTGTTTATAGAGGATGGCATGTTTGGCGGTGTACATGCAGCAGATCTTGGAGCAGTAGGGCACGCCGCGGGCGGGGTCCCGGCTGCCGCAGCACTGGATGAAGACGACGGTTTCGACGGGCTTGCCGTCGGACGGCCGGCGAATCTCGCCGCCGGTCGGCCCGGAGGCCGACTCCAGCCGCTCGAACTGGAATCCGTTGATCACGTCCTCCAACTTGCCGGCCCCGTACTCGCCGTAGGC
>CAYTJE010000430.1:0-1698 GCA_964437855.1 uncultured Anaerolineales bacterium | reverse complement strand
CCTCAAACGCTCGAAACGTCGTTTGGCATGTTGCGTTTCAGAGTTGAATCCGCACACCCAGCGCCCGGCGGCTAATTGTGAACTACATGTTTTGCATCGTGCGGGGCGTGGGGTCGGGTTCGTGGCCGGCGGGGCGCTGGCCCTTGCCCGGCTCCGGGCCGTCGCCGAGGTCGTCGCGGGCGCGCCCGGCCAGGGCCGTCAGGCGCTTGACCACGTCGGGATGGTCCCCTGCCACGTTGTGCGTTTCGCCGAGGTCGGCGGCGAGGTCGAAGAGGAGCCCGGGGCCCGTCGCCGGCACCTTCCGCCCGCGGCCTTTCTTGTTGGCGAGCGGCAGGTACAGTTTCCATCGTCCGGCGCGGACGGCCTGGAGTTGGTCGCGGTCGTAGTAGTAGAACGCCTCGTAGGGGGAGGTGGCGCCTTGTCGGCCGAAGAGCAGGGGGCGGATGTCGTGGCCGTCGATGCGCCGGTCGTCCGGCGGCTTCGTGCCGGCCAGGTGCGCGAAGGTGGGCAGGAGGTCCATCGTGGTGGCGAGGTCGGCGCACGTCCGGCCGGGTGGGATGCGGCCGGGCCAGCGGGCGATGCAGGGGACACGCATGCCGCCCTCGTCGGTGGTGTAGCCCCAGCCGGCCAGCGGGGCGTTGCTGCCCTGCGGGGGGCTGCGGCGGGGGGCGCCGTTGTCGGACGTCCAGACCAGGAGCGTGATCTCGTCCAGGCCGAGCCGGGCCAGCGCCGCCAGTATCTCGCCGGTGGACCCGTCGAGTTCCTCGACGGCGTCGCCCCAGGGGCCGTTGTTGGATTGGCCGCGGAACGCCTCGTCCACGTGGGGGCTCCGCGTGCTGCCGGGCGTGGCGTGTGGCAGGTAGAGGAAGAACGGCCGGTCGCGGTTGGCCGTGATGAACCGGACGGCCTCCTCGGTGTAGCGGCGGGTGAGGGTCCGGCAATCGACGGGGGCCTCGATGACCCGCTCGTTCCGCATCAGGGGCAGGGGCGGCCAGGGCCGGCCCTTGCGGGCGACCATGTCGTCGCTGTACGGGATGCCCAGATACGAGTCGAACCCCTGCCGCGTGGGCAGGAACCGGGGCTGGTCGCCCAGGTGCCACTTGCCGATGATGGCCGTGGCGTAGCCGCGGCTCTTGAGGACCTCGGCCACGGTGATTTCGTCCGGGTGGAGGCCCTTGTGGGCCACGGGCCGGAGCACCAGGGTCCCGTGCTCGTCGGCGTGCATGCTGACGCGGCGGGGGTAGCAGCCGGTCATCAGGCTGGCACGCGAGGGGGTGCACACGCCGCTGGTCGAGTAGAAGTCGGTGAAGCGGACGCCCTCTTCGGCCAGGCGGTCGACGTGCGGCGTCCGGTGGACGGTGTTTCCGTAGCAGGCGAGGTCGCCGTAGCCGAGGTTGTCGCAGAGGATGAGGATGAGGTTGGGCGGGCGGTCGCCGTCGGCGCCGGCCTGGCCGGCCGCGGCGTGCGGCCGGGTCGGGGCCAGGAGGGCGCCGCCGGCCGCTGCGGCGACCCGTGTCAGCAGTGAGCGGCGGGTGAGCGGTCTGGTCATGGGTCCCTCCCTCGGCCGATTCGCTCCCTTACCATAAGACCGGCGGGGGAGAAGGGCAAGCCCCTGGGCGGCGTCGGCCCGAAAAGTCTGGCCTCGGCCGCCCGCTTTCCGTATTCTGACCGATGCGCCGGCGCAGGCCGGCGGTTTAA
>CAYTJE010000429.1:0-1704 GCA_964437855.1 uncultured Anaerolineales bacterium | reverse complement strand
GGCATCCACCGCAACACCCTCCGCACCAAGATTCGCGAGTACGGCTTGGACGGTTGATTCTTCGACTTGCCGCGCGACACCTCTTTGCGCGGCGCGGTGGTTACGGAGAACCACCGCGCCAGCCTGTCCGGGTTGCGGCTTGCCCTGAAACCCATCGCACCTGCACTGGCTCTGTGCACTCCGGGGTCTGGCGGCGAGGTTTTCCGGCCTCTCGGTTCTCTCCGAATAGCCGTTTTTGGTCCCCCAAGGCCTTTTACGTGACTCGGGCGGACCCTGGCACCCCATTTGCTCCCCAGAGTGGCACGCGAATCCAAGGAGGCGGTCTGCCTACACGCGGGGGTGGCCTCAGCAGGAGCAAACGGCATGAGGAAGTGGGCCTACCGAGGGGCGGCGGGGGTGGTGCTGGCCATGGGACTGGCGGCGGCGGCGGGGGCGGAGGAGGCCCCCTCGCTGGAACGGGTTGCGGCCAAGGTCGTCGAGAAAGCCGCCGCGGCCGCGGCCGCCGAGGCGGCTGGGGCGTCGGAAAGCGCCGATGCCGCCGTCGAACCCGACGGGGCTGACGCCGAGACGCCGGAGACCTACGACCTCACCCTCTCCCGCGACCTCGTGGTCACGGCGTCGCGTCTGCCGACTCCCGAGTTCGACGAGCCGTTCATCGTCGATACGGTCGACGCCGAGCGGATTCGCGACCGCTCTTACCGCACCACGGTCGACCTGTTCGAGGACTTGCCGTCCGTCATGGTCCAGAAGACGGGCTACGGCCAGGGGTCGCCGTACATCCGCGGGTTCACGGCGTTCCGGAACCTGTTTCTCGTCGACGGCGTGCGGCTCAACAACGCCGTCTTCCGCAGCGGGCCCAACCAGTACTGGAACACGGTCGACGCCCTCTCCATCGACCGCATGGAAATCGTCAAGGGTCCCGGGTCCGTCCTGTACGGCAGCGATGCCATCGGCGGCACGGTGAACGTCCTGACGAAGGGGCCGAGGGGGTACGGCGAGGGGTTCAACTCCGGCGGCCGGCTCTCCTACCGTCTCGCCAGTGCCGAGCGCAGCCAGATCGGACGCGTCGAGGCCTGGGGCACGTGGGACCATACGTTCGGGTTATACGTGGGCGGCTCGGCCAAGCACTTCGGCAACTTAGAGGGCGGCGCCGGCGTCGGCACCCAGGACGAGACCGGCTACCACGAGTGGGACGGCGACCTGAAGGCCGAGGTCTTCCTCGGCCCGAACCGCCGGCTCGTCTTCGCACACCAGCACGTCCAGCAGTTCGACGTGCCGCGCACGCATAAGACCGTCTACGGCATCACGTGGGAGGGGCTGACCCGCGGCACGGAACTTCGGCGCGACCTGGACCAGCGCCGCGACCTGACGTACCTCCAGTACCACGCCGAGGACCTGGGCGGACCGGTGGATGCCGTCCACGCGGGTCTTTCCTGGCACCAGCAGGACGAGACCCGGCACCGGGCCCGCACCGGCGGCCGGTTCGACACCCAGGGGTTCGAGGTCGGCACGCTGGGCACGTTTCTCCAGGCCGAGAGCCGGACGCCCGTCGGCCGGCTGACCTTTGGGCTCGACTACTACCACGATAACGTGAACTCGTTCTCGTCGCGGAACCCGATCCAGGGGCCCGTGGGCGACGACGCGAACTACGACCTGCTGGGCATCTACATCCAGGACAGGATTCCCGTGTGCGACCGGTTGGAC
>CAYTJE010000428.1:0-1724 GCA_964437855.1 uncultured Anaerolineales bacterium | reverse complement strand
CCGGCCGGGCCACACTGACCGCCCTGATCACGACCCGGGGGACCGGTCGCCGCCCGCTCGTTCCTCTCTCGGCGCCCGCGCAGCCCAGGCGGCGCTACGCCGGTTCCTCGGGCTGCTCGTCGGCGGCGCCTTCCGTCTCGTCTTCCGGAGGCGCCGGCTCCTCACCGGTTCCGCCGTACTCGACCTTCAGGAGGACCGGCACGACACCGCGGCCCCGGCGGATTCTCAGCAGGACCCGCTGCTCGCGCGCCTCGACCGAGGCCTTGTACTCCCGGCGTAGATCGGCGACGTCGGCCACGTCGGTCGTGCCCACGCGGAGGATGACGTCGTCCTCCTTGACGCCGGCTTCCTCGGCGGGTTCGCCCCGGCGGACGCCCGTCACGTAGACGCCCCTGGTATCGGGCAGTTTCTCGCGTTGGGCCAGCCGCTCGGTGATATCCTGGGCCACGAGCCCCCATTTCTGAAAGTTCTTTTCCTCGCTGCGGACGGTGGTCAGTTCCTCGGTCACCAGTTCCAGCGTCCTGACCTCGCCGGCCCGCTTGATCTTCACTGCCACGGTCGCCCCGACCGGCGTCTGCGACACCCGCCGGCGCAGGTCGAACAACTGTTCGGGGTACCGGCCCTGCACCGGCTTGCCGTCGTACTCCAGGAGGACGTCCTGGGGCAGGATGCCGGCCCTGGCCGCCGGCCCGTTCGCCTCGATGCTGGAGACGACGGCCCCTTCCATCTTCCCGACGTCGAAGAACGTCTCCAGGTCCTGGAGCGGCTGGAGCGTCAGCCCGATGGTGCTCCGCCTCACCTTGCCGGACTCCAGGATGTGCCGGACCACCTCCTTGGCCACGTTGATGGGCACGGCGAAGCCGAGGTCGTTCCCGCCGCCGCGGGTGTTGATGCCGATCACCTCGCCGTGCAGGTCCACCAGCGGGCCGCCGGAGTTCCCCGGGTTGATGGCGGCGTCGGTCTGGAGCCAGGTGTTAAAGAGGCCCGTCTCCAGGCCGCCCGGCATCTCCAACCCGGTACCCAGGATGCGGTCGGTGCACGAGATGATGCCCGAGGAGATCGACCGCGACAGCCCGAACGGGCTGCCGATGGCCAGCACGCTGTCGCCCTCCGCGATCCGGCTGGAGTCGCCGAGCGTGGCGTGCTTGAACGAGAACCCCTTCTCGCGGACCTCGTCCAGGTCAAGCCGGATCACCGCCAGGTCGGTCCACGGGTCGCCGCCCACCAGTTCCGCTTCGACGCGCTCCTTGTTGAACAGGGTGACGGTGAGTTCGTCGGCCCGGCCGGCCACGTGGTAGTTGGTCAGGACGTGACCGTCGGCGTCGAAGATGACGCCGGAGCCGTTGCCGCCACGCCGCCGCTTCTTCCCCCCGACGTACTCGGCCCGGCGGGCGTCGACGCGCACCGTAGCCGGGTACACACGGTCGCGCGCGATCTTGGTCGCGGTTTCCAGGTCACTGTAGACCGCGCGGGCCCGCTCCGCTTCGCTGCACCCGGCCAGGGCCACCGCGACAACCGACAGGAGAAGCAGGGCTGCTGCGCGCATTCGCCGAAATCCTTTCATCGCCGCCCAGGGCCGCCACAGTGTACGCCAACCCCTTGCCCGGCCGCAAGGCCTGGTTTACCGTTCGTATTCGGGCTACTGTGTCAACTTCGCCATCATCCACAAGGGCCGTGGCGCGGTGCCCCGTCGTGGGCACCGCGCGGTGGGCAAGACGGCCCAC
>CAYTJE010000427.1:0-1729 GCA_964437855.1 uncultured Anaerolineales bacterium | reverse complement strand
GGGCGCGGGTGGGGTGAGCGAGGTCCTGGAGGTCGACCTCTCCGACGCCGAGCGCGAGGCCTTCGACTCGAGCGCCGAACACGTCCGCGGCCTGGTCCGGACACTGGAAGCCATGGGGTACTGAAGCCCCAACGTCCTTTTGGCGCGGCGGGTTTCCCACACAGTAACCTTCCCGCGCGGCGGCCCTCCTGGGCCGCCGCGCTACAGCACGTGAAAAACGCGGCGGGCCGGTCCATACGGAGGCGTATGCCGAGGCCCGCCGCGCGGAAACGTATGCCGAGGCCCGCCGCGCGGGAGTTATTGAGACCGGCACAACCAAAGAAGGTGCCACGGTTTGCTTGTCAAACCGTGCGCCGCGGCCCCGGAATCACGGATTGCGAGCAATCCGTGGCCCCCGCTGAAGGCTGCACCATTGGTTTTACCGGTCTCAATAGCGAGTCCGCCGCGCCAGCGGCGGGTTATCTCTACCCGGCTCGGCCCGCGGCAAGGTGGATGGTGATGCCCGGCTGCTTCCGCAGCCGGCTCGGACCTCTTACGCCGGCTGGCCGGCGTAGAAGTGCTTCATCTCGTCCAGGCTCTTCGGCGTGTAGTCGCCGGCGTGGCCGGCCGTGCCGAAATCTTTCATCTTCGAGGCGATGAGTGTCGCCAGCGCCTCCCGGGCCGGCCCCAGGTACTTCCGCGGGTCGAAGACCTCCGGCTTCTCGGCGAAGACGCGGCGGATGGCGCCGGTCACGACCAGCCGGCCGTCGGTATCCACGTTGATCTTCTGGATGCCGCGCGTGATGGCCTCCTGGATGCTCTCGATGGGCACGCCCATCGCCCCCGGCATCCGGCCGCCGTACTTGTTGACTTCATCCACGAGGTCCTTCGGCACGCTGGAGGAACCGTGCATCACCAGGGCCACCTCCGGCACGCGCTGGCGGCACTCGCTGATGAGGTCCAGGGCCAGCACGGGCTTGGTCTTGAACTTGTAGGCGCCGTGGCTGGTGCCGATGGCCAGGGCCAGGGCGTCGACGCCGGTCTGGGCGCAGAACGCCTCGACCTCGTCGGGGTCCGTGAGGAGGACCTTGTCGGTGGCGGTATCTTCCTCGATGCCGCCGAGGGTGCCGAGTTCACCCTCCACACTCACGCCCCGCTCGTGGGCGTAGTCGACCACTTCCCTGGTCACGCGGACGTTCTCCTCGAAGGAGCGGGCGGGGTGCTTGCCGCTCTCGGTCGTGGCCTCGTAGTCGATGGAACCGTCGATCATGACGCTCGTGAAGCCCAGTTCGATCGCCTTCCGGCAGAGGTCCAGGTTCGGGCCGTGGTCCAGGTGCAGGGCGATGGGCAGGCCGGGGTTGTCTTCGACGGCGGCCATCATCAGGTGCTTCAGGTACGTGAAGTTGGTGTACTCCAGGGCGCCGCGGGAGGCCTGGATGATCAGCGGCGAGGCCGTCTCGCGGGCGGCCTGCATGATGGCCTGGATCTGCTCCATGTTGTTGACGTTGTAGGCCCCCACGCCGTAACCGGCGGCACGGGCCTCGTCCACGATCTGTCGCATCGGGCAAAGCGGCATACGCGTCTCCTTCGGGTTCGGGTGGACCGGTTCGTTTCCGCGGGACGGAGGGACGCCCTGTCCCCGCCCCGGCGAGTCGCGACAGTATAGCGGCTGGGGGGAAGAATGGAAGGGGGTTTCCGTACGGCATTTCACTTCCCTCTCCCCTGGCGGGAGAGGGTCAGGGTGAGGGGG
>CAYTJE010000426.1:0-1746 GCA_964437855.1 uncultured Anaerolineales bacterium | reverse complement strand
CCGGGCATGGGGGGTTCAGGAAACGTGCTCCCCGGTAATGGGACTTGAACCTTTTATTCAGGTCGGCCCGCCGGGAACCCGCCCGGCGGCCGCTTGGCTTCCGCCCGCCCACACGATACAATGACCGGCCGCAGGCGCCCGGCCCTCTCCGGGCCGAGCGGCCCCGCGCGAAGGAGACTCCACCATGCCCTCGCCCAAGGACGTGCTTCGGAAGATCCCCGGCGTGGACAACCTCCTGGACGCCCTGGGCCCCGAGGCGTCCGCCGCCTCGGCCCCGCGCCCGATCCTGGTGGACGCCGTCCGCCAGGCGGTGGAGGCCGCCCGTCAGCGGCTGCTGGCCGAGGCGGAGGCCGAGACCTCGGAGGAGGCGCTGCGGGCGGATATCCTGGCCGACGCCCGCCGACGCCTGCGCGACCTCGCCGGACCGCACTTCCGCCGGGTCATCAACGCCACCGGCATCATCCTGCACACGGCCCTGGGGCGGGCCGTCCTGCCGCAGAAGGCCCGAGACCAGATCGCCAACGAACTCGCCGGCTACTCCTTGCTCCAGGCCGACCCCGAAACCGGCCGGCGCTCACGCCGCGACGGGCGCATCGAGGACCTCCTGTGCCGCCTCACGGGCGCCGAGGCCGCCACCGTCGTCAACAACAACGCCGCCGCCACCCTCATCGTCCTCAGCGCGGTGGCCGGCGACGGCCGGGAGGTGATCGTCTCGCGCGGTCAACTGGTGGAGATCGGCGGGTCGTACCGCCTGCCGGAGGTCATGGCCGCCAGCGGCGCTAGGCTGGTCGAGGTCGGCACCACCAACATGACGCACCCCCGCGACTACGCCGGCGCGGTCACCGAGCACACCGCCGCCATCCTCCGCGTCCATCCGAGTAATTACAAGATTTACGGGTTTACCTCCGAGGTGCCGCTGGCCACGCTGCGCGAGATCGCCGACCGCCACGGCCTGGCGCTCATTGACGACCTGGGCGCGGGGCCGCTCATCGACCTCGCGACGTACGGCTACCCGAAGGAGCCGACCCTGCCGGAATCGATCCGCACGGGGGCCGACCTCGTGACCTCCTCGGCCGACAAACTCATCGGGGCAAGCCAGGGCGGCATTATCCTCGGCCGGCGGCGCTGCATCGAGGCCGTCCGCGCAAGCCCCCTCGCCCGCGCGGTCCGCGTGGGCAAACTGACCCTGGCCGCCCTGGAAGCCACCCTCGCCCTGTTCCTGGACGAGGAGACGGCCCTGCGCGAGGTGCCCACCAACCGCATGCTGCTGCGGAGCCCGGACGCGATCGGCGAGCAGGCCGACCGCATCGCCGCCGCCGTCCGCGACCGGTCGGCCGCGGCGTCGGTCAAGGTGACGGACGGCTTCTCGCAGATGGGGAGCGGGTCGCTGCCGACGCACGACATCCCGACCCGCGTGGTGGCGGTGACCCCCAAGGACGGCTCGGCGGACGACCTGGCCCGGCGTCTGCGGCTCGGGTCGCCGCCCGTGTTCACGCGGATCAAGGACGGCCGGGTCCTCGTGGACCCCCGGACCCTCCAGGACGGCGAGGAGGACGTGGTCGCCGAGGCGCTCGTCGCGGCCCTCCGCGGCGAAGGCGACTGATCCGACAATGCGACTTTCCGCGCGGTGG
Source organism: uncultured Anaerolineales bacterium (assembly GCA_964437855.1). GTDB lineage: Bacteria > Planctomycetota > Phycisphaerae > FEN-1346 > FEN-1346 > BS750m-G62. The sequence goes on along the minus strand of CAYTJE010000426.1, from coordinate 115 downwards.
CCCTCCCGGGCCACCGCGCCGAATCGCCGGAAGCGCGGCGGGCCGGGAGACCCGCCGCGCGGGAATCATAAGTCCATGCCAAACGAACACGTCAACATCACGCTCGGCACGGCGG
>CAYTJE010000425.1:0-1760 GCA_964437855.1 uncultured Anaerolineales bacterium | reverse complement strand
GCGTGTACGTCTCGCCGTCCACCTTGAACCGCCACTTCGGGTTGCCCATCTGGCGCTTGACGTTGAGGACGGCCCGGGCCGGGTTGGCGAGGGCCTCGCGCTGGGCGTCCCGGCCCACCAGCACCCCCGTCCTCGTAAACACGACGACCGAGGGCGTGAGCAGTTCGCCCTCGGCGTTCGGCACGATGACCGGCCGGCCGGACGAATCGATGTGGGCCAGTTTAGTCAGCGTGGTGCCAAGGTCAATGCCGACCGTACGGTCCTCGGATGCCTCTTGCGGGTCGCCCATAGACGCCTCTCATCCTGCCGCGGAACGGTACGCATTCTAAGCCGCCGCGGCCGGTTGTCAAGCGCGGCCGGCGAACCGGTTGACGGGCCGGGGCGTATTGGCTACGATTCCCCCCGCCGGGGCGTGTGGCCCCGGCCCTGAAGGCGCTCCCGGGTCGAGTCCTCGCTCGCCAGGCGGGGAGATTTCCTGCATCCTCAGGGCGCCCGGCCGTATAACCGGGCGGAGGACGGCATGGCCGACGAGCCCACCAGCCCCACCCAACCCCCTGCCCCCCGGCCCGGCGGAGGCCGGGGCGCCCGGGCCCACCTGGAGGTCCTCGCGGGCCCGGAGAAGGGCGAGACCTTTCGCGTGGCGCCGGGGGTGACCCTCGTCGGCCGGGACCCCTCCTGCGACGTGACGTTGAGCGAGACCGCCATCTCCCGTCAGCATTGCCGCATCGAACACTCCGGCGACGAATGGATCCTGCGGAACCTCAGCAGCAACGGGACCCGCATCAAGCGGAAGACGATCGAGGAACACGTCCTCTCGGACGGCGACGAAATCCGCATCGGCGCCAAGACCCGGATGCAGTTCACGCTGGAGGAGGTGGCCCGACCCACGGCGGGTCGGCCGCAGTTCCGTCCCCGAACGGCGGGCGGCGAGACCGACCAAACCGAAGCCGAGGCCGAGGCCGACCAGGAACCCGAAGAGGAAGAGGCCCCGCCCTCCCTCTTCCAGCGCCGCAAGGGCCTGTTCATCGGGCTGGCCGTCTACGTGGGCCTCATCCTCATCGCCTGCATCGCCTACATGGTCTACGAGGCCGGCAAGGGCGAAACGGCGCGGCACAGCGTCATCCTCCGCCTGACGCTCGAGGCCCAGATCATCCCGCCCGGCGGCTCAACCCCCCTGCGGGTCGAGGACTCCACGCCGAGCGGCTTCATTTGCGTGCACCCGTCGGGCCGGCGGATCACGGTGCCCCGGACGGCCATCCAGAGCGGCGAGGCCCGCTGGGTGCCCGGCATCCGCGACCTTATCGAGGTCGAATACCTTACCCCGGAGGAGTTCCGCCGCAAGCGAGAGCAAGGCGAGGTGCCGGCCAACTACCACTACGTCCTCGAGGAAAAGACTCGCAGCCTCCACCGGGCCAAGCAGTACAAGAACATGGCCCTCCAGGCCTACATGGAAAGCGAACTACAGGGCAACGAAGGCAAACTCCTGACCGCCGTCCGCCTCTTCCAGAAGGCCCTGGCCCATTATGGCATGCGCTTCCTGCCCGACCACGAGGATGAGAAGGTCCGGCAGGCGGCCACGAGACACCTTGTCGAAACCGTGGCCGGACTCTATAAAGACGCAAACATCCTTGAAAAGGCCGGAAACTACGAACGGGCCCGCGACAAATACGAGACCATCCACGATTACATCCACGAGCCGCACAACCTCATCCACCGCAACGTGTCCCAACGCCTGCGGGCCCTGCGGGAAAAGATCAAGA
>CAYTJE010000424.1:0-1788 GCA_964437855.1 uncultured Anaerolineales bacterium | reverse complement strand
GAACCGGAGCAAGGCATACTACAAGGCTAACTCGTGCGCGGCGGGTCTCCGCACCCGCCGCGCAGCCCTAACAAGGGCGTTTCGAGCGCGGTGGGTACGGAGACCCACCGCGCAAAACGCCGACTTAGCGTTGTAGTGCTAAGGGCAGCCCCGAGGTGCGCGGCGCCGTCGTCCGCGCGCTGCGGCACTGGGTGGAGGAGGACTACCGGAACCCGAACTGGTGGTACACGCGGATCGGCGTGCCGAAGGCCGTCGGCCCGGCCCTCTTGCTCATGGGCGATAATCTGCCGGCCGACCTCGTTGCCCGCGAACAGGTCCTCGGCCGAAGCAAGGTCAGGTACACCCTTCCGACCGCCGCCAAGGCCGCCGCCCCTCGCTCCGGGGAGGTCCGCGTTACCCTGCCCGACGGTGGCTTGGCGGGCAGCACGGTGAACGTGGCGCTGAAACCCTGAAGCCGGGCCTGTGTGGCCCGGCCTGTACGGGCCGGGGAATACGGTGTGGGTGCCTGGCACGGGGAGTGAACACGGCGCCCCGCCGCCCGCGGCGCACGAACGATAGTGCAGGGGACCGTGAACGGCCCTTTTCGCCGACGGTGCAGCGGCCGCTTTTTTGCGGAACCTCAATCCGCGCACGGCGTCTCAAGTCGTGGAAGCCGGGGTCGCACCTTGACAACGGGACGTCGCGTGTTACTCTTACAAGTGAATTCCCGTCCCTGCCGGCGGCGCGGCGTGCCGCGGTAGGGGTCGGCGGTCCGACCTTGTGAAAGGAGCGGCGCCATGCGACGAATCGGGGTTCTAGCCGGCCTTCTGGTTCTGCTTGCCGGCGGCCTGGCGGTCTGGGCCGCGGCCTCGCCTGCCAAATTGAAGATCGAGACCCCCGGCATGGTCCTGGAGGTGGAGTACCACGGCAGTAAGGTGGCCATTCCGCCCTTGCGCGAGGTACCCATCGGCGACGCCACGCTGGAGACCAAGGGCATCAAACTCCACGCCAAGGGCCGAGACACGAAGAACCGTCCGGCCATCTGGCGCCTCGACGGCACGAAGCCGTTTGGCGACCTGGAGAAGATCGAGGTGGGGGGCACCGAGACCACCCTCGTCGAGGGCGGTGTGCCGATCACCGTCAAGACCCCCGTCAGCGTGTCCACCAAGGGCGGAAAGAAAGTGGTGGTGGGGCTGTACTTCATCGGCAAGTCCGGCGAGTATTATCGCACGGTCGTTTACATGGGCAGGCGCCGCGTGCCGGCGCCGAAGATCGCCTTCGTCAGCGAGGACGGGAAGGTCCTGAAGACCGCGTCCTTCGAGTATGGGTGAGGTGGGACCTGCTCGTACTCATGGCGAGTACCCACCGATCTCAGCGGCAAGGTGCAAATCAAGGTTCAGCCGAACCTCGGACCCTTCGAGTGGAAGCACGAGGAGACCTGGGTCACGATCGACTGACAGCCAAGGCGCGGAGCGCATCCCCGGCGGGTGGACCGCGTGTCCATCCGCCGGCTTTGTGTGGACCGGGTGTGGCCGCCAGACGCTCAGGCGGTGGCCAGGGCCTCGGCCAGCATGCGGGCGGCCGCCTCCACCACCTTGCTGCACCGCTCGGCCTTGACGTGGCGCTTGAGGGCAGCCATGCCTTCGGGCGTCGTCAAGTCCAGGCCGGAGATCTGCCGGCACGAGACGGTTCCGAACGTCTCCTCGAACCGTTTGCAGTAGGCGCCGGCCGCCTTGAACGTTCGCATCGTCTTCTTTTGGTTCAAGACCCAATTCCGGGGAAAGGCCCTCTGCCTCGGCTCCGAGGCTG
>CAYTJE010000423.1:0-1790 GCA_964437855.1 uncultured Anaerolineales bacterium | reverse complement strand
GCTAGAGTCGTTGTCGGTTGGTAAGAGTTGACAAAGGAGCCCTAGCAAAGAAGAGGTCGGCCCGCCTTGCGAACCTCGACAAAGCGCTGCGCGGCGGGTACGGAGACCCGCCGCGCTCGAGTTAGCGTTGTAGTATTAGTAAGCGGCGCTCTTCCACACACCCCCCGGCCGCTCGCGGTTCTTGTTGCAAATGCCTCCCTGCCCCCGTACAACGTGGCCGATCGTACGGGGAGGCCGCCGCGTGAGCGAAGCGCCTGATCCATCCCACGCCACACCCAACGGCACCTCTGCGCAGGCGGCGCGCGACTGGCACGCCCTCGACGCCGGCGCCGTTGCCGAGGCGCTGGCAACGGACCCGGAGCGCGGCCTGTCGGACGAAGAGGTCCAGGCCCGCCTCCAGCGCCACGGCCGCAACGCCCTGCCGGAGGAGAAGAAGCAGACGCTCCTCGGCATGTTCCTGAAACAGTTCAAGGACTTCCTGGTCCTGGTGCTGCTGGCGGCGGCGATCGTGTCGCTGGCGCTGGGCGAGGTGACCGACGCCGTCGCCATCGCCGCCATCCTCCTGCTGAACGCCGCCCTCGGCGCCTCGCAGGAAAAGCGGGCCGGCCGCGCCCTGGAGGCGCTGAAGCGGATGACCGTGCCCGCGTGCGAGGTCGTCCGCGGCGGTACGGCCGTCCGCGCGAGCAGCGAGCACATCGTGCCCGGCGACCTCGTGGTCCTCCGCGAGGGCGACTCTGTACCGGCGGACCTGCGGCTGACCGAGGCCCACAGCCTTCGCGTCAACGAGGCCAGCCTGACGGGCGAGTCCGAACCCGTCACGAAGCGGACCGACCCCGCCCCTGCCGACGCCGCCCTCGCCGACCGCACCGACATGGCCTACGCCGGCACGACGGTCACCTACGGCCGGGGGGCGGGGCTGGTCGTCGCGACCGCCGCGGAGCGCGAGATCGGCCGCATCGCCCGGCTCCTGGAGACCGAAGGCGAGACCACTACCCCGCTCCAGAAACGCCTGGCGGGGTTCGGCCGGCTGCTCGGCCTTGTCACCCTCGGCATCTGCGCCCTGACGTTCGTCCTGGGCGTGGCCCGCGGTCTGCCGTGGTTCGAGATGTTCCTGGCGGCGGTCAGCCTGGCGGTAGCGGCCATCCCGGAGGGCCTGCCCGCCATCGTCACGGTCATCCTGGCGGTGGGCGTGCGGCGGATGAGCGCCCACCGCGCCATCGTCCGGGAACTGCCCGCCGTCGAGACGCTCGGATGCACCACCACCATCTGCACGGACAAGACCGGCACGCTGACCGAGAACCGGATGGGCGTCACATCGGTCTGGCTCGCCGATTCGGCGGATCGGTTTTTAACGCAGAGGACGCAGAGAACAGCGGAAACGGAATTGGAGACGAAAGGAGAAAACGGCAACACAGAAAGGACGCCAAAGAACGGCAAGGCGGATGCCCCTGTGCCCGGCGCCACCGGCGGCTCGACCGCCAGTGCGTCCGACGCCCCGGGCACCGGCCTTCCCCGGCTCCTGGAGGTGGCGGTCCTCTGCAACGATGCCCGCACCGAAACGGCCGACGGCCAGACGCAGCGCCTGGGCGACCCCACGGAACTCGCCCTCCTGGACTTCGCCGAACGCCGGGGCACCGACGCCGCCGACCTCCGCGGCCGCCGCGCGCGGCTGGACGAGGTGCCGTTCAACTCCGACCGCAAACGCATGAGCACGGTCCACGAGATGGACGGGCGGCGGCGGCTGCTCGTCAAGGGCGCCCCGGACGTGGTGCTGCCGCTGTGCAGCCGGC
>CAYTJE010000422.1:0-1795 GCA_964437855.1 uncultured Anaerolineales bacterium | reverse complement strand
CCGCCGCGCTGAGCGTTTGCGAAAAAACCTTGTGGGCCTTGCGGCGCTCGGGCCGTTTGCCGGCCGTCAAGATCGGCCGGGCCGTCCGTTTCGATGCTGCCGACGTGGCGGCGTTCATCGCGTCGAGCAAGGAGATCGGATAATGACCGGCACGGCACGACCCCGCGACGTGGCCTCGGGCCTCCTGGACGCCGTTCCCGCCGCCGCGCGGGCCGACGAAGCGGAAGCGACGCTTCTGGGCTGCATCCTCAACTGGCCGCGGGCGTGTCTCGCCGTGGCCGCCCGGCACGTGGGGCCGGACGACTTCCTTGATCCCGCCCGGCAACGGCTCTTCGGCTTCCTTCTGGCCCTGGACGAAAGGACGCAAGGCCGTTTCGACCTGCCGCTCGTCAAGGCCGAACTGGCGCGCGAGGGTGCGCTTGAGGCCGTCGGCGACGTGGACGAATTGATCGGCCTGGCTGACGAGGCCACGACCCCGGAGACGGCCGAACTTCACGCCAAGGCCGTGCACGAGGCCGCCGTCACCCGGCGACTGCGCGACTTCTGCTTGAACACCTTGCGTGACACCGGCCGCGCGGACTTCCGGCCCGCCGACGTGCTCGGCACCATGGAGCAGCGCCTCGCGCGCCTCGCGCAAGGCAACGGGCACGCCGGGGCCGTCACCATCTGCCTGGCTGATGTGGAACCCGAAGCGGTCCGGTGGCTCTGGCCGCAGCGGCTCGCCCTCGGCAAGGTCAGTATCCTTGTAGGCGACCCCAACCTCGGCAAGAGTTTCATCACCCTGGACGTGGCGGCCCGCGTGTCCAGAGGCATGGCGTGGCCGGACAAAGCCCCCGGCGCCGGGGCCGGTGGCGTCGTCATCCTCTCGGCTGAGGACGGGTTGGCCGACACCATCCGCCCCCGCCTCGACGCGGCCGGGGCCGACGTGAAGCGCATCACCGCTCTAGAGGCTGTTCAAGTGCCGGGCGGGGATGGCTCCCGACAGGAACCGGTGAATCTCAGCGCGGACCTGGACGCCCTGGGTGAGGCTATCCGAGGCGTCGAGGATTGCCGACTGGTCATCATCGACCCGATCACCGCCTACCTGGGGGACGCGGACTCGCACAAGAACGCCGAAATCCGGGCGGTCCTTGCGCCGCTTGCCCGACTCGCGGCCGATCACGGCGTGGCGGTGCTGGCCGTGAGCCACCTGCGCAAGAGCGGGGGGCGCGCCATCTACCGCACGATGGGCAGCCTGGCGTTCAACGCGGCCGCGCGGGCCGTGTGGGCGGCGGCCAAGGCCAAGGATGATCCGACCGGCCGCCGGCGGCTGCTGCTGCCCGTCAAGAACAACCTGGCGGCGGACCAGAAAGGCATGGCCTACGAACTGGGGCCGGGCCTCAACGGCGGAACCGTCGTGCGGTGGGAGCCGGACCCCGTCCAGGTGGACGCCGACGAGGTACTGGCCGACCCCCGCGACGGCGCGCCGGGGCCGGACGCCGACGCCAGGGACGAAGCCGAGGCTTGGCTGCGTGAGGCCCTGGCCGACGGACCCCTGCCGTCGAAGGATATGCGGCGCATGGCCGAGGCCGCCGGCCACGCCTGGGGGACCGTCAAGCGGGTCAAGAAGGCCCTGGGCGTGCGGGCGGAGAAGAAAGGCTTCGGCTCGGACGCCACCTGGTACTGGACGCTGCCGGAGCAAAGGCGCTCATCGGACTGCGAAGGCGCTCAACCCCAAGACGAGAATCGCCCGTTTTGAGCCAGAAACGCAAAGGCGCTCAAGTCACCTATACATAGAGAACCTGAGCGCCTTTGG
>CAYTJE010000421.1:0-1814 GCA_964437855.1 uncultured Anaerolineales bacterium | reverse complement strand
GCACGGGGCGAACCGTCCCGGCGGCAACGCCCTGATGGACAGCCAGGTCATGGGCAAGGTCGCGGGCCGGCAAGCCGCCGCCCTCGCCCGCGGCTCCGCACCCGGCGCCCCCGTGGAAACCCCCGTGGAGGAGGCCGAGAGTGCCGAAGGCGAGCCCCTGGACGCCCGCGACGTCCGACGCCGCATCCAGCACCTGATGACCATGCAGGCCGGCATCAAGCGGACCGACCAGGGCATCCGCGCCGGGCTGGCGGACCTGGCCGACCTCCACCACCGACCCTGGGACGCCGGCGAGGCAGGCGAGGTCTTCCTCGCCGAAACCCGCAGCATCGCCCTGGTGGCCGAGATGGTCCTGACCGCGTGCGGCGCCCGCCCCGAGAGCCGCGGCCCGCACCTCTTCTTCGACACGCCCGACGCCATCACACCGCTGCCACGGAAGGACCCCGACTGGGAGCGGTATAACCTTCTCCGCCGCGGCCCCGGCGGCGAAATGACGGTCGAGACCCGCCGGCCGGTTGAGCCGGACTGGGAACTCGTTCAGCAGGTCGACCCATGAGAAGCGCGCTGCTTTCCGCGCGGCGGGTCGAGAAACCCGGCGAATGCCGCGCGGTGCATCCCCTGAAGCACCGCGCGTACGGACAAGGTGCGCGGCGGCCCAGGAGGGCCGCCGCGCAAAATGGCCCATGACCGATAGCCGCGACCAACTCGACCGCATGGTCCGGACGCAACTGGAGGCGCGCGACATCCGCGACCCGCGGGTCCTGGAGGCGCTGCGGACCATCGACCGCGCCCGTTTCATCCCACCGGACCGCCGGCGCGAGGCCTACGCCGACCATCCGCTCGGTATCGGCCACGGCCAGACGATCAGCCAGCCGTACATCGTCGCCCTGATGACCCAGGCGCTGGATCTCAGGGGCGAGGAACGGGTCCTGGAAATCGGCACCGGCTCGGGGTACCAGACGGCGGTGCTCGCCCGCCTGGCCGGGGAGGTCTACACCGTGGAGGTCCACGCCCCGCTCCAGGAGCGGGCCCGCGCCGTCCTGGAGTCGCTCGGGTACCAGAACGTCCATTACTGCGTGGGCGACGGCCATAAGGGCTGGCCCGACGCCTCGCCGTTCGACCGGATCCTCTGTGCCGCCGCCGCCGAGCGGGTGCCCGAGGCCTGGATCGACCAGTTGGCGGACCCGGGCCTTTTGGTCACGCCGGTCGGCGGGGGCTTCTCCCAGACCCTGACCCGAATCGAGAAACGCGACGGTACGGTCCACCGCCACGACTTCTGCCCGTGCCGATTCGTGCCGCTGACGGGCGGCGACGACGCGTCCTGACGATCCAGAGCCGCGAACGCAAGTTCGCGGTATATACGAAGGGCAATGCCATCCAAACCCGTGAGGAGCCGACGATGAGCGACGGCATCGTCTACCTGGTCGGCGCCGGACCGGGCGACCCCGGCCTGCTGACGCTCCGCGGCCGGGCGGTCCTGGCCCAAGCCGACGTGGTGGTCTACGACGCCCTCCTCTCGCCCCGCCTGCTCCGCCACGCCCCGCCGGAGGCCGAACGCGTCTACGTCGGGAAACGGTCCGACCGCCACACCCTGCCCCAACGCGACATCAACGCCCTGCTCGTCGGGCAGGCACGGGCCGGGCAGACCGTCGTCCGCCTGAAGGGCGGCGACCCGTTCGTCTTCGGTCGCGGCGGCGAGGAGGCGGTCGCCCTCGCAGACGCCGGCGTCCCCTTCGAGGTCGTCCCCGGCGTAACGGCCGGCACGGCCGCCCTCGCCTACGCCGGCATCCCCGCCACGCACCGCGACCACGCCA
>CAYTJE010000420.1:0-1818 GCA_964437855.1 uncultured Anaerolineales bacterium | reverse complement strand
CGCCTTTCAGTTTCGCGAGCACCTGGTCGGCGAGGCGGTCCAGGACCCGCGGGTCCGGGCCGGTGATGAGCAGGTCCAGCGGCTTGCCGGGGGCGGCCGCCTGCTGTTTCACCTCGGCCGAATCCAACACGACCAGCATCTGGCCGACCCCGACCGCGTCGCCCTCGTCCACCGGCACCTCTTCGACGGCGGCCGTGACGCGGGCCGAGACCGTCGCCTCGCGGATCGCCTCCACCACCGCGAGGTACTCGCGGGTGCGGACGAGCGTGCCCGTCTCGGCCCGGGCCACCGTGACCGGCCGGGGATCGAGGCCGAACGTCGGCGCGGCCTCCAGCAGGCGTTTCTTGTGCTGGACGAGCAGGACGGCCCCCGCCACCAGGCCGCCGACGACGACCAGCAGCAGCGCGATGCGCAAAAAGGTCTTCATGCGGCCATGTCCTACTTCTTGGACGAGCAAGCGCGGCCTCCGTGGTTGTCATTCTGAGGCGCGGCGAAGCCGCGACGAAGAATCTCGCCTTGTCGCTTTTCGCACGGCGAGATTCTTCGGTCCCGCAAGCGGGACCTCAGAATGACAGTGTGCCGGAGCGCGCACATTCCTTTACCTTTACTCAGCGCCGATCGCCCGCCGCAGTTCCGCCGTTGCCACGTGGTGGTCGGCCAGGGCGTGGTAGTAGTTCGTCTGGGCGCCCAGGAGGTCGGCCTGGGCGTCGAGCACGTCGGTGATGGAGGCCTTGGCGTTCTGGTACTTGAGGCGCTCGATCCGCAGGCTCTCTTTGCCCTGCTCGATGGCCTTGCGGGTGGCCTCGACCCGCTCGCGGGCCGAGGCCAAATTCAGCCGGGCCGTCTCGACCTCCAGGCGGATCCGCAGCCGCAACTCGCGCAGCGCTTCCTGGGCGGCGGCCAAACGGGACCGTTCCTCCCGGATGCGGGCGGGGATCCGGCCGCCCTCGAAGAGCGGCACCTCCACCCCCAGGCCGACCGTGGCCCCGTCCTCCGAGCGGCGCCAGTCCGCCGCATCCCATTCCGCCCCGTACGTGCCCTGAAGGAACACCTCCGGCCAGTACGCGGCCCGGGCAACGTCGACCCGCCGGGCCTGGGCCTCCAGCGACCGCTTGGCGGCGAGAAGATCGTCGCGGTCGGCGAGGGCCACATCGAGCAGGGCCGCGAGCGGGCGCGGGCCGTCTTCTCCGGCCGGCGTCAACTCGCCCGCCACGGCAATGTCCTCGGCCGCCTCCTCGACGCCGAGCAGGTTGACGAGCGTCCGCTTCTGAATCTCCAGCACGTTTTCGGCCTGCACGAGTTGTTCCTCGACGTCGGCCAGGCGGACCTCGGTCCGCAGCCGGTCGACGGGGGCGGCCTGGTCCTGCGCGATGAGCGCCTCGACCCGGTCCAGATGCTCGCGCAGCGTCCGGCGGGAGAAGCGGATCGACTCGATCACGTGCCGCTGGGCAAGGATGCGGCAATAGACGCTCGTGACGCCCGCGACGAGTTCCTCCCGGGTGCGGGCGAGGCGGTGGGTCGCGGCTTTCTCGAGCAGGTCCGCGGCCTGAATCCGGCTGACGATGCGGCCGCCCGTGAACAGCGGCATCCGGACCACCAGGCCGGCCGACATGGCGTTCCGCGTCAAGGCGAACGGCGGGCCGGGCGGGCTGATGCTCAGCGGGTCTTCGCTGTGGGTGTACCCGGCCACCGCGCTGACGTGCGGGAAGGCCTCGGCCCGGGCGACGGCGCGTGCGGCGTCGGCGGCCTCCGTGTCCCATCGCCGGGCGGCCACGGTGGGATTGTTCGCCAGCGCGATCTCCACCGCCCGGTCAAGCG
>CAYTJE010000419.1:0-1821 GCA_964437855.1 uncultured Anaerolineales bacterium | reverse complement strand
GCGTCTTCAACGCCTCGGCCACGCTGTTCACGATGGACTTCTACTCGCGGCTGCACCCGAACGTGTCGGAGCATAAACTGGTGTGGATCGGCCGGGTCGCCACCACCGTCATGGTGGTGATCGGCCTGGCGTGGATCCCGGTCATCCAGGGCCAGAAAGGGCTCTACGACTACCTCCAGAGCGTCCAGGCGTATCTGGCGCCGCCGATCTTCGTCGTCTTCTTCCTGGGGGTCTTCTTCAAGCGATTGAACGCCAAGGGATGCCTGGCGGCCCTGGTGGTCGGGTTCCTGCTCGGCCTGTTCCGCCTGGCCGTCGACACGCCCGTAACCCTCGAACTCTGGGGCCTGGAGAAGGACACGGGCTACGCCGAGGGGTCGCTCCTTTGGATCGTCAACAACATGTTCTTCCAGTACTACAGCCTGGCGATCTTCCTGATTTGCATCGGGGTCATGGTGGCCGTGAGTTACCTGACCGCCCCGCCCCCGTACGAGAAACTCAGCGGCCTGACCTACGGGACGGTGACCGACGAGGACCGTCGCACCACCCGCGGCAGTTGGAACTGGCGCGACGTGGGCGCCTCCGCCGTCGTCCTGATCATCATCCTGGCGGCGTACCTGTACTTCAACGGCTGAGCCATTGGCGAGTCAATGAGCGCGGCAGGTTTCGGCTCACGCCTCGGCGGCGGGCTCGCGGCCCACGAAATGCAGGAACACCGGCCAGATGAGCAACGGCACCACCACCGCCACCACCATGCCATACCACGGCTCAGCCCGCGACACGTGCCCCAGAACGGCAAACAGGGCGGCCGTCGGCACCGTGCCCAGCGCCAGGGCCAGCACGAACCGCCGCAGCCGCATCCGGGCCAGGCCGGCCAGGACGGCCACGACCTCCGGCAGGATGGGCAGGATGCGGCTGACGATGATCGCCAGCCCGCCCCACCGGTCGAAGAACGTCTGAAACCGCTCCATCTCCCGGTCGCTGGCCATCCAGCGGACCAACGGCCGTCCGCCCAGCCGCGCCAGGCCATATCCCAGAAGGCCCGCCAGCGCCGACCCCGTCGCCCCCACCAGGGCCCCGAGCACCGGCCCATACACGCTCCCCAGGGCGGCCATGACGCCCGTCGCCGGCACCGGCAGGAAAAGGTCCACCACCAGCAGGCCGACGGCCACCGCCCACGCCCACGGCCGGATGCGGGCGAACCATGCGACACACGCCTCCTGGCTGAACAGGCGCTCGAAGTCCTCGCCCCAGACCTCGAAGCCGAGCAGGCAGACCGCCGCCAGCAGGACGGCGATGGCCAGCACCTTCAGCAGCAACTTCACCTCGGCCTCCTTCCGGGCGGACGGGCGCCTCGCTACTGCACTATACGGCCGGGCCCGTACGGCCGCGCAGGTGAATCCGGCGGCGCGGCGGCACCCAAGTCAAGACCGCACCGCGCGGCAACGGCGCGCAAACCGCCTGAATCGCGCTGGACACCCCGGCGTCTATCGTGTAGGATTCTCCCGTTTTCGCGGAATCTGGGAGGTGGTGGAGCCATGTCGTCGGCAGCCCTCGAAGCCGTTGCCCGGCCGAGCGCCCTGGAGGCCAGCGTCCTGGTCCTGAACCGGCTGTTCACGGCGGTGCGCGTGGTCCGGGCGCGCGATGCCTTTGTCCTCTTGTGGAAAGAGATCGCCGAGGTCGTCTCGGTCGAGGACGAGACGTACAACACCTACGATTTCTCGTCCTGGGCCGAGGTGTCCGAGTACCGGCGCAAGTTCCAGCCGGAGGCCCACGAGTGGATCCGGACCGTCCGGTTCGACCTGGCCGTCCCGCGCGTCATCC
>CAYTJE010000418.1:0-1823 GCA_964437855.1 uncultured Anaerolineales bacterium | reverse complement strand
TTTTTCAACACCCCAGAACTTACCGGCCTGGGGACAGCCTTTCATGGGATTAACTATGGGCGGCTGGGCCACAGTTAGCCACCGGCCTTGGCCGGCGCGCGCCGCTGCCGGCGCGAATGAGCGCGGCGGGTACTCCAGACCTACCGCGCTCAGTCGAACTTGTACCGGGTTCAATAGCCCGCCGCGCACACCAGACCAAAGGAGCAGGCCGTGAAAGTCGCCAAGTTCGGCGGGTCATCCCTCGCCAGCGCGGACCTGGTCGCCCACGTCTGCGACATCATCACCTCGGACCCGGAGCGGCGGCTCATCGTCGTCTCGGCCCCGGGGCGTCGGAGCCCGGGCGACACGAAGGTCACGGACCTGCTCATCGCCTGCGCCGAGGCCCGCCTGGCGGGCGTCTCGGGGAAGGAGGAACTCGACGCCGTCGTCTCGCGGTACCGCGAGATCGCCGAGGCGATGGACCTGGCGCCGGACGTCCTGGCGGGCATCGAGGCCGACCTCCAGCGGCGCCTGGCTGCGCCCACGGACGACCGCGGCCGGTTCCTCGACACGATGAAGGCCGCCGGGGAGGACAACGCGGCCCGCCTGATCGCCGCCTGTCTCCGCGCCCGCGGCGCCGACGCCCGCTACGTCTCCCCGCGGGAGGCCGGCCTGGTGCTGACCCACGAACACGGCAACGCGCGGGTGCTGCCGGAATCGTACGCGAACCTTGCCCGCCTGGCCGAGGCCGAGGGCGTGACGGTCTTCCCCGGCTTCTTCGGCTACTCGCCGACCGGTGCCGTGGTGACGTTTCCGCGGGGCGGGTCGGACATTACGGGTTCGATCCTCGCCGCCGCCGTGGGCGCTGACCTCTACGAGAACTTCACCGACGTCGATTGCGTCTTCGTGGCGAACCCCGCGGTCGTGCCGGGGGCCCAGGCCCTCCGGGAGATTACGTATCGGGAGATGCGCGAACTCTCGTATGCCGGATTCGGCGTGTTCCACGAGGAGGCGCTGGAGGCGGTCTTCCGCGCGCGCCTGCCGGTCTGCATCAAGAACACGAAGCACCCGGACGCGCCGGGGACGCGGATCGTGCACGAACGGTCCCGGCCGGCGGGACACGTGGCGGGCATCGCCGCCGACGGCGGCTTCTGCCAGGTGTACCTGTCGAAATATCTGATGAACCGCGAGATCGGCTTCGGCCGCCGCCTCCTCCAAATCCTGGAGGACGAGGGCCTGTCCTACGAGCACACGCCGTCCGGCATCGACAACATCTCGGTCGTGCTGCGCGAGGACGAGTTCGACCCCGAGACCGAGGCCAGGGTCGTTCACCGCATCCGCGACGAACTCGGCGTTGACGACGTCTCGGTCGAACGGGGTCTGGCGCTGGTGATGATCGTGGGCGAGTGCATGCGGCACGTGGTGGGCACCGCCGCCCGGGCCTGCCAGGCCTTCGCCCAGGCGAAGGTGAACATCGAGATGATCAACCAGGGCGCTTCGGAGGTCAGCATGATGTTCGGCGTCAAGGCCGACGATGCCGACAACGCCGTCCGGGCCCTGTACGCGGAGTTCTTTGCCCCGTCCGCGGCCTGATACGACAACACGAGAGCGGTTTAAGTTCGCTTGGTAGCGCGGCGGGTCTCGGCATACGCCTCCGGATGGACGCACCCGACGCGCAGCCGCAAAACGCTGACATAGCGTTACAACCCGGCGTGGCGATGTTGCGCGGTGGGCGACCGCACGAGAGTCATCGTTCCGGCGGCCGGGTCGGCTCGTGTCCGCTGCGCCGAGGGCGACTTTGTCCACTTCGCCATCATCCACAAAGGCCGTGGCGCGGTGCCCCG
>CAYTJE010000417.1:0-1829 GCA_964437855.1 uncultured Anaerolineales bacterium | reverse complement strand
AGGCTTGCGCGCGTCATGCTCCTGCATGACACCCCCAAAAACCGCGAAGAGCCATTTTATAAGACCTGCGGCCCGCCCTCTACGGGTGTGACCCGTCGGTTGTGGCGACCGCCCTGGCGCCCAGCCCCCGGCGGACCGCCCGCCACAAGGCGGCTCCGTCGAACGCCTCCGCCGACGCCCACAGCAGCGGAATCTCGAAGCCGAGCAGGCGGACGGTGACCAGCGCCGGCGGGTCCCGCCCGCTCGGCCCGGTGAAGCGGGCGGTTCCATTCCTCGCCCGAACCGCCACGCGCAGCCGGTCGAAGGGCACCCGCTCCGGCCGCACCGTGCCCCACCCGGCCAGCGGGGCGGGCAGACCGCCGAGCCAGTCCAGCGTCTCGCCGCGGAGGGTCCCGGCCCCCGCGTTCAGGCGAAGGCCCAGCGATGCGTCCCCGCGACGGTCCCGAACGTAGATGACTTCAATCGTGCCGCGCGCCTCCACGGGGCCGCCCGGCGCCTCGGCGGTCCAGGTCGCCAGGTCCAGATCGGGGATTTCCAGGGCCACCGTTGCCGCCTCTCCGTTCGGTTCCCTTTGGGAGGCGTCCGCCTCCGGCCAGAACCAGTTGACGGTGACCCGGCCCGTTCGCCTCCCGTTGGGCGCGGTGCCGGCGGGGCTGCGGCTGGGCGGGCCGAGGCCAAGGGTTCGCCGGAGGGCGTCGGTGGATACCTGCTTCAGGTCCGCCCGGAGGCCCGCGAACACGCCGTCCTCGTCCGTCGGCGCCAGCCGCATCCGGACCAGCGGCCGATACGCCTCGGCGTCCGGCTCGGTCATCCGCCGGTCGATGGCGGATGGATCGAGCAGGTAGGCCTCGAGAACCTGACCGTCCGGGAATACGGCCAGCCGCGCCTCGGCCTCCACGTGCACCGGCGCCAGCGCCAGGGCCAGCCGCTGGACGTACAGACGGGTCACCGGCACGCCGGCCTCCACCTGGACGAGCCGCTGGTTGATCGCCGACAGCGTGGCCGACGGGTCCTCGCCGGCCAGGGTCAGCCGGCCGTCGGCTGCGGTCACGGTCCAGGTGGCGCCGTCGGGGTTGCGGGCGGCCTCGACCTTGCGCAGGTCGAGCGAGAGGCGTCCGCCGGCGGCCGTCCACGAAAGGCGGACCGACTCCGCCGCCGCCGTCGCCAGGCCCGTCGGCCGGGCATGCTCGACGGCCGCCCGGCACCGCAGCCGCGTGGCCAGCGCCTGCTCCAGCGCCTGCCCGTACGCCCCGGTCCGGAGGTGCAGGCTATAGACGATCAGCCCCGCGGGCACCCCCAACCCGCACGCCATGACGAGGGCGAAAACGGTATAGCGGACGTGTTGTTTTCGCAAGGGCATGTGGTTTATGGATACCGATGACGCATCGTGCAGGTTTGTCATTCTGAGGAGGCCGCAAGGCCGACGAAGAATCTCGCCGTGGCTGTTGTCGTTAAAAACGGCCACAAGGCGAGATGCTTCGGCCCCGCACGCGGAGCCTCAGAATGACACATACAGCGCGGTGGCCCAGTCCATACGGAGGCGTATGCCGAGGGCCACCGCGCGGAACGCACAGACCCGCCGCGCAGCGCCAGACGTCGGACTCCCGCGTGGTGGCCTTCCCAGGCCACACCAGGCCCGAACGAATGCTGAAAGTCGCGGCTGCCTGGGAAGGCCGCCGTGCTGCAGCAAGTTATGAAACCAGTGCTATTGAGACCGGTAAAACCCATGTTGCAGTCTTTCCGTGGGACCCGTTGTTGTAAAAGGGCAGGATTCGCGGGTGCCACGGATTGCTCGCAATCCGTGATTCCGGGGCCGCGGCGCACGGTTT
>CAYTJE010000416.1:0-1843 GCA_964437855.1 uncultured Anaerolineales bacterium | reverse complement strand
AGTGAAGATGTCATTCTGAGGCCTCGCTTGCGAGGCCGAAGAATCTCGCCGTGCCGGCGACAAGACGACGACCGAGGCGAGATTCTTCGTCGGCCCTGTCGGGCCTCCTCAGAATGACAACGTTTTGCGTATCCGCCGCTGCCTGTCGTTGCCGTTAACAGGACACCCCGCCCATGCGCGCACCGACCGCCAGTGTGATTCTCGCCGCCGCGGGAGCCGGCCGGCGGTTTGCCAAGGCGGACCCCGCTGCGGCGGCGGGCGGCCCCCGCGCCAGGGGCAAAGTCTTCGCCGAGTTGGCCGGCCGGCCCGTCCTCGCCCACGTACTCCGGGCCTTCTGGAAGGTCCCGGCCGTGGCCGAAATCGTTGTGGCGGTGCCCGAGGAGGCCGTGACCTGGGCCCGCGATACGTTTGCCGAACCGGCCGACGACGGCCAGCGGCTGACGTTCGTAGCCGGCGGCGAGCGGCGCAGTGACAGCGTCGGCCGGGCCCTGGACGCCTCCGACGGGGGCACGGAACTGGTGGCCATCCACGACGGCGCCCGTCCGCTTATCCGTCCGGCCGTTATCCAGGAAGCCTGCCGTGCGGCCGTGGAGCACGGGGCGGCCGTGGTCGGCCGACCGGTCGACCACACCGTCAAGATGGTGGCCGAGGACGGGCGCGTGACCGAGACCGTACCCCGCCGGGCCCTGTGGGCGGCCCAGACGCCTCAGGTCTTTCGCCGCGAGATCATCATGCAGGCGTACCATCGCCTCGGCGATATGGTCGGCCGCGTGACCGATGATGCCCAGTTGGTCGAAGCCCTTGGCCGGACCGTGATGATGGTCCGGGGCGATGTGGCGAACCTCAAGATCACGACGCCCGATGACCTGCGGGTCTGCGAGGCGCTGCTGGCGGCCGGCTGGCCGTTCGAGGCCTGAGACGGTCTTGGCGGGCTATTGAGACCGGTAAAACCTTCAGGATTCGCGGGTGCCACGGATTGCTCGCAATCCGTGATTCCGGGACCGCGGCGCACGGTTTGACAAGCAAACCGTGGCGCCTTTCTTGTACCAGTGGTTTGGCCGGTCTCAATAGCCGCAAACGCAAGAGCGGCCGCTGAGCGGTGCCCGACAACGTTGCCCCATCGCCGGAGCCCCGAGTGACTGACGGGCCGCATCTCGACCAACCGCCTGGCGCGGGTGAGCGTGCGGCCCCGGTGCCGCGCGGGCAGACCGCGGCGACGCTCGCATTCCTCGTCCTGGTGGCCGGGGCGCTGGCGCTGTACGAGACGGCGGACCGGCCGCTCTTTACGGCCCACGAGGCGCGGGCCGCCCGCTGCGCCCGGCACATGCTCCGCTCGGACCGATGGCCGGCGGACAAGCCGAGCCCGTGGCTCGTGCCGCAGTTTTCGCCGGACGCGCCCCCCGGCGTCACCTACCAGAAGCCGCCGCTCTACTACTGGGCGGTGGCGGCGGCCAGCGCGATGGGCGGGGAGGTGACGCCCTTCGCGGTCCGCCTGCCGAGCGCCGCCGGTTTCGTCCTGCTTGTGGTGATCGTGTACGGCCTGGGGCGGACGCTGGTTTCGCACCGGACGGGCCTGGTGGCGGCGCTGGTCCTGGCGAGCACGCCGAAGGTCCTGTGGTGGGGCCGGGCGGCGATCCTCGACCCGATGCTGGCGGCCTGCATCGCGGGGTCGCTCCTGTGCTTCATCCGGGGGCACCTGGGGGGGGCGGCAGCGCGGGGGGGGCGTTTCGCATTCCTCTCCCCTGGCGGGAGAGGGCAGGGTGAGGGGGAAAACCGCGATGATTCACAGCATTCACCCTCACCTGCTACTCTGCGAAGCGGCGCTTCGCTGCGAAGCACGAGC
>CAYTJE010000415.1:0-1845 GCA_964437855.1 uncultured Anaerolineales bacterium | reverse complement strand
AGGTCAAGTGGGAGGCCACCATCGACCGCGTCACCTCGGCGGCGGTGCCCAGGCAGATCGAGCGGGTGCCGGCCGGGGCCGTGTTCGAGGGCTTTGAGTTCGTCTACAGCGTCTACGACCCGGCCGACCTGAACCGGCTGGCGACCGTCGTCGAGGCCATGCAGTTGCTGGAGGACGACTATCTGGGCGGCCTGGGCTCGCGGGGTGGGGGCAAGATCGCCTTTGAGAAGATCAAGGTCTATGCCCGCAACCGCAAGAACTATGGCGACGGGCAGGACTGGGACGGCGACACCGGCAGCGTGGCCAGGATCCTGGAGCAAAAAGAGGAGCTACTCGCGTGGGCGCGACAGACGATCCCCACACCATAGGAAGGAGGCCGACAGTGGGTGCGACATACATCTACCGGCTCGCGCCACGGACCGCCTTCCACTTTGGCCTGCGGGGGGTGGGCGTCGAAGAGACGGCCACCTTTTGCCCGGCCGACACCCTCTTTTCCGCCCTGTGCCTGACGTTGCGGGAGTGGGAATCGGACGGCAACCAGGAGTTGGAGGCATGGCTGGAGGGGTTTCCGCCCCTGAGCGAGAGTGGGCCGCCGCTGCGCCTCTCCTCGGCCTTTCCCTACGCCGGCGAGGTGCTCTTTTTCCCCAAGCCGCGGGTGCCGGCCAACCTGCCGGCCGAGACGCGGCAAACCAAGGCCAAGGAGCTGAAAAAGATCGACTACGTGTCCCAGGGGATTCTGAAGGCGTGGCTGGCCCAGACGGACCTCAACGCCCAGGTGGACGACGACCTGTTCCTCCACGGCGGGCGGGTGTGGGTCACGCGGGACGAGCTGGGAGAGCTGGAGGCCTTCCGCGACTCGGGCACGAAGGAACACCGGATGTGGGCCACGCAGACGCGGCCCCGGGTGACGGTCGACCGGGCCACGTCCCGGTCGTCGATCTACCAGGCCGGCGTGGTGGGCTTTCGGCCGGGGGCCGGGCTTTTCACCCTGGTCGAGTTCCTGGACGGCGAGGTCGAGGAGGCGCGGGAACGGCTGTCCGCCCAGCTGGAGGTACTGGGCCACAGCGGCCTGGGCGGCGAGCGGAGCAGCGGCTACGGCCAGTTCGAACCGAAAAAGCCCCAACCATTCGACGGGTTCGGCGCAGCCGACGGCGAGCTCTTTTTGACGCTGGCGCCCTACCACCCCACCCCGGCCGAGGTCGAAGCCGGGGTGCTGGGCGCGGACGCCGCCTACGAGCTGCTGACGCGACGGGGCTGGGTCGGCTCGCCGGAGGGCCTGCACCTGCGGCGGCGGCCGGTGCGCCTGTTGGGCGAGGGCTCGGTGCTGCACGACGTGGGCCAGACCAGCTACGGCGACTTGGCCGACGTGACGCCCCGCGAGGGCGGCGAGGCGATGCTGAGCCACCGTGTGTGGCGCTACGGCATCGCCTTTCCGGTGCCGGCCGCCCGGCCTGTGGAGAGAGGGGAGGGACCATGAGCCGATTGCACACCAAACTGACGCTGGAAGTGGAGGTGCTCTCGCCGCTGCACATCGGCACCGGCTCGGTGCTGCTGCTGGACTATGACCTGGTCGTCCACGGAGGGCGGACCTTCCGCGTGGATGAGGACGCCGTGTTGAGACACAGCCTGCTGGCCGCCGAAGCGGCCGGCGCCGAGGCCCTCAACCGCGTGCTGATGGGCCGCCCGGCGGGGGAACTGCTGGACGAGGCCAGCTTTGACGATCCGGGGGGCGACCTCTTTCTCTACGTCCTCGACGGCGCGCCCAGCAAGCGGGAGGGCGAGATCGTGGAGCAGATCAAGGACGTGTACGGGCAGCTCTACCTGCCCGGCTCGTCGCTCAAGGGC
>CAYTJE010000414.1:0-1855 GCA_964437855.1 uncultured Anaerolineales bacterium | reverse complement strand
CAATGTCGCACCCGGGGAAACCACGAACCACGATGCCGACCGGCGACCGCGCGCCGGGGGCAAGGGAAGGGAGTCCAATCATGACGGGCAAAGCGTTTGCAGCCATCGTAACGGCCATGGCGGCGGCGGGCCTCGCGGCCGGGACGGCCGACGCCGACCCGGTGGCCGACCTCGACGACCTGGCCCTGGCGCCCGAAAGTTACTGGAACGGCAGCGCCGAGCCGTCGGCCGGCGGCTTCGCCACAGGACCCGCCGTCTTCAATAACTTCTACACCGTCGACGACTTCTCCGGCTGGGCGTTCTGGGGCGGATGGGCCTACTCCAACGTCACCGACAACACGACCCCCGGCTACGCGAACCAGTACAGCGCCGCCCCCGGCACCGGCCACACGGGCGAGAACTACGGCATCGGCTACGTCGACACGTTCTACGGCGTCACGCCGACGATCACGTTCGCGGAGCCGACGCAGCCGCTCTCGGCCCAGGTGACCAACACCACGTATGCCTACTTCGACATGCGCCAGGGGAGCGATTACTCCAAGACGTTCGGCGGCGCCGACGGCACGGATGAAGACTGGTTTCTGTTGACGATTACCGGTCGGGACGGCGGCGCCGCCACGGGAACGGTCGAGGTCTACCTGGCGGACTTCCGCTTCGCCGACGGCACCCGGGACTACATCCTGGATACCTGGACGCCGGTGGACCTGGCGGGCCTGGGCGCGGTGACCTCGATCGAGTTCACCCTCTCCAGTTCCGACACGGGCGACTGGGGGATGAACACGCCGGCCTATTTCGCGCTGGATACGCTGACGGTGGCGCCGGAGCCGGGGGCGCTGGCGCTGGTGGCCGCCGGGGCCGCCGCGGTGGCGCTCGGCCGTTCGAGCCGCCATCGTAAGATGGCGGGTCCCCCGATCCGCCGCCGGGGATGAGGCGCTCGGCCGTTCGAGCCGCCATCGTAAGATGGCGGGTACCTCGGTCCGCCGACGATCCTCGCGCGGCGGGCTTTGCCGACGCTCGAACGTCCCCGCGACCTCACCCGCCTTCGCCGAGGCTTCGGCGGGCAGGCGGTCGCGGCTCGGGGCGCGGCGCAATGGGCAGATAGAGGTGGTCTCATGCGGCGGCAATCGGGCTTTACGCTCGTCGAACTGCTGATTACGGCGGCGATCGTCGGCGTGATGGCGGCCATGATCGCCCCCGCCGTCGTCGCGGCCCTGGCCGCCGCCGACCGCACCGTCTGCGCGGCAAACCTGAGGCAGATCGGACTGGCCACCAAGATGTATCTGAACGATAACGGCGGCTGGTTCTTTCCGCTGTACGACCCGCCCGACGCCCACGCCGACGGCCGGTACTGGTACTTCGGCCTGGAGCCCAACGGCTCGCCGGCCCTCGGCGAGGGGAACCGGCTCCTCGACCGCACCGAGGCCAAACTGTACCCGTACCTGGGCGACGGCGCCGACCTGGCCTGCCCCGCCGTCCCCTTCCGCGGGCCCTACAAGCCCAAGTACCGCGGCCGGCCGTGGACCTACGGCATCAACCGGTACCTCTCGAGCCATCCCAGCCCGATGAAGGGCAACGTCAACGGCAACGGGAACGCCCATTTCACGCAGATTCGCGCCGCGGACGCGTCGCGGACCGCCGTCTTTGCCGACGCCGCCCAGGTCGTGACCCACCTGCCGCCGGCGTCGCCGTCGAACCCGATGGTTGAGTGCTTCCCGTACATCGAACGGGAGAAACGGTACGTCCAGTTCCGCCATCGCGGGAAGGCGAACGTCCTGTTTGCCGACTGGCACGTGGACGCCGTCGCCCCGGCCGAGGGGAGCCTTGACCCGCGGCTCCCCGAGGCCCGTATCGGCTG
>CAYTJE010000413.1:0-1885 GCA_964437855.1 uncultured Anaerolineales bacterium | reverse complement strand
CGGCCAGGGCAAGCTCGAATACCTGTTCGACATCGGCGATGCCGTGGGCGAACCCGTCGACACCGGCCGGGCCACGCAATGCAAAATTCACTACTGCCTGCTGCCGGACCCGGACACCGGCATCCTGTACGGGGCCACGCACCTGTCCGGGGCACCGCGGGGCGACATCGGCTACAACTGGTTCTCCTCCTGGCGCGAGGAACACCGCTCGTTCCGCGGTTCGTTCATGTTTGCCTTCGACACGCGAAACGACAAAATCCTGTGGACCGACCTCTGCTATCCCTGGGAGGGGTCTCGCTGCATGGCCCTGGATCATAAGCGCGGCCTGGTGCACGGCGTCGGCTTTCCGCGCAGCCACTATTTCCTTTATGACCTCGAAACCCGGCACTCGATCGACATGGGCCGCACCGGAAGCGTCAACCCCCAGGTGATCTGGCTCGACTCGAAGGCCAACGCCTACACCACGGACGACTTCGGCAACATCCTGCGATACGACGCCGAGCGACGGCGGCTCGAGCGGCTCGACACCCGGGCGCCCTTCGCAGCCTGGAGCGACGGGTGGCACAACGTGGCCTACGACGCCGTCCGGGATCCGAAGGACCCGGACACCGTCTGGGGCGTCTCGTGGAACATCCCCGCCCACATCTTCCGCTTTCGGATGGACCCGGACGGCGGGCCCGGCGAGATGACCGACTTCGGGCCCGGCCTGCCGGAGGTCGGCTACAAGGAACTCGGCACTTTTTTCACGGACCACGTGGGCGGGCTGGTCTTCGGCGACGATGGCCGGCTCTACTACGGCGCCAGCGACATGATCCGCGAGGCATGGAACGTCGTCTCGGGGCGCCGGTGCTGGCTCATGGCCATGGACACGAGGACCGGGGAGCGCGAGAAGCTCGGCCTGCTCAATTTCGATGACTTCAAGGCCGCCTACGTGGCGCGCGGGGCCCGGACGAATAGCGGACGGTTCCTGTTCAGCGACATCATCAACCAGCCCACCCGCGTGTATGAATTTCAGCCGCCCGAGCCATCCGGCGACAGCCGGGTGGACGTACCCCTGCGGCTCTGGGGATAACACAATGCGAAAACGGATTGTCATCGGCGCTGAGCCCGACCCGGGCAAATTCGAGGACCGGCCCGAGCTGAGTCCCGCCCTTCAGGACCGCAAGTTGCGCAAGCGGCTGCGGCGACGCAAGACGCGAGCCTTCGTCCAGGAAGGCTACTTCGTCTGCCGCCGACTCCGCTACGGCAGCCAGTACCGCGAGCTGCCGGAGGGCTCCTCGGCCATCACGTCGCTGACGGTCGCGCCGAGCGGCACCGTCTACGGGGCCACCAGCGGGGAAACGTCCCACGTGTTCGCCTTCAACCCCGCTCCGCCCTTCGATACGGTGGCACCGCTGGCGGCCCTGGAAGGCGAAACCGATTGCCGCAGGGCGCTCGTCTGGGAGAAGGAGGACTCGGTCCTCTGCGGAACGCGATGCACCGGCGAGCAGCCCGAGGGCTGGCCCGGCGGCGCGCTCTACCGCGTCACGGGTCACGGCTTCTATGCCGACGCGGTCCAGGAGTGGCCGCGGGCCATGGGCGAGGTCGAGAATCTCGGCGTTCCGGTCGAAGGGGAAGGCATCGCCGCCCTGGCCATCGACCGCCTGCGCGGCCGGGTATACGGCCTCAGCGACAAGACCAGTACGTTCTTCATTTACGATCCGGGCACCGACGGCCCGGACCGGTTCGACGTCCGAGGCGAGGCCGACCCGTTCTGGCAATTCTCCGAGAACCTGATGATAAGCCCCTCGGGCCACGTCTTCACGACCGCCGCGGGCAACATGCTGGTCCGCTACGACCCGGAAACCGACCAACTCGAGACCCTCGACGCCGGCGTGCCCAGTTT
>CAYTJE010000412.1:0-1892 GCA_964437855.1 uncultured Anaerolineales bacterium | reverse complement strand
CGACCTTGGCCATGAGGTCGCGGTCGGCGTCGCCGGCGAGGCCGCTCAGCGTCAGGCCGCCCTTGGGCGCGAGGTCCGGGAAGATGCCGTCGTTGTCGCGGGCCATGCCGCGGGCGGCGTCGGTCAAGACGTACGGCCTGCTCGTATCGCCCGGGCCGGCGGGGTCCCACGCCAGGCCGCCGCCGGGCACCACGGGGTCGAAGTGCACCTTGACGTTCTCGACGCCCTCGGCCCCCTCGACCACCTCGGTCCAGATGCCCGGCCCGGCGAGGATGTTGGGCGCCGGCAGGTTGGGCGTGACGGCCAGGACCGGCCCGTCGGCTCGGCCCTTACGTGATATGGTTTCACTGCCCGGCCGTCGGCGCTCCGTGCCGCTGCCGGCCTCGATCCGCCCGACCCCGCTGCCCGGGACGGCTTACAGGTGACTCTTCTTCAGTTTCCGCGAGTTGGCGAGGGCCTCCACGATCTCGCCTTTACGCATGGAGGACTTGACCTTGGTCTCGCCGACCTTGCGGGCGAGATTGACGAGGTCGGCCTTCTTTTGGCCTTCGAGGAGTTCCCGTTTCGTGGCCATGACATCTTCCTCCCTTGCTCGAGGCTCGCTGAGTTAACTTCTACCCGCGTTGTTACGTGCAAGGTTATCAGAAATCGTACCGCTCTTCAACGCCCCGCGTCGGAAACGTGTGAACAACAACCCGATGGAAAGGCCCGGACGAGAACAACCACGCTTCTCGAGAGGGGCTCGGCTCAGCCTTGTCCTGTTCGCAAAAGGGGAAGGCCTGGAGAAGAAAAGGGGGACGCAAACGCGCGGGCAATCGATCCGGGGGGCGCCGTCACAGGTAACGCGGCAGACCGCCGATGCCCTCGAACCAGGGCCGCCTCCCGGAAGGAAGCAGCTGGCAGAAGTGCTTGAGTTCGGCGACCAGGTCGTTACGCATTTTCCGGACCGGCCACGGGCCTTTAGGGCTTGCCCCGTCCGGGGAGAGGGGGGCCAAGAGCCGGCAGGCGCGCCGCCACTGCTTCCGCAGCGGGTGGTCCTCGGCCGGCTGCCAGGACGGCACGAAGTCGGTGGCCCGGAGGGTCTGCTCCGTCTTCCTACCGGACCCCATGCACAGGAACTCCGCCAGGTAACGGAAGTGGGCCAAAAACGCCTCCAGGACCGCGCCGACGACGGCCTCCCGTTTCCGGGAGCCCGGAAGCGACCGGGAATCCCTCAGCGCGCTCAGGCCCGGTCCGCGCCGTGGCGCCAAAGTGGTCGGGCCTCTTCCCGGTTCCGAGGCGCGGGCCTCCGGACCGTCCTGGAGCGGGGGCGGCAACCCTTCCTGGTAGAGCCGGGCGAGGCACTCCAGGGCCTCCACTTCCTGGCACACGCGGTCGGCGTTCGCCTTGACGGGTTGGGCACACATCCCTGCTCCCGAGACTCCAACCGCCTTACAGGCTAACACATCTCCGCCCTGAAGACAATCGCCGCGCACGCCCCCGTCTCACGCCTGGCCGGCGCAGTAGGTCAGGACCTCCTTTCGCCCGATCCCGCCCATCAACCGCCGCTGGACATCTACGACCGGCACACACCGGAGCCGGCGCGAGTGAAAAAGGCGGATGCTCGACCCGCGAGACGGAGATCGTGGGCTTGGCCCGGGCCGGCAACAGGACGGCCGCGTTCAGAATGGGTTCTGCTTGGCCCCGACAAGTTCCTCGCCGTCCAAGAGGAGGACGGGCACCTCGGCGGTGGTCGTGGCGAGGAGTTCCGGCACCGTGCCGGCCTCGCTCGTCTCGGTGACGGCGAGGCGGCCGACCTCCAGGGCCTCGGCGGCGAGGCGATAATCGGGCCCGCGGGCCTCTCCCCCCGCGAGGGGCACGAGCGTGAGGTTCGCGCGGGCGAGCGCCGCCCG
>CAYTJE010000411.1:0-1900 GCA_964437855.1 uncultured Anaerolineales bacterium | reverse complement strand
TGGCCAGGGCGACCTCGCCCTCGGCCAGGACGCCCATGTGCCCGCCCAGGCACGGCCCGCACGTCGGCGGCGAGACGACCGCCCCCGCCTCCAGGAACGTCTCCAGCCATCCGCGGCGAAGCGCTTCCTTCTCGACAGCCGGCGTGGCCGGGAAGATGAGACACCGCAGCCCGTCGGCCACCTGCCGGCCGTCGAGGATGGCGGCCGCCACCTCCAGGTCGCTCGCCCGCCCGTTCGTGCACGAGCCGATGACCACCTGGTCGAGCCGCACGTCCGCCAGGTCCGACACCGGCCGCGTGTTCGACGGCAGGTTCGGGCACGCCACGACCGGCTCCAGGCCCGAGACGTCCCACTCGTGCGTCTCGGCCCAGGCGGCATCGGGGTCGGAGGCGTAGGTGACGGCCTCGCGCTCCAGCCGCCCCCGGACGTACGCCCGCGTGACGTCGTCCGGCGGGACGATGCCGTTCTTGGCCCCGGCCTCGATGGCCATGTTGCACATCGTGAGGCGGTCGTCCATCGGCAGGGCCTCGATGACCGGGCCGGCAAACTCCATCGCCCGGTACAGGGCGCCCGAGACGCCGATCCGGCCGATGGTGTGCAGGATAAGGTCCTTGCCGCCGATCCACCGGCCGCGCTCCCCCGTCAGGACGAACCGCACGGACTCCGGCACGCGGAGCCAGACCTTGCCGGTGGCGATGACGGCCGCCAGGTCCGTCGAGCCGACGCCGGTAGAAAACGCCCCCAGGGCGCCGTAGGTGCAGGTGTGGCTGTCGGCGCCGACGACGAGGTCGCCGGGGCCGACGACGCCCTGCTCCGGCAAGAGGGCGTGCTCGATGCCGCAGCGTCCCACCTCCCAGTAATGGGAGAGGTCGTGGGCGCGGGCGAACGCGCGGAGGGTCCTGGCCTGCTCGGCGCTGGCGATGTCCTTGTTCGGCGTGAAGTGGTCCGGCACCAGGGCGATGCGCTCCCGGTCCCAGACGCGGTCGATGCCGGCCTCGGCCAGTTCGCGGATGGCGATGGGGGCGGTGATGTCGTTGCCGAGCGCCAGGTCGACGTCGGCGTACACGAAGTCGCCCGGGGCGACCGAGCCGCGGCCGGCGTGGGCCGCGATGATCTTCTCGGTAATGGTCATCGGCATCGTGCGGCTCCGCGATGGGGAAACCGAACGGCTGCCGGCCTCTAACGGCCAGCAGGGCAGCAGGTACGAGCCCGGTTCGCCGCCGCGCTTGCGCGGTGCGTGCCGTTGATCGGCAACGGGAGAGAAATCCGGCGGCTCAGTTCTGCCCGAACCGCGACCGCAGCCGACCCGCCGTCAGCAGCGGGTCCTGGATGTACCGGGCGTGGCACGACGGACACAGGTCGAACCGGAACGTCTTGTAGACCTGGTCCTCCAGGGCCTCGGCGTCCATATCCTCCATCTTCGCGAGGAGGTGGTGGATCTCGTCGGTGCGGTCCTCGGCCAGGTCGTGCCGGGTCAGTTCCATCGGATCGTAGGCGGCATAGACCTGGATCCGGACGATGTAGCGGGTGTCTTCCTCGGCCAGCAGCGTCTTGCCGCACATGTCGCAGGTGAAGTGGATCATGGTCGGTTCCCCCGCGTGACGGTTCCCGGAGCCATCGGCCCGCCTGACGCCGGTCCGGCCGCGGGGAAACTATACCACGGGTCCGCCCAGGTGCCAACCGAAACCGGGGCGAGGCGGCCCGGGACACCCGCTCGCTGGCGTTCGCGGCTAGCAACAGCGTCGCGATCCGTATATATTCTGAGAAAATGGACTTGGGCCGGAACCCGGTTTTGCGCGCTTTTTGACCCGCGAATCACCGTTTCTGGAGCGCCAGGGCCGATTCGTCGCGCAAATGTTAAGATGGGCAAGGCGAAACTTTCGGCTTTTTTCGACTTTTT
>CAYTJE010000410.1:0-1914 GCA_964437855.1 uncultured Anaerolineales bacterium | reverse complement strand
CGCGTGCTGACGGCGCGCGGCGTGGTGCGGCGGTGGGACCGGTGGGTGGACGAGCGCCTTCGCAAACGCCTGCGCCTGAAGGAGCACTCCTTTGCCGAGATGCTGACCCTCGCGCCCGGTTACGGCGTGGCGGAGTTGCGGGTCGACGCCTCCTCCCCGTTTGCCGGCAAGACGCTGGCCCGGTCGGGATTCCGCGAGGCGGGGCTGCTGGTGCTGGCCATCCGGCGGGACGAGCGGGTTATCCCCACGCCCATGGCCTCGGACACGATCCGCGAGGAAGACCGGGTCATCTGTTACGGCGACCTGGAGCGAATGCACAAACTGGTCCACGAGACGCCGGAGGGCCCCGGCCCGGGGCACGACCGGCCGGGCGGGGCCCGCCCCGAGGGGCCGGCCCACGCCGCCGACGACGGAGATTAGGATGTACAGGCCCACGCGCGACGAGTTCCGCAGCCTGGCCCGCCGGGGCAACACCATCCCGGTGTACCGGACGCTTCTGTCGGACCACCTGACGCCCGTGCTGGCGTTCCGCAAACTGCTGGCCGAGGGCCAGGAGGGCTTCCTGCTGGAGAGTATCGTCGGGATGGAGCGGATCGCCCGGTACACGTTTCTGGGCGTGCGGCCGCGGATGACGGTCCGCTCGTTCGGCCGGCGGGTCGAGATCGAGCGCGGGCCCGGCCGGGTGGAGACGGTCGAGTGTGACGACCCGCTGGCCCGGCTCCAGGACCTGCTCGACGCCCGCAAGGCCGTCCATCACGGCGACCTGCCGCGCTTCACCGGCGGGGCGGTCGGTTACGCGGGGTACGATATCGTCCGCCACTACGAGCCGCTGCCCGACTGCCCCGACGACGACCGCGGCCTGCCGGACATGGCGTTCGGGTTTTACGACACGATGGTCATCTTCGACCATGTGGAGAAGACCGTCCTGGTGGTGGCCAGTGCCTTCGTGGACGAACAGGCGGACCCCTCGCCCGCCTATGACGACGCGCGGTCGCGGATCGACGCCGTGTGCGAACGGCTCCGCCGGCCGGCGCCGCTGCGCGTCGAGGACATGGTCCGCCGCGAACCGGTCGCCATGCCGTTCGAGTCGAACGTCGAGCGGGCCGATTTCCAGCGGGCCGTCGAGGCCTGCAAGGAGTACATCCGGGCGGGCGACATCTTCCAGGTGGTCCTCTCGCAGCGGCTCCGCGTCGGGTCCGGGGCCGACCCGATGGACATCTACCGGGCCCTGCGGGTGATCAACCCCTCGCCGTTCATGTTCCTGTTGAAGACGCGGGAGGTGACGCTGCTGGGGTCGAGTCCGGAGATCATGGTCCGGGTGGAGAACGGGGAGATCACGAGCCGCCCGCTGGCGGGCACCCGCCCGCGCGGCACCACGGACGAAGAGGACAAGCGGCTGGAAGAGGAACTTCTCGCGGACCCCAAGGAACGGGCCGAGCACGTCATGCTCGTCGACCTGGCCCGCAACGACGTGGGCCGCGTGGCCGAGTACGGCTCCGTTGGGATCAGCGATTGTATGACCGTCGAGCGGTACAGCCACGTCATGCACATCGTCTCGAACGTGACGGGGCGCCTCCGGCCGGGGTACACGGCGCTGGATGCGCTGCGCGTCTCGGTGCCGGCGGGCACGGTCTCGGGCGCGCCGAAGGTGCGGGCCATGCAGATCATCGACGAGTTCGAGCCGACCAAGCGCGGCCCGTACGCCGGGGCGGTCGGGTACGTCGACTACTCCGGGAATATGGATACCTGTATCGCCCTACGGACGATGGTCCTCGCGCGCGGGCACATCGACGTGCAGGCCGGGGCGGGCATCGTGGCCGACTCCGTGCCCGAACGCGAGTACGAGGAGACGCTCAACAAGGCCCGGGCGCTGCTGCTGGCCGTCCAGATCGCCGAGCGCGGCTTCGGGCCGGG
>CAYTJE010000409.1:0-1915 GCA_964437855.1 uncultured Anaerolineales bacterium | reverse complement strand
GCCGTCGGGCGTCTTGACGACGCACGCCGCCCCGCACGGGCCCGGGTTGCCGGAGGACGCCCCGTCGACGTAGACGACGAGGCGCCCGGGCGTCTCGCCGGTCGGCGGCGCGGGGGTCTCGGGCGGTTCGGGTTCGGGGGCGTCCGGCTCGGTCATCCGTCTTTCCCATCCGGGCCCGTACCGGGCAGGTAGAGGATACGGCTGCAGTTGGGGCAGGTGACGAGGTCGTCGGCGTTGCCGGCGCCGCCGGCCAGGAGGACGTAGGTGTTCTGCGTGACGGTCATGTGGCACCCGCCACATACGAAATCGCCCCCGCCTTCCTCTCGGAGGACGGGGGCCAGGGCCTCGCCGTCGAGGCGGTCGGCGATTCGCTGAAACTGGTCGACCACCCTCGGCGGCAGGCGGGAGGCGATCGCCTCCCGGTGCCGGCGGCAGGCGTCGATCTCCTGGTCCACCTCGGCCTTGCGGCCCTCGATATCTCGGCGGAGGGTTTCCAGGCGCTGCTCCTGGCCGGCGAGTTCGTCCTCGGCCTGCCGGATCTGGGCCTGGACCTCCTCGATCTCGCCGTAGTCGCTCAGGATGTCGTCCTCGATCTTGCTGATGGCCAGTTCGGCGAACTTGATCTCGTTCTGAAGGGCCTGGTACTGGCGGTTGTCCTTGACCTGCATCTGCTGCTGCTGGAGCCGCTGGATGGTCTCGCGTTTGCTGCGGACCTCCAGTTCCTTCTCGTCGGCGGCGCGGCGGGCCTCCTGTTCCTTCTGGCGGAGGGCCTGGATCGTCTGCTGGTGCTGCTGGATTTGGGCGGCCCGGACCTTGGCGGCCCGGTCGTGGGAGGCCTTCTGCTGCTGGAGCGTCCGCAGCCGCCGGTCGGCCTCCTGGAGTTCGCGCAACGTGTCAAGTACCGTCTGGGCCACCGCCACTCCCTCGGCTGGGTCAAGGGGGTTCGTATACCACGCCGGGGCCGCGGATTCAAGCGCGAAGTGGCGAAAGGCCGGCCGACCGTCCCCTCCCCGCCGCCCTCGAGTGGGGCCCGGTTCAGGCCGGCGGCGGGTGGCGACCGACCGGGCCGGGCGCAGGTTCGCTTTTGGTTTGCATCGCCCTGCGCGCCGGCTATAATCCTGTGCCTCTTTGGCGGGGAGCCGCCCTCTAAAGGAACCGACCGGCCGCCTCCGACGCGAGAAAGGAGACCGGATGTACAAGCAGCGCCTCTTTGCGCCCGGCCCGACGCCCGTGCCCGAGGACACCCTCCTGGAACTGGCCCGGCCGATGTTCCACCATCGGACCGGCGCCTACCGAGAGATGCTCGAGCAACTGACCGGCGACCTCCAGGCCATCCTCCAGACCCAGGAGGAGGTCTACACCATCACCGGCAGCGGGTCGGCCGCCATGGAGGCCGCCGTCGCCAACCTCGTGGCCCCGGGCGAGACGATGATCGCCGTCCGCGGCGGCAAGTTCGGCGAGCGGTGGTCCGACCTCGGCAAGGCCTTCGGCGCCGAGACGATTGACCTCGACGTCGAGTGGGGCACCGCCGCCGGCGCCGACCAGGTTGCCGAGGCCCTCCGGGCTAACCCCGACGCCGTGGCCGTCTACATCCAGCACTGCGAGACCTCGACCGGGACGGCCTGCGACGTGGAGGCCATCGCCCGGGCCGTCGGCGAGACCGACGCCTGCCTGGTCGTCGACGGCATCACGGGCGTCGGCGCGCTGCCGTTTGCCATGGATGCCTGGGGCGTGGACGTGACCGTCGTCGGGAGCCAGAAGGCCCTGATGCTGCCGGCCGGCCTCGCCTTTATCGCGTGCAGCCAGAAGGCCTGGCGGAAAATCGAGGCCACCGACGCCTCCGCCTACTACGTGGACCTCAAGGCGTACCGCAAGAGCCTGGCGAAGTGGGATAACCCGTGGACGCCGGCGAACG
>CAYTJE010000408.1:0-1922 GCA_964437855.1 uncultured Anaerolineales bacterium | reverse complement strand
GTTGGGCATGGGCCGAGGGGGTCTGGGGGAGATGGAATCTCCCCCAGGGTGTGCCGGGGACGGTCTCGGAGTCCACAGGCGGCCGCCCCCGGTATGGGGCGTTGGACCCTTTCTTTTGCGCCCCTCCCGCCACAACCCCCCCCGGCCGCGGGACACCATCCCGTGCCCCTCATGTTTCTGTCCGCCTGCCGAGAGGCGTCACCCGGCGATGTTTGGCGGCGCAAAACCCCTAAAGTATCCATTCCCCCAGTCGATAATGAGATTCCGAAGCCTGGCGGCCTGAACCGTCTGCCGGACCTCCGGCCTGGCGGTCCCCCGCCGCCGGAACCCGTGTACGAGGTGTGGGCTGCTGGGGCTCGCACGAACCGAACTTCGATTTGCTGAAAGGGAGAGAGACACATGCTTGCAATCAAGAACAACCTGATGGCGGAGAATGCGGCCCGCCACCTGGCCACGTCGTATGACTCGCTGGCCAAGTCTGTGGAACGGCTCTCGTCCGGCCTGCGCATCAACAGCGCAGCGGACGATGCGGCCGGCCTGGCCGTTCGCGAACTCATGCGGGCGGACATCGCCGTCCTGAGGCAGGGGGCCAAGAACGCCCAGGACGGCATCAGCATGCTCCAGACCGCCGAGGGGGCCATGCAGACCATCGACGAGTGTCTGGTCCGCATGAAGGAACTCGCCGAACAGGCCGCCACCGGCACCTACACCGCCACCCAGCGCGGCCTGATGGACGACGAGTTCCAGGAGATGGCCAACGAGATCGACCGCATCGCCAAGGCCACCGAGTTCAACGGCACGTCGCTGCTCGACAGCGCCAGCGGCTCGGTCGCGGTCCAGATCGGCGACGGCTCGACCTCCAACGTCGACTACATCAGCGTGAGCCTGGTCGACGTGACGAAGACCGGCCTGAGCGTCGGCAGCGAAGACATCTCGACCGTCTCGGGCGCGCAGTCGGCCATGACGGCGGTGGCATCGGCTATCGACGAGAAGGACTCCGCCCGCGCCTCGTTCGGCGCCAAGATGAACCGCCTCGAAAACACCATCGACACGCTCAACATCCAGGCCGAGAACCTCGCGACCGCCGAGAGCCGCGTCTCCGACGTCGACGTGGCCACGGAGATGTCGGCCCTGACGCGCAACCAGGTCCTGGCCCAGGCCGGCGTCGCGATGCTGGCCCAGGCCAACACCATGCCGAGCCTGGCCCTGACGCTGCTGGGCTAACATCCAACCCTTGAAGGAGGCGGCCTCGTCCGCGACCAGCCCCTCCGCGAGGACGAGGCCGCCTCCGGCCTGTTTGAGGCGAGAGCGGGCGCCCCGCGCCCGGAGGGAGAGCCGTGTCCGCGATCACCCTGTCCGGACTCCAGACCGGCATCGACACCGAGGCCATCGTCCAGCAGATGCTGGCCGCCTCCAGCGGGACCCTCAACCGTCTCCAGACCCGCCAGACCGACACCCAGTCCAAACTCGACGCCTTCAACACGCTGGACACCCGCCTGGAGGCCGTCCGGACGGCCGCCGACGACCTTCGCGCCGCCGCCGACCTCCGGGCCTACACCGCCACCTCCGGCGATACCGACCGGCTTACCCTCGAGACCGACGCCGGCGCCAGCGAGGGCGCCCACGAGATCGCCATCAACCAACTCGCCGCCGCCGAACGCCAGGTCCACGACGGCCTTGCCGGCCTCGACACCCTCGTCGGCGAAGGCGTCTTGGCGTACACCTACGACGGCACCACGCACAGCATCCAGACCACTGCCGAGACCACCCTGGAGGACCTCCGCGACCTCATCAACAACGACGGCGGGAACCCCGGGGTCACGGCCAGCATCCTGGAGTACGACGCCGGCGGCGACCAGGTCTATCACCTCGTCCTGGGCGGCGCCGACACCGGCGCCGACTACGCCATCACGATCGAGGAC
>CAYTJE010000407.1:272-1970 GCA_964437855.1 uncultured Anaerolineales bacterium | reverse complement strand
CATCACGGTCCTCGGCCGGGTCCTGAAGTGGGAGCAGTTCGAGCAGGGGCTGGAATACGGCCGTCGCCTCGATGCCATGCTGTGCCGGCGCGAAGACGACCGGAGCGGGGTCGGGCTGAACGCCGCTTTCGTCTATCGGCTTCTCCAGCACGCCCGTAGTGCCGAGCGCGTCGGTCGAAAGGAAAGGGCTGGCGAACGCATCCCCGTCGCCGATCTCACTTGGCGTAGCCATTATGCTTACGATCTCCACCGTAACGTCGAGCGCCGTTTGCCGAACTCGCCAACCGCCGGCCAGAAAGAGGACCTGCAGTGGCTTCAGACTGTGCTGCCGCTGTCGGTTCGCCAGAAATCCGTCGCCCCGGTCATACTCGGGGCCACCTACGCCTTGTACCTGAATCGAGGAGGATCACGATGAGTCCCAGACCAGAACGAGGAGGCGGCCGGGGACGCGGGCGCGGGGCCTCTGCCACGCGCGAGGCATCCGCCGCCCTGTTCGACCCGCAGAAGGCCCAGGCCGAACTCGTGGACGACCTCGCCGAGAAGGAGGCCGACCGTTTCGGGCGGCGCCTCAACAGCAGCCAACTCCGAAAGTTCTTCGGCGAGGTCAAGGACCTCTCCCGCCGCCTGAAGCAGGGCCAGGACTACCGGACGCAGATCGAGCCCGCGTTCAAGATGCTCCGGTCCAAGGCCCAGTACGCCAAGCACAAGACCGGCGGGGGCGGCACGCCCGAGGAGTTCGTCCAGTTCATCGACAACGGCGTCCGCAAGGTCGGCGACGAAGACGCCTTCGAGAAGTTCGTGGCCCACTTCGAGGCGGTGGTGGGCTTCTGGTTCGGCAAGCATGCGTGATACGAAGAACGAAAGGCGGCTGCCATGAGTGCTGCAAACGAGACACCGGAGTACAGGTTGAAAGAGAGCCGCGTCATCAAGGGCCAGATCGAGGTCGTCACCGGTCTGCGGATCGGGGCCAACGTCGAGCAGATGGAAATCTCCGGCCTCGACAACCCTATCCTCCGTAACCCGCTCACCGATGAGCCGTACATCCCCGGCTCGTCGCTGAAGGGGAAGATGCGGTCTCTCTCGGAATGGTATCACGGCAAACTGCCGGACCGCGGCAATCCCACGAAGCCGGACCCTGATACCCCAACGGCTCGGGTGTTTGGGATTCCTGCCACCGAACAAAGAGAAGTGGGCCCGACGCGCACCCTCGTCCGCGACGCCGTCCTCTCCGGGCCCGACTGCAACCGCTTCAACGGCGGCGAGGCCATCAGCGAGATCAAAACCGAGAACAGCATCAACCGCCTGACGGCGATGGCCAACCCCCGGCCGATGGAGCGGGTCCTCCCCGAGGTCCGCTTCGACTTTGAGATCGTCTACCGCATCTTCGACATGGGCGACGGCGGGCAGGCCGACGAGGGCAACTTCGAGTCGGTCCTCCTGACGGCCATGGCCCTCCTGGAGCAGGACTACCTCGGCTCCTGCGGCAGCCGGGGATGCGGGCAGATCCGTTTCGTCGTGCCGGACGGCGAAGGCACGAAGCCCGGCATCCGGGTCGATGGAACGCACCGCGAACTGCCGGGGGTCGCCGCCCAATCAACGGGGCAAGCCGGATGAACCGCTACCGACTCCGCCTGACCCTGAAGAGCCGCCTCGGCACGCCCCTGACGGGCGACACCCTCTTCGGCCACCTCTGCTGGG
>CAYTJE010000407.1:0-262 GCA_964437855.1 uncultured Anaerolineales bacterium | reverse complement strand
TGCCAAATCCGGTCCTGCCGCCGGCCGACGTGGCCGAACAGGATCGCATGGAAGCCGCCGCCGGAGCCGATACGGATCCCCTTCAGGCCCATGACCGGCTCAAGGAGCACCGCAAACGCCGCTGGGTGTCCGTCGATACCCTCGGCGCCTGCATCGACGACCTGGCGGCCTCCTCGCTCCTTGAGGCGGACCTGGAGTCGGAGGCCGGGCCGCCCTCGGCCATCGAGGCCGCCGCCATCGCCCACAACACCATCAACCGCCT
>CAYTJE010000406.1:0-1981 GCA_964437855.1 uncultured Anaerolineales bacterium | reverse complement strand
GCGGCGGGCGGACATCGACCGCCGGATCCTGGCGAACCTCCTGCGCCTTAACCGGGCGCGGGCGGGGTGAGCGTGCGGTCTATGGCGTGCGGCGGCGCGGGCCTCGAGCCACAAGCAACCGGCAACGGCCACGGCGACGTCCGCGGCCTGGCACGGGCGGGCAAGCCGCCGGTGACACCCCTCGGTGAAGGCCGTTCAGTCGTGTTCCGCATTCCGAATTCCGCGTTCCGCCTTCGTCCGTTCCGCCCGCAGCCGGGCGTGTTCCTTCCCGTGGCAGTACGAGCACAGCCACACGACGTTCAGGGGTTTGGCGTAGTCGGGATGGTGGGCGTGGAGGCGGTGCGGCGGGGGTTCGGCGCCGCAGTGCGCGCAGCGGTCGGGCTTGGTGAGCAGGCCGGTCTTGACGGCCAGGCGGACCAGGTGCCGGATGTCGTTCTTGGCCCGGCGGTCGAGCCCCTCCTCCCGTTTGGCGATGCGGTCCTTGTGCCGGTGATAGAAGCGGCGGTACTTGGCCCGGGCCCGGTCGGGGTGCCGGCGGTTGTACGCCCGCTGGTAGGCGTTGATGCACTCCTGGCACTGGGTATTGCGGCCGTCGCGGCAGTGTTTGTGGAGCGGGAAGGCCGACAGCGGCTTCTCCTGGCCGCACTTGGTGCAGACGCGGGTGCGGCCCGAGGCGGCCGGGGTCTCCGTCGAGCGGCGGCGCTTGCGCGGCGTCCCGGCCGCCCGCCGCTCGGCCTTGGCCGCGGGAGGCTTGGGCGCTGAATGCTTGGCGGCCGTTTCGGGCTGTCGAGGGGCCTTGCGCACACGGTCCTCCACCCGGGGACGGCGCGGACCGGTTTGTGCGCGCTCCGGCCGAAATGGCAGTCGCATTTATGCGACGATACGGCCGTAAGGTCTTGTGAATGCCAGGCATGGAAAACCCGCGATTTTCGGATTTTTCCGAAGAGGGTGGGGCGGGTTTGGGACAGCAGGTCGGGTGAACGTTCCGGGTTGAACGTTCAACGTTCGAAGGCTCCACGGCGAGACCCATTCGACTCGCCCCGCGGGGCGGGCTCGCTCAGGGTGACAGCCCTTCGGCCGCGGCGCGCTGCGGCGTAGGCCGCAGCGTCGTTGACGGCAGGGCGGGGCGGCGGTAGGATGGGCCGCGGGGAAAC
This sequence comes from uncultured Anaerolineales bacterium, assembly GCA_964437855.1. GTDB lineage: Bacteria > Planctomycetota > Phycisphaerae > FEN-1346 > FEN-1346 > BS750m-G62. The sequence continues at coordinate 827 of CAYTJE010000406.1, read as the reverse complement.
CGACCATGACCGACATTCTCCTGGGCGTCCTGGGGCTGCTGGTGCTGGCGGCCATCGCGCTGCTGGCTGCGCTGCTGAAGCAGCGGAAGGGCGGCGGGGCCGTGGAGGGCGAACTGCGGCAGCGGGTCGCCGGCCTGGAGCAGGAGGCCGACCGCCTGCGGGCCGACCTCGAGGCCCAGCATCAGGCCCGCGTCCAGGCCGAGACCCGCCTGGAGGCCGAGAAGGAGAACCTGGCCCAACAGCGCCGGCTCCTGGAGGACGCCGAAACGCAACTGAAGGACGCCTTTGCGGCCCTGTCGGCCAAGGCGCTGAAGGAGGGGCGGGAGCAGTTCCTCGACCAGGCCGGCGAGCGACTGAAGCCCATCCGCGAGATGCTCGATACGTACCAGAAGCGGCTGGAGGAGATCGAGAAGGCCCGCAACGACGCTTACGGCGGCCTGCGGTCGTATCTGGATACGTTGCGGGAGGCCAACGACGGCCTCCGCCGCGAGGCGCACCAACTGTCGACGGCCCTGCGCGCGTCGCCGACCGCGCGCGGCCGGTGGGGCGAGGTCACCCTGCGGCGGGTGGTGGAGGTGGCCGGCATGTCGCCCCACTGCGACTTCGACGAGCAGGCCTCCACCGAGACCGAGGACGGCCGGCGCCGGCCGGACATGCTCATTCGCCTGCCGAACGACCGCGTCATCGTGGTCGACTCGAAGGTGCCGCTCGACGCCTACATGCAGGCCGTGGAGGCCGACGGCGACGCGGCCCGGGCGACGGCCCTCGGCCGGCACGCCCGCCACGTGCGGGACCGGATGGTCGGGCTCGGCCAGAAGGCGTACGCC
>CAYTJE010000405.1:0-1985 GCA_964437855.1 uncultured Anaerolineales bacterium | reverse complement strand
CCCTCAAACGCTCGAAACGTCGTTTGGCAGGTTGCGTTTCAGAGTTGAATCCGCAATTGGTTTTACCGGGCTCAATAGCCGCGAACGATAGTGAGCGGTTTGTTCTCCCCTTGCACGAACCCGCCCCGGCGCGCCATCATAGAGCGGGTCGAAAGGAGGGCAAACCATGCGCGCCCCTCGAACCAACCCGCTGATCGCATCCGCGGCGGCCGGACTCCTGGCGGCCTGGTGTGTCGCGGGCGCCGCCTGCGAACCCCAGCCCACCGGCCCGGAAGAGACCGCCGGCACCACCCGGCCGCAATCCGAAAAGACCCCAGGAACGGAGGAACCCCCCATGGCCTTCACGCTGACCAGCCCCGCGTTCGAACCGAACGGCCGTATCCCCAAGCCGTACTCCGGCGAAGGGCAGGACGCGAGCCCGCCGCTGGCGTGGTCCGACCCGCCCGCCGGCACACAGGCGCTGGCCCTCGTCTGCGACGACCCCGACGCACCGGTCGGCACCTGGGACCACTGGCTCATCTGGAACATCCCCGCCGACACGGCCGCCCTGCCCGAGGGCGTCCCCACGACCGAGACCGTCGCCGACCTCGGCGGCGCCGCCCAGGGCAAGAACGGGTGGGGCCGGATCGGCTACGGCGGCCCGATGCCGCCGCCCGGCCACGGCCACCACCACTACCATTTCCGTCTCTACGCCCTGGACGCCCGGCTCAACCTGGCCCCCGGCGCCGACAAGAAGGCCCTGATGCAGGCGATGGACGGCCACATCCTCGGCCAGGCCGAACTGACCGGCCTGTACAGCCGGTAAATGTCGCTTCTCCCTCTCCCCCGGCGGGAGAGGGCAGGGTGGAAGTTGCGCGGCGGTCAGTCTTGGCCGCCGCGATCGATGCGCGGTGCCCAAGACTGGGCACCGCGCCATAGATTCACCCTCACCCTGCTACTCTGCGAAGCAGCGCTTCGCTGCGAAGCACGAGCCTCCCTCTCCCGTCAAGGGAGAGGGTGTGCGCCGCCACCCCCTTGCACCGCCACCCGTGCGCGGTACACTCATCCCCATGACCACCGACTCAGGCCGCATCCGCTTCAACCTCCGCGAAGTTCAGGACCGCATCGCCGCGGCCGCGGCCCGCAGCGGCCGGGCCGCCGACGCCGTCCGCCTCGTCGCCGTCACCAAGACCGCCCCGGTCGACGCCATCCGCACGCTGCTGGGCGCCGGCCAGACGGACATCGGCGAGAACCGGGCCCAGCAACTCCGCGACCGCAGCCGCGAACTTGAAGGCGCGGCCGTCCGCTGGCACATGATCGGCCGGCTCCAGCGGAACAAGGTCAAGTACGTCGTGCCCACCTGCACGATGATCCACAGCGTGGACTCAGCCCGCCTGGCCGACGAGATCGAGAAGCGGGCCGCCCGGGCCCGGACCACCGCCACCTGCCTTCTGGAGGTGAACGTGGCCGGCGAGACGCAGAAGGGCGGCGTCGGCCCGGACGAGGCCACCGCCCTGGCCGCCCACATCGCCGCACTGCCTCACGTCCGCCTCGCGGGCCTGATGACGATGGCCCCCTTCGTGGACGACCCGGAGACGGTCCGGCCGGTCTTCGCACGGCTCAGGGAACTGCTCGCGCGCCTCAACCGCGAGGCCGACCTGCCCCGGACGCCGGCCGAACTCTCCATGGGTATGACACAGGACTTCGAGGTGGCCGTCGAGGAAGGCGCCACGATCGTCCGCGTCGGCTCGGCCCTGTTTGCCTGACACAACGCCGCGATACCACCACACATTTAGCCGCCGGGCTTGCCCGGTGCGTATGAATCGCGCCGACCAAGGTCGGCGGCTAAATGTTACCCGCCGAAGTACCGGCGGACGACGTCGCGGTCCTCGGGGCGGACCTCGTCGGGCACCGCCGCGGCGGGTGCGCCCTCGCCGCCGGCCGCCGGCTCGCCGGGCGATTCGCCCGGCGTCGCCGTCCCGCCCTCGCCGGCGGCCACCGCCGCG
>CAYTJE010000404.1:0-2020 GCA_964437855.1 uncultured Anaerolineales bacterium | reverse complement strand
GCCCCGGCATCGGCGGGTACTGCCTGCCGAAGGACGGCGGCCTGGGGTACTGGGCCTATCGCCATATCCTGGGGTTCGAGGACCAGGACCGCGTGTTCCGGATCACGCCGACCGCCATCGACATCAACGACACGCGGGGCCTGCACGCGGCGGAACTCGTGCGCGACGCCCTGCGGAACATGGGCCGATACATCGCCGGCGCCGAGGTCTGCCTCCTGGGCGCCAGTTACCGCGAGGACGTCGGCGACACGCGCTACGCCGGCTCCGAACTCGTCGTCCGCAAACTGGCCGAAATGGGCGCCGAGATGCGCGTCCACGACCCCTACGTCGACCACTGGTACGAACTGGAGAAGCAGGACGTCTACCCCGCGCCCGGCCACTCGCTGGCCCGCTTCTTCCGGAACCAGGAGCACCTGGCGGACCTGCGAATCCAGAAGGACCTGGCCGAGGCCATCCGCGGCAGCGAGGCGGTGGTCCTGGCCGTCCGCCACCAGCCGTACCTGGCCCTGGACCCGAACCAGGTGGTCGCGTGGGCGGGGCAGCCCGTGGCGGTGGTGGACTGCTTCGGCATCCTCTCGGACGAGGCCATCCGCCGGTACTTCGAACTCGGGTGCGAGGTCAAGGCCCTCGGCCGGGGGCACATCCAGCGGATCAAGGAGGACGTGCGCTCCGGGAAACTGGCCGCACAAACGCCGTAGGGCTGCCGCATTTTGCGCGGTGGGTCTCCGTACCCACCGCGTAGGCAAGGGCATGCTCAGGGCCGCGCGGCGGGTGCGGAGACCCGCCGCGCAGGGCTGAAACCGACGTTCTGCGCGCGGTGGGTGCGGAGACCCACCGCGCGGTTCGACGGAGCGAGAACCCATGGCCCACAAACGCAAACCCGCCACCCGCCGCGCCCTGCTCGTCGTGGATATGCTCCGGGGCTTCCTGGAGCCGGAGGGGGCACTGTACTGCGGGGACGAGGCCCGCCGGATCATCCCGTACGTGGCCCGGCGGGTCCGCACGTTCGACCGCCGCGGCGACCTGGTGGCCTTCTCCTGCGACCGCCACGACCGCGACGACCCCGAGTTCCGCCTCTACCCGGCCCACTGCGTGGCGGGGTCGTGGGAGGCGGAGATCCTCCCCGACCTCCCCGTCCCGGACGGCGCGGAGGTCCTGCCAAAGCCCACCCTCGACCCGTTCTACGAGACGGACCTGGACGGCGTGCTCCACCGGTTCGGGCCGGACGAGGTGGAGGTCCTGGGCGTGTGCACGAACATCTGCGTGCTGATTGCGGTCATCGGCCTGGCGGTGCGCGAGGTGCCGACGGTCGTCCGCCGGCGGGGCGTAGCCACGTTCGACTCGGGCGCCCACGAGTACGCCCTCGCGCAGATGGAATCGGTCTTCGGGGCGACGGTGAAATGACCTTGTTCGACGGCAAGCGCCTGGTGCCCGAGACGTTCGGCATCGACCCGCGGATGGTCCGCGGCCGGTACACCGACCAGTACTTCATCAACGCGCGGAACATCCTGGCGCGCCTGGCCGAGGAAGGGTACCGCTTCGCCGGCTCCAGCCCGGCCGTCGAGGCGGCGGGCCCGGACCCCGCCGGCTTCGACGTCGCAGGCGCCGAGGTCGAGATGCAGTGCTTCACGAAGCGGCGGCCGTTCTCGATCGTCTGCGGCACGGACCACGCCCTGGCCATCCTCAAGACGTGCACCGGCACGGTCGACGCCTCGGGCACGTTCCGTAACACGGCCGCCGGCCTGGAGGTGGAGGCCGTGGCCGACGGGGCCCGCCTGGCCCCCTGGGCGCCGGCGCTGAAGATTCGCGGCCGGTACCGCGACTTCGCCATGCTCGAGACACCCCTCCTGGGCGTCCTGGCCCGTCCCACGCGCATCGCCACCAACACCTACGAGGCGCTGAAGGCCGCCGGCGGGAAGCCGGTCTTCTTCTTCCCGGCCCGGTTCGACCTGCCCGCCACCCAGCCGGCCGACGGGTACGCCTACAAGGTGGGCGTGGACGCGTACAACCACGAGGCGGG
>CAYTJE010000403.1:0-2038 GCA_964437855.1 uncultured Anaerolineales bacterium | reverse complement strand
GCGCGGTGCCCAGTCTTGGGCACCGCGCGGCGGGCAAGACTGCCCGCCGCGCTAAGCACATGGCCACGCGAGCGTGGCCATGCCACCCCCTCACCCTACCCTCTCCCACGAGGGGAGAGGGAAACGAAGCAACATCCCACCCTCGCACGCTGCAACACAAAGGAGGCCGACATGACCCGGGCCAGACGGCTCGAGGAAGCGGACGCCCGCGAGGCGGGGACCGTCACGTTCGGCGTGTTCGCCCCGTGCGACCCGCGGATCGACGAGGAGGCCCGCGTGCGGGCGGCCAACATCGTCCGGCTGGTGGCCGACCTGGTGGCCGAGCGGGTCCGCATGCCGGACGGGTCGCCCGCCGAGGTCGTCTACTCCGACGTGCTGATCGACGGCGAAGCGCAGGCCGACCGCGTGGCCCGGCAGTTCCTGGCCGCCGGCGCCGGCGCCCTCGTCTGCGTGCCGGACACGTGGGCGTTCCCGCAACTGACCACCCTCAGCCTGCTTGCCCACTTCCCGGACGACGTGCCGCTCGCCATCACGTGCGGCAACTCGGGGCCGAAGCCGGGCGTCGTGTACGCCCACGCGCTGAACGGGGCGCTGGCGCAGACGGGGCGGCTGGCGGCGCTGAACGTCGGCACGTGGCCCGACACGGGGGCCGAGCCGGAGATGACCGACGCCACCGCCCGGGCCCTCATCGATTGGTGCTACGCGGCCCTGACGCGGGTCGGCCTCGTGGGCCGACGGGTCGTCGTCTTCGGCCACGATTCGATGGGGATGGAGACGGCGCTCGCGCACGTCTTGCCGACGCGGCGGGCGCTGGGGCTGGAGATCACGCGGCTCGACATGAAACTCCTCGCCGACATGCTCCGGAAGGAGGCGTACGATAGGAAGGAACTAAAGGATCTTCGCGCGTGGATTGATGAGCATATAGGAAACCGGCTCGACCTGTCGCAGGAGGGGGCGAGCGAGAAGTTCGAGCGCGGCCTGGCGATGTACCTGGTCATGCGCGGTCTCCTGGACGAGGTGGACGCCGTGGGCGGCGGGTTCATGAACCAGTTGGAGTGGGGGTCGGACCGGCGGGGCCTGCCGCTGCCCATCTGCGACGCCGCCGAGAGCCTCTTCAATTCCACGTTCGACCATCGCGGGGCCAAGGCGCCCGTCCCGTTCGCCACGGAGGCCGACGTGCAGGGCCTGCTGACGATGCTCGTCATGACGTGGCTCTCGGGCGGGCACCCGCCGCTGTTCATGGATTTCCGCAAGGTGTGGGAGCCGTGGGAGATCCGGCGGCTGGCCGATTCGCTCGGCGTCACGTACTCCGGTGACGAACTCTGGGCCGAGCGCGGCCTGGTGGACGGCGACAACTCCGGCTCGGCCAGCCTGAACTGGGCGGGCCGGCCCGGCGATCCGCCGGAGGCGTGTATGAAACGTGTTTATATGCCGGGAGCCGAACTCGATTACTTCCCCGGCGGGGGCAACAGCGTGACGTTCATCTCGCCGGGCGGCATCTCCGGCATCGCCGCACGCCTGGCGTACTCCTCGGTGAGCGAGTGCTTCAGCCTCGTCTGGGACGAGGCCGAGACGGTAGACCTGCCGGCGGACCTGGCGAAGGCCGTCGCGAACACCTCGAACGTCACCTGGCCGCACACGTGGGTCGTGCCGACGTACGCCTCGATGCCGGAATACAAGCAGTACGCCCCGGCCAACCATTTCCATATGGTGTGGGATTTGGCGCCGGCGCGGCTGGAGCACTGGATGGACCTGGCGGGCGTTCTGAGCGTGGCCCCCTGGCAGGCCCGGCCCGCGTTTATCGAGGGCACCGACCGCCCCCTGCCGCTGCTCTATCAGATCAACGGCGGCGAGAACGCGACGAAGATTCGGCTGGCGGGGCGGAAAGGCGGCGCTTGAGCCGGCGAGATAATAAGGTTCAACGCCCATTACCGGGAAGGCGGCCTCGGCCTCGGCTCCGGGGCTGCCAGGGGCGCCCCTTGCGGGGCGATTCCGGAGGAGCGCGGCGGGTCGGAGCCTGTCCCGAGCGTAGCCGAGG
>CAYTJE010000402.1:0-2050 GCA_964437855.1 uncultured Anaerolineales bacterium | reverse complement strand
AGGCGCCCACGGAAAATCCTGTTGACGCTGGGCAGCCTTTCATGAATAGCCGCCGCGCTTGCGCGGCGCGTCGAACGCACGGCCGGGCAAGACCGGCCGTGGCACGGGGCGCCTCACATTTAGCCGCCGGCCCCGCCACAGGCGGGTAAACTTGGCCGGCGCGTGCCTTGTGAAACCGGGTTTCGCGACCATGGCGAAAAAGCCCTCCGATCCCTCCAATCTGACGAAACGCGAGGCCGAACGCCGGGCCGAGGACCTGCGCGAGGAGATCGCCCACCATAACTACCGCTACCACGTCCTGGACGCCCCGGAAATCTCCGACGCCGCGTTCGACGCCCTCCTGGAGGAACTCCGGGCCATCGAGGAGGCGCATCCGGACCTCGTCACGCCGGACAGCCCCACCCAGCGCGTGGGCGGACGGCCGCGCGAGGGTTTCGAGACCCGCGACCACGAAACCCCCATGCGGAGCCTCCTCTCGGTCTACGACGAGGACGGCTTCCGCCGCTTCGCCGACACGTGCCGAAAGGAACTCGGCGCAGGCGCCGTCCCCCTCGTCGGCGAGCCGAAGTACGACGGCGTGAGCATCGAGATCGTCTACGACGGCGGCCGCTACACCGCCGCCGCCACCCGCGGCGACGGCGAGACCGGCGAGGACGTGACCGCCAACGTCCGCACCATCGCCGAGGTGCCGATGCGCCTCCGCCGCGGCGATACGCCCGTGCCGAACCACCTCGTGGTCCGCGGCGAGGTGTACATGGAGAAGGGCGAGTTCGAGGCCTTCAACCGCGCCCAGGAAGCCCGCGGCGGCAAGACGTTCGCCAACCCGCGGAACGCCGCCGCCGGCAGCCTCCGGCAACTGGACCCGCGCGCGACGGCCGAGCGGCCGCTGCGGATCTTCTTCTGGGAAATCGCCCCCGCCTCCTCCTCCCGGCCCGACACGCAGTGGAAGTGCCTGGCGGCCATGCGGGACCTCGGCCTGAAGACCTGCCCGGAAATCACCCGCGTCGAGCGCGTCGATGAGGCCATCCGCTGGCACCACGACCTGGAGGACCGCCGCGACGACCTGCCCTACGAGATCGACGGCTGCGTCTTCAAGGTCGATCGCCTGGCCGACCACGACACGCTCGGCGTGCGGGCGGCCAACCCGCGGTGGGCCGTCGCCTACAAGTTCGCCCCCCGCCGGGAGACCACCCGCATCAAGGCCATCCAGCCCCAGGTCGGCCGGACCGGCGCCATCACGCCCGTTGCCCTGCTGGAGGCCGTCCGGATTGGCGGCGTCACGGTCACCCACGTCAGCCTGCACAACCAGGACGAGGTCGACCGCAAGGACATCCGCGTCGGCGACACGGTCGTGGTGGAGCGGGCCGGCGACGTCATTCCCCACGTCGTGAAGGTCATCGAGGCCAAGCGGCCGAAGGGGGCGAAGACGTATCACCTGCCCGAGACGTGCCCCGTGTGCGGGGGCGAGGTCGCGAAGCCCCCCGGCGAGGCCGTCACACGCTGCACGAACGTCTCCTGCCCCGCCCAGGTCAAGGAGAGCGTCAAGCACTGGGGCTCGAAGCAGGCCCTCGACATCGACGGCCTCGGCGACAAACTCGTCGACCAACTCGTCGACACCGAACTCGTCCGCGACGTCGCCGACCTGTACGACCTGGATGCTGAACCCGTCGCGGGCCTGGAGCGCATGGCCGAGAAGAGCGCCCGCAACCTCATCGAGGCCATCGAGGCCAGCCGAGAGGCCGCCACCCTGCCGCGGGTCGTCTACGGCCTCGGCATCCGCCACGTGGGCCGGGCCACGGCCGACGTCCTGGCCGCCCGGTTCGGCTCCCTCGACGATCTCGCCGACGCCGACGAGGACGACCTCCTGGCGGTCCAGGACGTGGGGCCGGAGGTGGCCGGCAGCCTCCTCGACTGGTTCCAGAACGAGAAGAACCGGGCCCTCCTTCGGAAACTCCAAACCCACGGCATTGACCCCAAGATGGAGAAACCCGCCGCCGGCGGACGGCTCCAGGGCCTCACCATCGTCGTCACCGGGGAACTCGAGTCCATG
>CAYTJE010000401.1:0-2057 GCA_964437855.1 uncultured Anaerolineales bacterium | reverse complement strand
GTAATCTTTCAGGGAAACCGTTTCGGTCTCCACCGAATCCGGCAGGAGGCCGAACGTCCGCTGGAGAAGGGTCGCGGTGTTCCCCTCCCTTCGCGGCGAGCCCAGGATGCCGAGGATCTTCGCCACGCCGGGTCACTCCGGTAAGCGAATCGCGTCGTTCAAGCGTTATCACCCGGCCATGCGAACGTCAGGAGGCGGCCTTTGATGTGGCTTGAATGGCGGCGTCCAAGCCGGTCGGGATGTCGTCGCCCAGCCCGTCGATGGCGGCCAGCGTCCGCTCAGTGACCTTCCGCTCCTTGTTGAAGTGGCGTTTGATCCGCTCCATGAAGGCCCGGCGCTCGGACGGCGTGTCGAAGTGGTCGAGCAGGCCGCGCACCCACTGGAGGTTCTCTACCACTTCCTGGGGCATCCGTTCGCTGTCGTGTCGGACGGCCTCCACGGGACAGACGTCGTGGCATCGGCCGCAGCGGATACACTCCGGGTCGTTAATCTTCGCCAGGCTCCGCTCGTCGAGCACGATCGCCCCGACGGGGCATGCTTCAACGCACGTTCCACAAGACGTACACTTATCTTGGTCTACCCAAGGCATTCAACATCCTCCTTTCCTGCGCGCTACTTCCCGGCGGGAGGACCCATCCTGGCATCCAGGTCCAACGTGATGCGGACCGGGCAATTCAGCGCGGTCGAGACGGGACAGTATTTCTCGAGTTTCTCTCTCAATCGCAGCGTCGCGGCCCGCTGGCGTGCCTCCTCGCCGGGCACCCTCACCCGGAGGGTCACGTCAACGGAGGTAAACCGCAGGCCGCCCGGCGTCTTCTCCATGCGGCCGGTCGCGGTGCTGGCGTAGGCCTCCAGTGGCACGTCGAACCGGTCGGTGAAATAGAGGAAGGTGCTCATAAGACAACCGGCCGCCGAGGCGACGAAGAGTTCCTCGGCGGACCACACGCCCCCCGGTCCCCCGAACGCCGGGGGCGTGGCCATCGGCAAGGGCGGATTCGTCCCGGCCGCCAGCCGGCCCCGCTTCGCCTCTTCCCATTCCAGGTTCACCGTGAAGTCGGGCATCGCCGTTCGCTCCTCGCGCGCCTGGCCCCATCGACCCCGGGTTACGCGGCCCGGTGCGGCCACCTATCCGAGCGGACACGTGCCCGTGGGACAACTGGCGCCGCCACCCGAGGCGCCCTCCCCGCCGTGGGCGGCAAAGGCCGACAGCAGCCGCTCGGTCTCCGCCGACCCGCACTTCTCGCACGGGTGCGGCTTCCGGGCCCCCGGTTTCTCCAGAAAGGTGGTCACGTGCCCGCACTCCTTGCACTGGTACTCGAACAGCGGCATAATGCATCTCCTTACATAATCCCATGCGTTCGTTTTCTTTTTCGAGGCTCAGGCCTCTCCGGCCGCGCGGCGCGCGGCCTCGACCAGCAGGCCGTGGAACCGGTCGAGCGAGACCGGAACGGCTTCCATCGGCAGCCCCATCCAGTCGGAAATCGCCAGCACGCGTTCCGGCTCGGCCGCCGCAAACGCGTCGAAGAACCCGACCCCGTCCAGCACGACCGCCTTCTCGTGCCGCGGGAACGTCTCGTTCGCCTTGGCGGCGTCCCAGTCGGCGAAGATGGCGTCCCAGTACCGGATCCACCCCGGCGTGAGCCAGTAGACCCGCTTCGCCTCCGCCAGTCGCCGCCGACGGGCCTCGTCGGCGAGCATGTCCACGCAGTGCGCGGCATCGACCCGGACCGCCGACGGGGCGACCTCTCGGATCAGGGCCTCGGTGTCCCGCGTGGGATCGCGGGCGTCCAGAAAACACCGCTCCCCGTAGACGACCACGGTGCGGCCCGAGTCCGAGGCGGCCCGCCCCAGTTGCCTCGCCAGTTGTGCCCGGAGCCTGTCCTGCCATTCGTGCAGGCCGGGACCCGTATACCGGATGCGACGGGCGTCCAGGCGGCCGGCCTCGGCAAGCGCGTCGAGTTCCGGCCGCAGGGTGCCGCACGCCACAATGGTCGTGTCGCGGAAAGAGAACGGTCGGTCCCGGGGCGGCTGGTCCGTCATGGCGATTCTGCTCCGGC
>CAYTJE010000400.1:0-2078 GCA_964437855.1 uncultured Anaerolineales bacterium | reverse complement strand
ATCTCACCAGCGCCACCGCCCTGAAGGTCGTCCTGATGGGCACGCTGGCGCGGCTAGCGCGCAAACGGGTGACCTACGGCTCCGGGCTGGTCGAGGCCAACCGCCTCATTCTCGACGCCCTCGACCGGGCCGGCGTCCTCAAGACCGCCCCGGAGGACCGCACCACGCGCCTGCACTGGCCCGACCCACTCCCCCAGAACCTCGCCGAGCAACTGGAGCAGGCCCGGGCCAAGCGCGACCTGGGCGTCCCGGCCGAGACCCTCTTGCGCGAACTCGGCTACGAGCCGGACGCTACGTAGCGCGGTACCCGAGCCGCGACCGTGAGATCGCGGGCATCCTCATCCGTTGTGTCGCGCAAGATCGCCATCGAACGTATCCGCGACCTCACGATCGGGGATCGAAAGGAACGCAACAGTAAAGGAGGACACGCATGTCCACGGACGCATCCGCCCAGACGGGCCAGACCCCGCCCGACGGCGCGGGCCCCTCCCGGCGGGAGCCGGACGGACCGGCCGACGCCCCGACCACGCGGCAGCAGCCGCACGCCCTCATCCAGGAAAGCATCAAGTACCGCCGACGCGCCCAGGAGGCCGAACGGCGCCTGGAGGCGCTCGAGGCCGAGATCGCCGACCTCCGCGACGGCCACGACCACCACGCCGCCGCCCTCCAGGCCCAGTTGGACCAGGCCCACACCGCGGCCGACGCGCTGCGCGGCCGGCTGGCCGACCTGGAGCGCGACCGCACCCTGGAACGCGAACTCGCCCGGGCCGGCGCGGCCGACACCGAGACGGCCTTGGCCCTGGCCCACGAGCGGCTGGCCGGCCAGGAGGCACCGGAAGACCTGGCCGCTTTCGCCAAGGCGCTGCTGAAGGAGAAGCCGCAGCTCCGAGGCGCGCCGAAGCAGCCGACAGCCCGCACCGCGGCGCTGCCCCCCAAAACCGCCGGCGCTAAGCCGGCCTCCGACGACGCGCCCCGCCGGGCAGCCCAGCGGCTGGCCGACCAGGCACGCCAGACCGGCCAAACCGGCGACGTCCTGGCCTACATGCGCGCCCGCCGCGGCGTCACGGCCTGACCGAGCCGCAACCGTCAGGGAACGGACCGCCCGCGAGCGGCCCGACCCACCGAATCCGAACCACACAACGCAAAGGAGTCAATCATGCCTTTCACCGGAAAAGCCACCTACTCGGCCGGCGTCGCCCTGCCGGAAATCGCCGAAGACGTCTCGGACCTCGTGGGCATCGTCAGCCCGTTCGAGACCCCGCTGCTCGACGCCCTGGGCGACCCGCACATGGAGGCCCAATCGACCCATCACGAATGGCTCGAGGACACCCTCCTGCCAAACACCGACACCGTGACCGCAACGCCGACGAACCCGGAGTCCGACACCGACATCGAGGTGGACCACCCCGACCGCTTCCGCACCGGCGACCAGGTCCGCTGCGGGGATTCCGAGGAACTGCTCCTCGTCACCGACGTCGGCGCCAGCACGATCACCGTGGTCCGCGGCTACGGCGGGACGACGCCCGAACCCCTCGGGGCCGGCGACACGATGCACATTCTCGGCGGGGCGGCCCTGGAGGGCCAGGACGCCGACGCCGCCCGGTTCACCGTCCGCACCCGCCAGAGCAACTGGACGCAGATCTTCTCGAAGACCGTCCTGGTCTCGGGGTCCGAAGTCGCCGCCCGCCACCTCGGCGTGGCCGACGAACTCGACTTCCAGAAGGCCAAGGCCCTCCGCGAACTCCTGCGGGACCTCGAAAACACCGTCATCGGCGGCATCGCACCCGCCAGCGACCAGCAGGGCTCCGGCGCCGTCCGCCGGACCATGAACGGCATCCTCCCCGACCTCACCACCAACCGGTTCATCCCCGGCGGGGACGGGTTCCCGAGCGGCAACGACCTGGACGAGACCAAACTGAACGCGGCCCTGCGGCTCATCTGGGAGCAGTCGAGCGGCCAGATCGACCTGATCGCCGTCAACGGCTACCAGAAACGGGTCATCAGCCAGTTCGGGGTCGGCGCGCGGACCTACGCCGCCGACGACCCGCGGTTCACCAGCCAGGTCTCGGTCTACGAGA
>CAYTJE010000399.1:0-2085 GCA_964437855.1 uncultured Anaerolineales bacterium | reverse complement strand
CGTGCCGTAAAAGGGTCGGCGTAAAAGGGTCGGCGTCGGCCTCACCCCAGGCCCGCAGGGCGCCGGGCCGGCGCCGAGGCGACGGGGCGAAGGGGCGTCCCCTGGCAGCCCCGGAACCGAGGCGGAGGTCGGTGTCACGGTAATGGGCGTTGAACCAAAAAAAGAGGCGGGGGGATGAGGGCCCCGCCTCGGGTCGGCAAAGGAACGGGTTCCCTTGCCGGGACTCGTGTTGTTGCGAGGCCCCTTTTTCCTGTCCTCCCGGCGAGGCGTGTGCCGCCGCCCCGTGCGTCGGCGCCCCCGGCTGCTGCCGGGCGGCAACCGGCCCCCCCCTCCCCCCGGCGACGGCCGCTTAGGGCTACTTTGTCAACTCTTACCAACCGACAACGGCTCTAGCGCGGTGGGCCGTCTTGCCCACCGCGCGGTGCCCACGACTGGGCACCGCGCCACGGCCTTTGTGGATGATGGCGAAGTTGACAAAGTCGCCTTAGTAGAACGTCGGCCGGGTCTCGCGTCGGCGTTTTTCGAGAAAGCCTTCGAGTTTTCGGCTCCGGACGGGATGCTGAAGTTTTCGGATGGCCTTGGCCTCGATCTGCCTCACACGTTCGCGCGTGACGCGGAAGATGCGGCCGACCTCCTCCAGGGTGTAGGTCTGGCCGTCGTCGATCCCGTAGCGGAGTTTGATGATCTCGCGTTCGCGGTAGGTCAGGGTTTTCAGGACGTGGTCGATTTTCGATTTCAGCATTTCCTGGGTGGCGGCGGTGACGGGGGATTCGACCGTGTCGTCCTCGATGAAGTCGCCGAAATAGGAATCCTCGCTTTCGCCGACGGGGCGGTCGAGGCTGATCGGGTGCCGGCTGATCTTCATGACGCGTCGGACCTCGGCCAGGGGGAGGTCGGCCTCCGAGGCGAGTTCCTCCAGCGTCGGTTCCCGCCCAACCTCCTGGAGGAACTGCTTCGAGATATTCCGCAACTTCGACATCGTCTCGATCATGTGGACCGGGATGCGGATGGTCCGGGCCTGGTCGGCAATGGCGCGGGTAATGGCCTGCCGGATCCACCACGTGGCGTAGGTGCTGAACTTGTAGCCCCGGCGGTACTCGTACTTGTCCACGGCCCGCATCAGGCCGGTGTTGCCTTCCTGGATGAGGTCGAGGAACGACAGGCCGCGGTTCCGGTATTTCTTGGCGATCGAGACCACCAGCCGCAGGTTCCCCCCGGAGAGTTTCCGCTTGGCCTCTTCGTACTCGGCGAAGCACTGCTGGATGCGTTTGATGCGTTTGGTCAGGTCGTCGGCACTCTCGCCGGCGAGGCGTTCGAAGCCGGCGAGTTCTTCGCGCAGGGCGTCGGCCTCGGCATCGTCGGGCCCGCCGCCCACCTCGTCCAGCCGGCGGATAATCTCCTGCTGCTTGTGATAGATGCCGATCAACTTCTTCATGATGCCCTGGATCTTGGAGGTCCGCAGGCTGAGTTCTTCGAGCAGTTGGACGCACTTCTGCCGGCGGGCGCGCATCTGCCGGCGGAGCGACTCCTTCTCCTTCGCGCCGGTCCCGTTGGCGCTGAGACGCTCGTAATCGGCGCAGTTCGCCTCGTACAGGCGTTCGGCGGTGGCCAGGTTCTCCGGGGTCCGCTTGATGATCGTGCTCTTGGCCAGGTTCTCGGAGACGCAGATCTTCATCGTGCGGTCGAACGGCAGTTCGCCCGCCTCCACCTGGCGCAGGATGCCCAGCGCGCTGGCGATGGCCTCGTCGCTGGCCAGGACCTTCCGCCGGAACTGCTTGCGCGTCAGTTCGATGCGCTTGGCCAGGAAGATCTCTTCGTCGCGCGACAGCAGCGGAATCTCGCCCATCTGCGTCAGGTACATCCGGACCGGGTCGTCAATGCGTTTCTGTGTCTCGGCCTCGGTGGGCATGGCCGCCTTCACCGCAGACCGGTTCCCGTCGCCGGATTCCCAGTCGCCGTCCGGCTCCGCCTTGCCGGCGCCCCCCTGCTGCTGGCGCGTGGCGACCTCGGCCTCGTCCAGCAGGTCCACCCCCATCTCGTCCAGTTGCATGAGGATGCGGTCCAGGCGCTCCGGGCTGACGAGGT
>CAYTJE010000398.1:0-2102 GCA_964437855.1 uncultured Anaerolineales bacterium | reverse complement strand
GCCTCGACCATCTCCAGGAACGTCGGGCCGTTGCACTGGACGCCCGGCTCCCGGCGGTAGCGGAGTTCCGGGGCGGGAAACCGGTCTTTCGACCCGCGGTCAAGGCGGCGGGCGAGGCGGTACTTCAGCCTCGTCACGTTCGCCAGCATCGTTTCCAGCGACTCGTAGAACCGGCGCATCGTCTCGGCCGCCGGTCCGTACCGCCGGGCGAAGTAGTCCGACCACAGCGCCTCGCAGTCCGTCTCGACGTCCCACAACTGCCGGGCCATCTGGTAGTTCGTCAGCGCCTTGTTGCCCATGTTAGCCGTCACCACGTGCATGTAGTGGAAGTGGCGGGCCCCCATGGCGTAATAGGTGGGAATGTCCTCGGCCATCGTGTGCATGAAGCAGATGGGCAGGCACTTGTAGCGCGAGACGTTGTAGTACTCGCCGACGCAGAGTTTCCCACGCCAGTGGCGGTCGGCCGCCCGGACCCACCCTTCCAACTGTTTCATGTACCGGGCGTTGGAGGGGCTGCGGGCGTCGTCAATCGGATACACGTACGACCGGCGGATCGGGAAATACGTGGCCACACACGTCTCGTAGTCAAAGCCGTCCGGCAGCGGCCGGGTGGGCGGAGCGAGCACGTCGTGGTAGACCAGGAACCGGACGATGACGGGCCGGTGGATGCGTCCCGCGGCACGGGCCTTCTCGATCTCGCCGGCCAGGCGATGCACGAGCAGCAGGTTCCGGTCCGTCGGCGAACCGAGGGCCTTGCACGCGTCGCACCCGCACCACTTGCCGCCGTCGAGCGTCCAGAAGCGGACGACGTCGGCGTCGCGATACGCCCCGTCGGCCAGGGCCTGGACGTAGTTCTTCATGAACTCCGCCGTGGCGTGAGGGTTCGACGTGCAGTAGTTCGTCCCGAACGAGCCCTTGATGCCCGGCACCCGTTTGCCGCCGACCAGCGGGTACCACTCGGGGTGCGCCTCGAAATACGTCAGCGTGCCGCTCGAGTCGGCGTCGCCGCGGTAGGCCTCGCCCACGGGATACGGGTCGGCGGGCTTCCCCTGGTCGTCCTCGAACGTCGGATGGTTGT
The DNA here is from genome assembly GCA_964437855.1 of uncultured Anaerolineales bacterium. Taxonomy (GTDB): domain Bacteria; phylum Planctomycetota; class Phycisphaerae; order FEN-1346; family FEN-1346; genus BS750m-G62. The sequence goes on along the minus strand of CAYTJE010000398.1, from coordinate 1,024 downwards.
ACGGGTACGGCCCCTTGGGATTGAGGAAGCGGTGCTGGGCGTCGTGGCCGCCGCAGGCCAGGCGGATGCCCAGTTTCCGCATCAGGGCGTGCTGCGTCTGCTCCACACACCAATAGTTGAGGCGGTTGCGGGCCATCCACAGCAGGAACGCTTCGTCGCCGCGATCCTCCCAGGCGTGGAAGCCGCGGGTGCGAAAGTCCGGGGTGCTGACGACGTTGCAGTCCGGGATGCGCGTTACGCGCGGCACCACCTCGTGAATCGGCTCCGGCGCGAACCAGCGGACGCCCAGCCGGTGCAGGAACGCGTACGCCGCGTACAGCGTGCCGACGCGGCCGCCGCCGGCCAGCCAGAACGCCCGCCGCGTGCCCAGCGGGACCGTGCGGACGGCGTAGCCTTCGGCCGGCAGGCCTTTCAAGTCGGCCGCCATGGCCTCCCGCGCCGCCTTCGGAAGCGTGCGGGCGACGGCGTTGGTCTCGGTCCGGCCGAGAAGGATCCGGTCGCCCCCTTCCGACATCTCCACCGCGCGGTCGTCGTCCAGGATGCGGAAGTCGTCGCTGCGGCCGGTCGCCTTGCGGAGATAGTGCGCCAGTTCCAGGGCCGCGAAGCCTTGAGTGCAGACGGTGTCGTCGGAGGCGTCCGCGTCGCGCCAGTTGACCTTGGCCTCGCTGTGGCCGGCGGCGCGGGCGTCGGCGTACTCCCCCAGGTTCACCGCGATGACGGATTCCGCGGCCGGGGCGGGTGCGGTCGCAGCAAGGACGAGCCAGGCGAACCCTGCCATCCCCGCAGCCGTCCGGTATATCGACCGCCAACCCGTGCGGTTCATGCGATTCCCTCCTGGTCTGCGTCCCATTCCGCCCGCCGGCCCGACGTGAGAGCGGACCTTCGGCACGCCCACGGCAAAGGCAAGCATCCTGCGGAGACCGTGGCGAGCGCCGGCGAGGTGGTGGGCGTTGCAGGACTCGAACCTGCGACCTCCTCCTTGTAAGGGAGGCGCTCTCGCCAACTGAGCTAAACGCCCACGCGG
>CAYTJE010000397.1:0-2146 GCA_964437855.1 uncultured Anaerolineales bacterium | reverse complement strand
ATTCCGCCTTCCCCGTTCCGCGTTCCGCATTGAAAAGCACCTCGTCCATCGCCCCGGACCGGTACCCCTCCAGGTCGACCGTCACGTAGGCGTAGCCGAGGCCCTTGAGGTCGGCGGCAATCTGCGTCCGGTGCCGCCCCACCAGCCGCGCGACCTGCCCGGGCGGCACCTCGATGCGGGCCACGTCGCCGTGGTCGCGGACCCGGCAGACCTCGTATCCGAGTTGATGGAGCCGCCGCTCCGCCGCCGCCACGCGTTCCAGGCCCGCCTCGGTAATCGCCTGCCCGTAGGGGAAGCGGGTGGCCAGGCACGGCGAGGCGGGCCGGTCGGCCGTCGGCAGGTCCAGCCGGCGCGAGAGGGTCCGCACGTCGGCCTTGCCGAGGCCGGCTTCCATCAGCGGGCTCCGGACGCCCAGTTCCTCCAGCGCCCGTTTGCCGGGCCGGCGGGCACCGGCGTCGTCCGCGTTCGAGCCGTCCAGCACCGCCGCCAGGCCGCGCGCCTCGGCCAGGTCGATGACCGACCGCATCAGCGCCCGCTTGCACAGGGCGCAGCGGTCGGGCGGGTTGTCCGCCAGGCCCGCCACCTCCAGCGGATGCTGTTCGAGGACCGTGTGCTCGACGCCGAGTTGCTCGGCCAGGGCGTTGGCCTCGTGCAGGTCTTCCGGCGGAAAAAGCGACCCGGTCAGCGTGACCGCCAGGACGTGTTCGCGGCCGAGGACGTCGCGTGCCTCGGCCAGGAGGTAGGTGGAGTCGGCCCCGCCGGAGAAGGCGACGGCGGCCGAGCCGATCGCCTTGAGCATCTCCCGCAGGCGCTCGCGCTTGGCGTCGAGGTTGCCTGCGTGGGTATCGGGCCGGTTTGTCATGACGGCTCCTTGGGTGCGATGAGTCGCTCGCGGCAATAGGCCTCCTCGGCTGGGACTGCGTAGAGCGTCCGCGGCGCCTCGCCCGCGACCCGGACCGTCACCGGCCGCGACTCGCCCGGCGGCGCCTTGGTGTAGCGGAGGGTGACGGCGGCCGCCTCGCGGACGGCCTCGTCGCCGGCGGACGCCTCGTGCGGCCCCCCTTTGGACCGGACGATGGTCGTCGGGCCGGGGATGTCAGCCGGCTCCAGCCGCACGTCGCCGGGCTCGACGAGTTCGTCAAGGCGGCCGTTGTCCTGCTCGTGCCGGCCGACGACGACCCACGTGCCGTCGGCGAGGCGGAAGTGCCGGCCGACCTTCAGCAGTTCCACGTCGGTGGGTGTCGGGTCCTTCTGCTGCATGAGTTCCCGCAGGCGGTGGGCGAAGCCGGGGTCCGTGAGCAGGCACCCGCCCGCGGGCGTGGCGTAATCGGCGAGGCCGAGTTGGCGCGCCAGGGCCATCTGCGGTTTGCGGCTTCGGCCTGAAAGGCCGAGCAGCCGGTCGCGGTCCAGGAGGCCCTCGCGCTCCGGACGGGTCTCGGGCAGGCACTTCGCCGAGAGCGGCCGGACGAGCAGGTCATCCAGGCCCGACGCCTTCTCCACCAGTCGCAGGGCGTCTCGCCGCTGCGACATCGGCCGCTGGCCGACGACCTCGCCCGTGAAGACGAATGCCGCCCCCTCGGCCTCCATGAGCCGGCGGGCCTGCCGCAGGGTCCAGATGCGGCAGTCGATGCACGGGTTCAGGTGCTTGCCGAAGCCGTGCGGCGGGGCGTGGAGGAGGGCCAGGTCGGCGTCGGCCGCGTCGATGGTGCGGCCCGCGGCGCCGAGGGCCTCGGCCCGGCGGACGGCCTCGGGCGTCTCGCCAGCCGCCGCGCGGTGCGGGTCCCACAGGTGCAGCACGTGCAAGGCCAGCACGTCCACGCCCTGCTGCTGGATCAGGCGCACGGCGAGCAGGGAATCGAGTCCGCCCGAGATGCATCCGATCGCCCGCGCCACGGCCTCGCCTTGCTTTGATTGCCCCGTGTGTATAGTATGACGTGGCTCGAAGGCAATCAAGCGGGACGGAGTAAGCGCAGCATGGCGCGGTGCCCAGTCCCGGGCACCGCGCGGTGGGCAAGACTGCCCACCGCGCTTCGTCCGGGAAACGGCACGTGCCGGCCAAGTTTACCCGCCGTCGTTGGCGGGCCCGGCGGCTAAATGTGCGGCGGCGCGCTACCCATTTACGAAAGCCCATGCCCGAAACCTCGAC
>CAYTJE010000396.1:0-2191 GCA_964437855.1 uncultured Anaerolineales bacterium | reverse complement strand
CGCTGCGCCTGCGTAAAGCGGTCGGCCAGGCGGACCACGAAGACGAACCACGACATCCGGCCATCGGTGTACGGCGGGGGCAGGACGAGTTCGTCGAGGTCGGCGAGTTTCGCGAGGTACCGCTCGGCCACCCGGGCCCGGGCCTCGATAAACCCCGGCAGACGCCGCAGTTGCGAGAGGCCCAGCGCGCAGTTGATGTCCGACAGGCGGTAATTGTAGCCGAGGCGGGCGTGGGCCAGCCACCCCGCGCCGGGGTCGCGGCCCTGGTTGCGGAGGCTGGCGCAGCGGTCGGCCAGTGAGGCATCGTCGGTCACGACCATGCCGCCCTCCCCGGTGGTCATCTGCTTGTTCGGATAGAAGGCGAAGACGGCCGCCCGCCCGAACGTGCCGACGAGCCGGTCGCCCCAGGTGGCCCCGACGGCCTCGGCGGCGTCCTCGACGACGGGGAGGCCGCGGGCCGCGGCCACCGCCATCACGCGGTCCATCGGCACCGGCCGGCCGAAGATGTGCACCGGAAGCAGCAGGCGGGTCCGGTCGGTCAGGGCACCGGCCAGGCGGCCGGTGTCCATGTTCCAGGTGTCCGGGTCGATATCGACGAACACGGGCCTCGCCCCCTCAAAGAGGGCGCAGTTGGCCGAGGCGACGAACGTGAACGGCGTGGTGACCACCTCGTCGCCCGGCCCGAGGCCGAGGGCCCGGACCAAGAGGTGCAGGGCGCTGGTGCCGGAGTTGACCGCCACGCCGCGCTCAAGGCCCATCCAGTCGGCAAAGGCCCGCTCGAACTCGGGCAGTTTCGGGCCGAGGCTCAGGTGCGGCGTCCGGAGGACCGCGACGACGGCGTCGATATCCTCCTGCGAGATGTCCGGCCGGGCCAGGGGGATGGACTTGTCGGGCATGGGTAGCCTCCGAGCCCGCCGCGGGAGCGGCGGGTTATCTTCAACCGCCATGGCAGGTGCCATGCGGGATCACGATGCCCGGCTGCTTCCGCAGCCGGCTCGATCAGCACGTCAATACGCGATGCGGCGGCCCTGGACGTCCGGTTCGGGCTCCAGGCCGTAGAGGCCGAGGACCGTCGGGGCCACGTCCATCAGGTGGACCGGGCCGATGTCCCGACCCTCGCCGGGGCGCTCGGGGTCGGCCATCACGAAGATCCCGTGGTAGTCGTGGTTGGCGTCGTCGGGGCCGGTGTCGTTCTCGAAGGTGTGGACCCGGCCCATGCCCACCTGGCCGACGCTTCGCCAGTCCAGGTCGCCCCAATAGACGATGAGGTCGGGCGGAATGCCGCCCGCCTCCGCGTACAGGTCCTGCGGCTTGTGGACCTTCGTGCCGATGGGGTTCCCCTCGTGGTCGGGGATGGCGGCCAGGGCCGCGGCGAGTTCGTCGCGGACGGCCTCATAGTCGGCCTTGGGGATGGCGCCCTGCGGTTCGCGGCCTTCGACGTTCATGAAGACACGGGCGTAGTAGCCGCCCTCGCCCCAGGCGCGGGTGCGGGACCAGTCCACCCGGCACTTGCGCAGCGGCGTGGGCTCGGCCGGCCTCTCCTCCAGCGCGAGCCAGCCGTTTTCGATGAGCCAGTCGTTGACGCAGATGCCGCCCGCCATCCCCTTGGCCCCGTGGTCGCTGACGATGAAGACGACGGTGTCGTCTCCCACGGCCGCCAGCACGCGCCCCAGGCACTCGTCCAGGTACGCATGATAGTCGCGGACGGCCGACTCGAACGGGTTGCCCGGCTGGTACCGGTGATGCGTGGGATCGGTGAACGACCACAGGCCGTGGTAGATGCGGTCGGGGCCCATCTCGACCATCATGAAGAAGTCCCACGGATGGGTGGCCAGGAGATGCTCGGCCAGGCGGGTCCGCTGGTCGGCCATCCGGTAACACTGGTCCAGGATGTACTGCTTGTCGTCGGTGCGGAAGCCCTCGACGTCGAGCATGTATTTCTCCCCGCCCAGGAGGCGGGTGATCTCGTCTTTCAGTTCCGGCGGATGCGTGTACGCGCTGTCGGTGCTGGGCGTCAGAAAACTCGTCACCAGGTCCCCATTGAACGGCTTGGGCGGATAGGTCTGCGGCACGCCGAGGACGATGCTCCGGAGGCCCTCCTTGCCGAGGCGTTCCCACACGCGGTCGCGCCGGATGGCCAGGCTCGTGGCGAACGTCAGGCCGTCGTAGGTGTAATCCTTGCGGTTGCGGA
>CAYTJE010000395.1:0-2201 GCA_964437855.1 uncultured Anaerolineales bacterium | reverse complement strand
GGGCGTTTCCCGGCCGGCTCGTCCGGCCGGAGCACACGACTATTCCGGCGTCCACCAGGCGTCGAGTTGGCGGCGGAGGCGTTTGACCCGGTCGGCGTGGTCGGCCGCCAGGTCGGTCCGCTCAAACGGGTCGTCCTCAAGGTTATAGAGTTCCGGCTCGCCGTAGAACTCGGGGTCGGTCTTGGCGGGGACGATGAGTTTCCAGGGTCCCTCGCGGACCCACCGGGCCCGCAGGTTCGGGTCGGGCTGCGTGGTGTCGCGCGCGGTGTGGACGAACCCCTCGCCGAAGACGGCCCTCCGGGCGGCGCGGGCGCCCGAGTCCAGCAGGTCGATGCCCTGCATCTCGGGCGTCGGCTTCGCGCCGCAGGCGGCGAGAATGGTGGGGGCGAGGTCGACGGCCGTCGCCAGATCGCCGCGGCGGGCGGGCTGCACGCGGCCCGGCCAGTTCAGGATGACGGGCGTCCGGGCGCCGCCGTCGTAAACGTTCTGCTTGCCCTTGGGCTGCGGCCACATGCGTTTGCCGGCGGGCAGTTTGCCGTACGTCTTCTCCGCCAGGTAGCCTTCGGTCCACCCGTTGTCGGTGATGTAGAGGACCAGGGTGTTCTTGCGGAGGCCTTTCTTGTCGAGGTACGAAAGTACCTGGCCGCAGGTCTCGTCGAACCACTCGCACATGGCGTAGTACTTGGCCACCCGTTGGGGCCGACCCTCGGCGGTGTACTTCTTAAGGAGCCGCTCGGGCGGGTTGTGCGGCGTGTGGGGCAGGAACGGGGCGTACCAGATGAAGAACGGGTCGCCCTTGGCGCGGCAGTCGTCGAGGAATCGCTCGATGGGGGCCATGGTCTTGCGGCCGATGGTGAGGCCCGGCCCGCCGTGCCGGCCGCTCGTGGTCATGCCGTCGGTGAATCCGCCCGTCTCGTAATGGTGTTCCCAGTACTTGCCGGTCTGGAGGCTGCGGTAGCCGAGGGGCGCGAGGAGCCGCGGCAGGGTCGCGAGGTCCTTCATGCACCTGTAGTCGCGTTCGGCCCGCTGCTTGCGCGGCCCGGGCGGGTCGTTGCAGCAGATGCCGTGCTGGTGGGGATAGAGGCCGGTCAGGATGGAGGCGAGGCTCGGCCGGCACAGCGGGGCGGCCACGTAGGCCTCGGGCAGCAGGAGCCCCCCGGCCGCCAGGCGGTCGAGGTGCGGCGTCTCGATGGCCGGGTGGTCCATGAAGCCGAAGTCGGTCCAGCCCTGGTCGTCGCCGATGAGGAGGAGGACGTTGGGCCGGTCGGTCGGGCCGGCCTCCCCTGCGGCGGCGCGGGCCAGCGGGCCGAGCGCCCCTACGGCGCCGGCCGCCGCGGCCCCGAGACCGGCGCGCAGAAACCCGCGGCGCGGGAGACGGTAACGCAGGGCAACGAGATCATCGGGCATGGCAAGGCTCCTTGATTCGGGTGCGAAACACCATTGCGCGTGCCAGTCGGCGGCCTTCCGAGGCCGCCGCGATTCTCGATTGCGCGTGCCGCGCGGCGGCGTTGGAAGGCCACCACGCGGGAGTTACTCCGCTCATGGCCGAGCGTGCGACGCAGGTCAGGCCGGGACGACCCAGACCTCGACCTCGGCGTCGATGCCCTTGGCCAGGTGGACCGGCACGCGGAACTTGTCGAGCGTCCGGATGGGCTGGGCCAGGGCGATCGTGTCCGGCTCCACCTCGAAGCCCTCGTCCTTGAGGGCCTGGGCGATGTGCGTCTCGGTGACCGAGCCGAACAGGTGCCCCAGTTCGTTGGCCTTGGCCTTGATGGTGACGCTGGTGCCGTCGAGCCGCGAGGCGATGCCTTTGAGCGTCTCCATGCGCTGCTTCCGGAGGCGCTTGCGTTCCTTGCGTTCCTGCTCGATGCGGCGGAGGTTGGCGTCGGTGGGTTCGACCGCCACGTGCTGGGGCAGCAGATAGTTGCGGGCGTAGCCGGGGCTGACGTCCACGACGTCGCCGATCACGCCCAGCGAGGACACGTCCTGTCGGAGCAAGACCTTCATCGAAGCGTCTCCCGGTTATCGCGGCGTGCCGGCCGGCACGTCGGCGGACCGGCGGCCGCGGGTTCGGTGTCAACTGACGTACGGCATGAGGGCGAGGAAGCGGGCGCGCTTCAGCGCCCGGGCCGCCTGCCGCTGGTGTTTCGCGCAGTTGCCGCTGCGTTTGCGGCTCAGCATCTTGCCGCGCTTCGTCGTCA
>CAYTJE010000394.1:0-2214 GCA_964437855.1 uncultured Anaerolineales bacterium | reverse complement strand
GGTGCCCGAGGTCCCGCAGTTTCTCCGGGATGTTCATGTTCAGGCCGGGGTCGCAGCCGTTGTAGGGCCGGGAGACGATGACCAGGGCGATGGCCTCGTCGTCGAGGCCGTCCAGGGCGTCCCGCCCCCGCTTCCGAAGGGCCGTCTCGAACCGCTGCTGGGCCGCCATCGCCTCGGTCACCGCCCGGCGCGCCCGGCGGCGCGGAATGCCCAGGCCGACGGCCATCGCCTCCAGGTCTTTGCGGACACGCCTCTCGCCCCGCGAGAAGTGGACCACCGGGTTCACCATCTTCGCGTCCCAGTCCACGTCGGGCATGGCGGCGCGGACCATGTACGGCACCGCCTGGACGTACGGGCAGACGTAGGAGTTGACGAGGTCGTCGCTGGCCTTGGGCATGTCGACGAGGGTCGGCAGGAAGAGGTAATCCACGCCCTTGTCGACGAGGTCGCGGATGTGGCCGTGGCCCACCTTGATGGGGAAGCAGGTTTCGGCGGCCACCTCCTCCACGCCGCGGTTGACGACGGACCGGACGGTGCGGGAGGAAACGACGACCTCGAACCCGAGTTCGGTAAACAGCGCCTGCCACAGGGGCATGAGTTCCCAGAAGTGGGTCATCCGGGGCAGGCCGATCCGTTTGCCGACGGGCCGGTCGGGCGCCGTCTTGGGGTACGCCTCTTCCATCATGCGCTGTCGCTCGCGGAAGAGGCGGGGCAGGCCCTTGCCGAGGCTCTCGCGCTGGGACTCGTCGTACTTGCCGCACCGGCTCCCGTAGTACAGGGTGCGGTCGGCGGCGGCGCCGGCGGGGCCGGGTTCGCCGGTGATCTTGACGACGTGGACCTCGCACCGGTTGGCGCAGTCGGTGCACTCGAAGGTGTCGAACTCGTACGCCACGCCGCGCAGGTCGAAGCCGCGGAAACGCGTTTTCCGAGCCGCGACCGGAAGGTCGCGGTGCGCCTGGCCTGCGGTGGTCCCCCCGACCTGCCGGTCGGGGCTCGACTGGTACCAGTCGCGGGCGATCAGGGCCATGCCGATGGCGCCCACCACGTCGTGGTGCGGCGGGACGGTCACCGGCTTGCCGAGCACCTGCTCGAAGGCGGCCTTGACGCCTCGGTTGTACGCCGTTCCGCCCTGGAAGAAGATGTGGTCGCCGACGCGGCGGTCCTCGACGACGCGGTTCAGGTAGTTCTGGACGATGGAGTAGCAGAGGCCGGCGCAGAGGTCGTCGACCGCCACGCCGCGCTGCTGGTTCCGGTTGACGTCGGTTTCCATGAAGACGGTGCACCGCTCGCCCATGGCGGGGGGTTCGTCGGCCGCGAGGGCCAGCCGGTTGTACTCGCCGCCCGCGAGGTCCACGCCCAGGCGCTCGCTCTGCTCTTCGATGAACGAGCCGGTGCCGGCGGCGCACACCTTGTTCATCGTAAAGTCGACGACCGCGCGGCTCTCGAGGCTGACGTACTTGGAGTCCTGGCCGCCGATCTCGAAGATGGTATCGACCTCCGGGTCGATGAAGGCCGCGCCGGTGGCGTGGGCGGTGATCTCGTTCTTGACGATGTCGGCGCCGATGAAGTCGCCCGTCAGGTAGCGGCCGGAACCGGTCGTCGCGCAGCCGCGCACCCGCACCCGCCCGGGGCCGCCGCGCTCCTCCAGGGCCCGGCCCACCTTGTACAGGCCGTCGGTGACGGCCGCCAGGGGCCGGCCGGCCGTCATCAGGTACTCCCGGGCCAGGACCCGCCCTTCGGCGTCGCAGGCCACGACGTTGGTGGAGATGCTGCCCACGTCCACGCCCAGGAAGACGTCGACGGGCCCCTCGCCCGGGGGGAACGGGTCCGGCTCGATGGTCAGCGGGTAGTGGTCGTCGGTGAGTTGGGGATGCAGGTCGCCGCCGCCCCACTGCGGGTTGGCCAGGTACTGCTTCAACGGCTCGGTGGAGGGGAGGCGGCCGAGGCGGCCGGCCTCCTTCGCCGCCAGCACCGCCCCGATGGCGCCCATCGAGGCGAACCGTTCGGGGATGAGCAGGGCGCCCTCTTCGAGGCCGAGCGTCTCGGTGAACGCCCGGACCATGCCCGCATTGGCCGCCACACCGCCCTGGAAGGCGATGCGCTCGTGGAACGCCTTGCCCTTGCCGATGACCGCCTTGAAGTTGCGGGCCATGGCGAAGCACAGGCCCGCCACGATGTCGTAGTCGGGCGTCCCCTCCTGCTGGAGGTGGATCA
>CAYTJE010000393.1:0-2231 GCA_964437855.1 uncultured Anaerolineales bacterium | reverse complement strand
CGGCGGCCGGGAAGAAAGGAGGCTCGCGTGCGTCAAAAGTAGCGGAGAGCCGTTTATTAAGGGAGCAAGCCGCCGCTGAGAACCCGGACGGAAGGAATCGGCCAATCATGCCGCGGCCTGGAGCGGAGCGACCGATGGACCGAAGCCGCTCCGGCGCCGGGCCACCTGTGGGGGCGGGTCAACCGGACCCTGCAGGCGGCTCGCCCCCGCCCCCGCCCCGGCGGGCCATTTCGAACCTGCCTTGCAGCGGCGAAACCGGGCCGGGTAGGATAAAGGGGGCGCAGGTCAGAGGCCGCATCCGCGCGGCGGGTATCGGCACGCGAAGGGAGAGACGAGATCGTGAACCGACTGCCGTCCGCCGTGGCGGCGGTGTTGCTGGCCGTGGCGGGGTGTGCCACGCAGAGCGAGCACCACCTCCGCGAGCGCGCCGCACGGGTCGAGCAGGCGTACCGGTATCATCCGGCGGGGCGAGCCGAGGCGGAGCCGGCCGGACCGCTTCCCGCGCTGGACCCCGGCGCCACGCTCCACGACTACCTGGAATACGCGGCCCTCGCCAACCCGGGCCTGGAGGCCGCGTTCTACCGGTGGCAGGCGGCCGTGGAGCGGGTTCCACAGGCCCGGGCTCTGCCCGAGCCGCAGTTCACCTACCGCTACTACATCCGCGAGGTCGAGACGAGGGTGGGCCCGCAGCGGCAGGCGTTCGGGCTCCGCCAGACGGTGCCATGGCCGGCGAAACTCCAGCACCGCGCCGGCCAGGCCGCCGAGGCCGCCCGGGCTGCTCACGCCCGGTACGAGGCGGCCCGCGACCACCTGTTCTATCGGGTGAAGCAGGCCTACTGCGAGTACTATTACCTGAAGCGGGCCATCGACCTGGTCCGCGAGAACCGCGACCTCGTCCGGTACCTGGAGGGTGTGGCCCGCCGACGGTACGCCGCGGCGGCCGCCGGGCATCCCGACGTCATCCGGGCCCAGGTGGAACTGGGGAAACTGGACGACCGGCTCCGGACGCTCACAGACCTCCGGCAGCCGACGGCATCGCGCCTCAACGCCGCCCTCAACCGCCCCGTCCTGGAGCCCCTGCCCTGGCCGACGGAGGGGCCACGGGAGACCCTCACGGCCGACGACGAGGCGCTGCTGGCCTGGCTCCGCGAGCACAACCCGGAACTCGAGGCCCATGGGCACCGGATTGCCGAAACCAAGCAGGGGGTCCGTCTGGCCGAGCAGAACTACTACCCCGACGCCACGGTCGGTATCGAACATATCCACACCGACGGGGCACTCCTACCCGGGGTCCGTGACAGCGGCAAAGACCCCGTCATCGCCATGTTCAGCGTCACGCTGCCCGTCTGGTACGAGAAGTACGACGCGGCGCTGCGCGAGGCGCGGGCCCGGCACTAAGAGGCGATGCAGTCACGCGCGGAGCGCGAAAACGCCTTGGCGGCCGAGGTCCGGATGGCCCTCTACCACGTCCGCGACGCCGCACGCAAGATCGACCTCTACGGCGACACGCTCATCCCGAAGGCCCGGCAGTCGCTGAAGGCGACGGAGGCGGCCTACCGGGCGGGCGAGGCCACCTTCGTGGACCTCGTCGACGCCGAGCGGGTGCGGTTGGAGTTCCAACTTGCTCACGAGCGGGCCCTGGCGAACCATGCGATTCGCCTGGGCCAGCTCCGGATGCTCGTCGGCCGACCCTTGCCCGCCGGCGAGACGGACAACAAACGCGACGGCAAGCCCGCCGGTAAGAAAGCCGGCGAAGCCGAGACACCCGAACCGAATGCCTCGAAGGGAGACGAGCCGTGAAACGCCCGAACGTTATCCTGCTCTCCACAATCGTAGCCGTCCTGCCGCTTGTCCTGGCTGTCGGCTGCCAGAAAAGTGAACCCGAACCGCCCGCTGAGGAGCCGGCACCGGCCGCCGGAGCATCCGAGATGGGCGAGCCGGCCAGCAGCCCGGACGCCGCAGCCATCGCCCAGAAAACCTGACCCGTCATGGGCAACCCCATCAACCCCGAGATCTACGTGGACCACCAGGGCCGGCGAGTCTACGGCTACTTTGTCAACTTCGCCATCATCCGCAAAGGCCGTGGCGCGGTGCCCCGTCGTGGGCACCGCGCGGTGGGCAAGACGGCCCACCGCGCTAGAGTCGTTGTCGGTTGGTAAGCGTTGACAAAGTAGCCCTAGAAACTGTACCGCGTGCCGAAATAGATATTCGAGTTGTCCTCGAACTGGCCG
>CAYTJE010000392.1:0-2247 GCA_964437855.1 uncultured Anaerolineales bacterium | reverse complement strand
CGCGCCTCGAAGGCGCGGGGCGCGGTGGCTCAGGAGAGCCACCGCGCGGCACGGGCAAAGAGCCACCGCGCGGCACGGGCAAAGAGCCACCGCGCGGCGGGTGCGGAGACCCGCCGCGCAGTGCGCGCGGCAGGGGCTTCCTGGTTCGGCTCGTCGGCCTCTCGGCCATGGAGGCGGTGGTCCTGGGCGCGCTGGCGGCGCCGTTCCTGGTGGCGGGGCGGACGCTGGGCGGCGGCCGCCTGGCCGTGTGGCCGACGGCGGCGACGGCCGCGGGCCTGGTCGTCTTCGGTATCGGGCTTCGCGTGGCGGTGGCGGGAATGGGGGGCGGGGCGGGGCGGCGGTTGATGGCCGGCGCGCTCCTGCTTTGCGGCGGCCCCTTGGCCGTCTGCTACGCCGCGGCCGAGACCCTGGGCGGGGCGCCCTCCTGGCTTCCGGAGGTCTCGCCGGTGGTGGCTCTGGTGCAGGCGGGGTCCGAGGGGTGGCCTGAGGCCCCCTGGCCGGAGGTGGCCCGCCTGTGGCTGTGGCCCCTCAGCGGCGTGGGGCTGGGGGTGCTGGGGAGCCTCGCACGTCGGTGAGCGGCGCTGCGAGAACCGCTCGCTTGCGCTCGCGGCTAGAGCGATTCACGTTGGATCATAGCAACTTCCCGCGCGGCCCGTACGGGCCGCGCTTCAAGGTTCTTTATCGCGGTGGCTCAGGAGAGCCACCGCGCGGCAATCCGCACCACTCGGCCGTGAAGTGCTCTAGCCAAAAAACGGCGCGCGCCCAACCGTCGCGCCGGCTGGCCTCGCACGTTAGCCTTTGCCCCGGCGGCGGCCGCCCTTCGGCCGGTGGGGGCGGAAGACGAGGCGAATCGGCACTTCCGGAAACGGCAGTTCGTCGCGCATCCGGTTCTCGATGAACCGCCGGTACGACTGCGTGAACAGGTCCGGGTCGTTGACGAACAGGACGACCGTGGGCGGCGCGACGGCGACCTGGGCGGCGTAGTAGACCTTCGGCAGCGTGGCGGTGGGCGAGGGCGGCCGCTTCTTGCCCATGGCGGCCCGCAGGATACGGTTCAACTCCCCCGTCGGCACCCGCGAGTGGGCCTGCTTCACGAGCGCGCGCGCGAGGTCGATCGTCGCCAGGACGTTCCGCGCCTCGGTGGCCGTCGTGAACGCCAGCGGCGCGTAGTCCAGCCCGGGCAGCACCTTGCCGAGGTAGTCGGCGAACTCGTCGGTGCCGGCCCGGCCCTTGGCCAGGTCCCACTTGTTGACGACCAGGACGACGGGCCTGGCCTGCTTCTCGATCTCGGCGCCCAGGTGCTTGTCCACCTGGCTGACGGGGACGGCGGCGTCGATGAGAAACAGGACGACGTCGGCCCGGCGGATGGACGCCATCGCGCGGGAGAGGCTGTAGAACTCGATGTCGTCGGCCACGCTCTTGCGTTTGCGGATGCCGGCCGTGTCGATGGCCACGTACGTCAGGCCGTCCTTCTCGAAGCGGATGTCCACGGCGTCGCGGGTGGTGCCGGGCGTCTCGGAGACGATGACCCGCTCGGCGCCGGCCAGGGCGTTGATGAAGGTGCTCTTGCCGACGTTGCGTTTGCCGACGATGGCCATCTTCATGGCCACGTCGGCGGGCGCCTCGTCCGCCTCCGGGGGCAGGCGATGGAGGACGGCCTGGAGCAGGTCGGCCCGTCCGCGGCCGTGTTTGGCGCTGACCGCCAGGACCGGCTCGTAGCCGAGGGCGTGGAAGTCGGCGGCGCCGGCCTCGAGGCGGGCGTGGTCGGCCTTGTTGGCCGCCACGAGGACCGGCACCTCGGTGGGGCGGAGTCGGCGGGCGATCTGCTCGTCCAGCGGCTGCCGGCCCTCGCGGACGTCGACCACGAAGACGACCACGGCGGCCTCGGCCAGGGCGAACGCGATCTGGCCGGCCACGTCGGCCGCCAACTCGTGGTCCGTCCGGAAATCCATGCCGCCGGTGTCGACGAGTTCGAACCAGCGGCCCTCGGCCTCCAGGAGCGCCGAGACGCGGTCGCGGGTGACGCCGGCGGTCGGCTCGACGATGGCGATCCGCCGCCGCGCGAGCCGGTTGAACAGGCTCGACTTGCCGACGTTCGGCCGACCCACGATGGCCACTTTGGGTAAAGGCATAGAACACCAGTGCGGAATGCGGAATGCGGAGTGCGGAACACGAGGTTCCGCAAGGGCTCATAAGGCGACTTTGTCAACTTCGCCATCATCCACAAAGGCCGTGGCGCGGTGCCCC
>CAYTJE010000391.1:0-2250 GCA_964437855.1 uncultured Anaerolineales bacterium | reverse complement strand
TGCGAAGGGCGAAACGGAAACGGCCACGACGAGATTCTTCGGGCCGTACGGCCCTCAGAATGACAACGCTAAACACGTACGACGAGAACGTGTACGACGGCGGGAGCGTCACGGCCGACGTGACGGCAAGCGGCACCCTTCGGGCCGTGGGCCAGTTCACGTACTTGACGCCGGAGCCTGCCACGCTGGTCCTCCTCCTGGCCGGGGCCGCGCTGCTGCGCGCCAGGCGACGCTGACGACCCGGCGCAGCACCGTCCCTTGCGCTCGCCCGCCGGCCTTGGTCTGTAGCGGCCGGGAGCCTCCGGGGACCTGCGCCGGCGATAACCCCCGGCGCCACCGTCGGTTCGAACCTCACCGGAAAATGTTGCCACACCCGTTCCGGGATTTTCCACGTTTTATTCTTGACAGCCCCGGCAGACCGTGCTTACTGTTCATCAACCTCTACGCGGGAGGTCGCGCCGGGATGGACGAGGGGTGCCCCTCATGTCATACCCTTACGGGGCACCCGTGCACACGCGGCTTGCAAGGGAGCCCGTGGTGCGGCCGACATATTACGCAAGTGAAACCGGGCTGGCGCGGCTGTTGAAGGCCGTCGAGGCGGAGGAGGTCTTTGCCGCCGTCCGCCGCGAGCGCGGTCCGGAATATTGCAACCTCCGGACCGAGCCCGACGCAGAACTTGCGCTCCGCGAGCCGCGCCCTTCCGCCAGCCCGAAGGCGTTCCTCCAGCCCGCCAAGGAACGTGTGGCGGTCTATTCCGACGCCGGCGTGGATGCCGAACGCTCGGCCCCGACCAGTCCTTGCCGCACGCTGGTCGGCCTGCGGGCCTGCGACCTGAAGGCTATCGCCTACCTCGACAAGGTCTTCCGCGAGGGCGATTTTACCGACCCGTTCTACGAGGCCCGCCGGCAGACCGAACTCCTCGTCAGCGTCGACTGCGTGGCCGTCCACGAGAACTGCTTCTGCACGGCCGTGGGCGGCAGCCCGTTTGCCGAGGCCGGTTTCGACCTGAATATCACCCCCCTGGAGGAAGGGTACCTGGTCGAGGTCGGGTCCGAGAAGGGCCAGGCCGTCATCGACCGCGCCGCCGATGCCGTCAGCGAAGCCGCCGACGAACAGATTGCTGAGCGCGACGCCCGCCGCCGGGACTCCGTCGAGCGGCTCGATGCGCAGACCGACGGCTGGCGGGTCTCCGACCGCATCCAGGAGGCGCTCCTCTCGCGCGACCAGGCCGAGGCCTGGGGCGAGCAGGCGGCCGCCTGCGTCGAGTGCGCCGCCTGCACCTTTATCTGCCCCACGTGCCACTGCTTCTACCTGTACGACCAGGCGGGCGGCGAGGAGGCGTTCGAGCGCATCCGCACCTGGGACTCCTGCATCCTCGGCGACTACCACCGGATGGCCGGGCCCGCCGGCGCCAAGCCCACTCCCCGGCCGGGCCTGCGCACGCGGCTCGCGAACCGGCTGCTCCACAAGTACGCCTACAGCCCCGAGCAGTACGGCCTGCTCGGCTGCACCGGGTGCGGGCGGTGCATCGAGGCGTGTTACGGCGGCATCGATATCCGCGACGTGCTGAGGGAGTTTGAGACGTGACCCAGGCCCTCGAAGCCAACCCCTACGCGCCGCAGGTCGCGCGGCTTAGCCGCGTCATCGACGAAACCCCCACCATCAAAACCTTCTGCTTCGACCTGGAGGAGCCCCTGGAGTTCCGGGCCGGCCAGTTCGTCCAACTGGGCGTGCCGGGCCTCGGCGAGGGGCCCTTCACGCCGTCCAGTTCGCCCCTGGACCCCGCCCACCTGGAGGTCACCGTCCTGCGGACCGGCCGGGTGACCGACCGCCTCCACCGCATGGAGGCCGGCGACGTCTGCACCCTGCGGGGGCCGTACGGCAAAGGGTTCCCCATCGAGAAACTCGATGGCAAGGACGTGCTCGTGGTGGGCGGCGGGGTGGGCCTGGCGCCCCTGCGGGCGCTTATCTACAAACTGCTCTCGATGACCGACGGGCTCGGCCGCGTCGTCATCAAGAACGGGGCACGCGAGACGGCCGAACTCCTGTTCCGCCGACAGTACGACGACTGGGCCGGCCGCGACGGCGTCTCCCTCGAGGTCACCATCGACAAGCCCGAGGCCGGGTGGGACGGCCACGTGGGCGTCGTCACCACCATCCTCGAGAACGTGCCGCAGGAGGTTGACCTCGCGGGATGCTACGCCTTCACGTGCGGGCCGGAGATCATGCTGAAGTTCGTCACGCAGAAAC
>CAYTJE010000390.1:0-2252 GCA_964437855.1 uncultured Anaerolineales bacterium | reverse complement strand
CCGGGCGCGAGCCCGGGGGAACGGCGCCGCGCACGCCCCTGTTGTTCTTGTTCCTTGGAGCCCCGGCAGGGGCGACTGAACTCAAGCGCCCCTGGCGGGGCTTGAGAAGAATGAAAAGGAGAAGCTGGCCGCGCCCGTTCACCACGGGCTGGCGCCCGTGGCTAGAGTACAGCCGTGCCTCCGGCACGGAAGACAAGCGCGGCGGGTGGGGAGATTAACCGCCGGAGGTGGGCCCGCCGCGCGCGAGTTGTACATTTTCATCGGCGCGCCCATAACCCCCTGCCAAGCGCGCCCATAACCCGCTGCGTCCGCAGCGGGCTCGTTCCGGCCCGTCGCACTGGCGGATCCCGGCGCGCCGGGACCAGTAGCATCCACAAAGAAAGCCCGGCGGGTACGGAGACCCGCCGGGCGGAACGTCTGACCCCAACCGCCCCCTACGTGCCGTTTCGGGCGGCCTGTTTGCACTCGTCGACCTTCGAGAGGTTCTCCCAGGCGAACTCGGGCAGTTCCCGCCCGAAGTGGCCGCCCTCGGCGGTCTTGCGGAAGATCGGCCTCAGCAGGTTCAGGTACTCGATCATCTCGCGCGGCTTCAGCGGGAAGACCTCGCGGATGACCTTCGCCAGGGCCACGTCCGAAATCGTCCCCGTCCCGTTCGTATCGGCCCGGACGCTGACCGGGTCGGCCACGCCGATGGCGTAGGCGAGTTGGACCTCGCACTCCTCGGCCAGGTCGGCGGCGACCACGTTCTTGGCCACGTGGCGGGCCATGTAGGCGGCGCTGCGGTCCACCTTGGAGGGGTCCTTGCCGCTGAACGCCCCGCCGCCGTGGCCCCCCTTCCCGCCGTAGGTATCCACGATGATCTTGCGCCCGGTCAGGCCGCAGTCGCCCTGCGGCCCGCCGACCACGAACCGCCCGGTCGGGTTCACGTGGTAGATGGTGTCCGAATCGAGCAGCGCCTCGGGGATGACCGGCTGGATCACGTGCTCGATGATGCCCCGGCGAATCTCCTCGTTCGACACGTTCTTGCCGGCCATCTCGTCGGCGTGCTGCGTCGAGACCACCACCGTGTGCACGCGCACCGCCTTGTCGTTCTCGTCGTACTGGACGGTCACCTGGCTCTTGCCGTCGGGCCGGAGCCACCGCGGCTCGCCGGCCTCGCGCGCTTCCTTCATGCGGGTGCATACCTGGTGGGCCAGTTGGATGGGCATGGGCATCAGTTCGGGGGTCTCGCGGCAGGCGTAGCCGAACATGAGGCCCTGGTCGCCGGCGCCCTGTTCTTTGGCATCGCCCTCGTCCACGCCCATGGCGATGTCGGGGCTCTGCCGGTCCAGCGCGATCAGGACCGCGCAGTGCTCGTGGTCGAAACCCATGGCGGCGTCGGTGTACCCGATGTCGCGGATCGTCTGCCGGACCACGTCGCGGATATCGACGCCGGCCTTGGTCGTGATCTCGCCGGCCACCAGGCACAGGCCCGTCGTCACGAGGGTCTCGCAGGCGACGCGGCTGGCCGGGTCCTGGGCGATCATCGCGTCGAGGACGGCATCGGAGATCTGGTCGGCCATCTTGTCCGGATGGCCCACCGTCACCGCCTCGCTCGTGAACAGGGTGTGCCCCTCCGGCAACGGGTACGCAGGTTTCCCGGGTCCGCCTGTGTTGGCCACGCTACGGCTCCTTCCCTGGTTATGGAGTCACGGAACGGTCCTGCCCGGCCGGACCGGGCACAGGCAAGACCGCTACTTTAGCGGAATACGGGGCGGAATCAAGGCAAATCGCGTCCGGCCGGCGCCGGGGACTCACCGCACGCGGATCCACGTCTGGGCGTACTCGTGGTGGCCGTCCAGGTCCACCACGGTCAGGAAAACGTTGTACACGCCGGGCCGGTCGTAGGTGTGGGTGATCTCGGCCTTGGCCGAGACGGTGTTATCGCCGAGGTTCCAGAGGACGGAGTCCACGCGTCCGTCGGGCGAGTCGGGGTCGCGCACGAGGGCCCGGAGCCGGACGGTCAGCGGGGCCGGGCCGTCGGTCGTCGAGGCCTCGATGTGCGTGGCCGGCCAGTGATTGATAATGTTCAGGAAGTAGCGAGCGGCCTCCACCTGGTTGGGGTTGTGCCCGCCGGGCAACTCGCGGATCACGAAGTTCCGGAACCCCCGCACCGTGTACCAGAAGTTGGCGTCGCGGTTCATCTGGTCGAAGCCCGGCAAATCGCCCTGCCCGAAGAAGACGTAGACGTGCATGTGGCGGGCGCGGCGGGC
>CAYTJE010000389.1:0-2255 GCA_964437855.1 uncultured Anaerolineales bacterium | reverse complement strand
GATGATGGACACCCTGGCCGAGGAGCCCCGCGACGCCGTCCGGCCCCTCATCGAGGCCGTCATCGACGAGACCGGGTACGCCGACAGCCTTGACGCGAAGGACGAACGCGAGCGCAAAGAGAACCTCGACGAACTCGTCACCGTGGGCGACCGGTTCGACCGGACGGCGGCCGAGCACCCGGACCAGGCGGAGGTGCCCCGCGGCCTGGAGGGGTTCCTCCAGACGGTCTGCCTCGCCAGCGACCAGGACGGCTACGACGAGCGGGCCGACCGCGTGCCCCTGATGACGCTCCACGCGGCGAAGGGCCTGGAGTTCCCCGCCGTCTTCATCGCCGGCTGCGAGGACGGACTCCTGCCGCACATGCGCAACCGCGACGACCCGGACCGCGTGGAGGAAGAGCGCCGGCTCTTCTTCGTCGGCATGACGCGGGCCAAGCGGCACCTGACGCTCACCTTTGCCCGGTTCCGGCGGATACGCGGCGGGCTTCAGCGGAGCCCGGCCAGCCCGTTCCTCGGCGAGATGGCGCCCGAGACCCTCCAGAGCGTCGACGAGACGACCGGCACCGCGCCCACCGCCTTCCGCCGCAGCGGCGGCGGGGGCGGATACCGACAGCCGGGCCCCGACCGCGTCGTCCGCCCCGAGCGCGACGCCCAAAGCGGCCTCTCGGTCGGGCAGGTGGTCCGGCACCCGACGTACGGCCTGGGGCGGGTGGCGCGGTTCGCCACGGCCGGCGGCCGGCGGATGGTCCGCATCCGCTTCAACACCGTCGGCGAGAAACTCATGGACCCCGCGCTCGCGCGCCTGGAGACCGTGGCGGAAGCGTAACCTTCTCCCTCTCCCTTGACGGGAGAGGGCTGGCTCGTGCTTCGCAGCGAAGCGCCGCTTCGCAGAGTAGCAGGTGAGGGTGACATGGCGGCAAGCCACAAGCCTCAGGCCACAAGCGACACGCCGCGGCAACGGCGCGCGCCGTTGTCGTCTTTGCTTGCGGCTTGCGGCTTGTAGCCTGTGGCTTGTTTTCCCCCTCACCCTACCCTCTCCCACCGGGGGAGAGGGAAAGGAATAACCGTTGAGCCGGCGACCGCAGGTCGCCGCGAAGGGGTAAGGCCGCACCGACGCACGAACGACCGCCGACGTACCGTCGGCGGCTCAACAAGTGAAATGCCATGGAGCGCGGTGGGTCTCCGTACCCACCGCGATCACCCCGGGCAGCGCGGCGGGTGCCCAGACCCGCCGCGCAAAACCATGACAAGGAGTCAGCCATGCCTAATATGCCCGACATCCGCTTCGAGCACCGCGGCGCCCTGGCCGAGACGGTCGGCCCGGAGGACGGCCTGACCGAGGCCGAGTGGTCCGGTCTCCGCGACGAAACCGCCGCCATCGCCGAACGCCTGGCCGCCCGTCTCGACGCCACGCCCTACCGCCGCCTGCCGGAGGACGAGGCCCTCTCGCAGATCGAGGCGGTCGAGGCCCTGGCCGGCCAGTGGGAAGGCCGGTTCGACGACCTCGTGGTCCTGGGTATCGGCGGCAGCGCGCTGGGGACCATCGCCCTGCGCTCCGCCCTCCTCCCGCCGTACTGGAACCGGCTCTCGCCGGAGGGGCGCGGCGGCCGTCCGCGCCTCTGGGTCATGGACAACGTCGACCCGGACGAGTTCGCCGCCATGCTCGACGCCGTGGACCTCGAGCGGACGCTCTTCAACGTCATCTCGAAGAGCGGCGCCACGGCCGAGACCATCGCCCAGTTCCTCGTGGCACACCAGCGTCTCGCCGAACGCTTCGATGCCAAGGCCCTGCCCGACCACCTCGTCATCACCACGGACGGCCAGGGCGGCTTGCTCCGGCCGGTGGTCGAGGCGCTGGGGCTCCGCAGTTTCGTCGTGCCGGACGGCGTGGGCGGACGGTTCAGCGTCCTGTCGCCCGTCGGCCTCTTCCCGGCCGCGATGGTCGGCATGGACGTGGGCGGCCTGCTCGCCGGCGCCCGCGCGATGGACAAAGCGTGCCGGTCGCCCGACTTCGAGGCGAACCTTGCCGCCCAGGGCGCCGCCGTCCAGATCGGCCTGTACCGCAAGAGCAAACCCATCAGCGTGATGATGCCGTACGCGGCGGCCCTGCGCGACGTGGCCGACTGGTACCGCCAACTCTGGGCCGAGAGCCTCGGCAAGCGGCGCGAGGCCGACGGCGCCTGCGTCGGCCCCACGCCCGTCAAGGCCCTCGGCGTCACGGACCAGCACAGCCAGGTCCAACTGTACCGCGAGGG
>CAYTJE010000388.1:0-2288 GCA_964437855.1 uncultured Anaerolineales bacterium | reverse complement strand
AAGGCGTACCGCAAGAGCCTGGCGAAGTGGGATAACCCGTGGACGCCGGCGAACGCGATGGTCCGGGCGGCGCTTCGGAGCACCGGCCTCATCCGGTCGCAGGGGCTGGAGGCCGTCTGGGCCGAGACCCGCCGGCGGGCCGAGGCCACCCGCGCCGCCGCCCGGGCCCTGGGCCTGGCCCTGTTCTCGACGAGCCCGTCGGACAGCGTGACGGCCCTGGTGGTGCCCGACGGGGTCGACGGGGCCGCCCTCCCCAAGGCCATGGCCCAGGAGTTCGGCTGCCGCATCGCCGGCGGCCAGGCCCACCTGAAGGGTAAGATCATCCGGTTCTCGCACATGGGATATATCGACGCGTTCGACGTCCTCTCGGCCGTGGCGGCACTGGAGATGGCCCTCGGTCGCCTCGGCGCCGAGGTCGACTACGGCGCCGGTGTGGCGGCGGCCCAGAAGGTCCTGGCGGCCGGGTAGCCTATCGGCGCCGGTCCGGATGGCCAGGGATGGCCAGGGGTAAGGCCGCGGACCGCGGCCGCGAGGGCAGGGCCACGTCACCTGCCGTGCTTCAAGCAGTAGGAGTCAGGCCATGAAGATTCTGGTTTCGGATAAACTGGCGGACGAAGGCATTGAGATCCTCCGGTCCGGCGAAGGCTTCGAGGTGGACGTCCGGACCGACCTTTCCGCCGACGACCTCAAGGCGACCATCGGCGACTACGACGGCATCTGCATCCGCAGCGGCACGAAACTGACCGCCGACGTCCTCGCCGAACCGGGCAACCTGAAGGCCATCGCCCGCGCCGGCGTGGGCGTGGATAACGTGGACCTGCCGACGGCCACCCGGCACGGCATCGTGGTGATGAACGCGCCGGACGGCAATACGCTCTCGACGGCCGAGTTGACGATCGGCCTCATGCTGGCCGTCAGCCGCAACGTCGTCCCCGCCTGCAACAGCCTGAAGCGCGGCGAGTGGAACCGCAAGGCCTACAAGGGCAACCAGTTGGCCGGCAAGACCGTCGGCATCGTCGGCCTGGGGCGCATCGGTTCCGCCGTCGCCAAGCGGTGCCTGGGGCTGGAGATGAAGGTCCTCGGCTACGACCCCTTCATCGCCGGGGCGCCGCCGGAACTGGCCAAGCACATCTGCCTGGTGGACCAACTGGACGACCTGCTTCGCGAGGCGGATTACCTGACCGTCCACACGCCGATGAGCGAGGAGACGCGGGGCATTATCTCGCGGCGCGAACTGGCCCTCCTGCCCCAGGGCGCCTACGTCATCAACGCCGCCCGCGGCGGCATCGTGGACGAGGACGCCCTCCTGGAGGCCCTGAACGACGGAGGGCTTGCCGGCGCCGCCCTCGACGTCTATCCGCAGGAGCCCCCCGAGAACCGCGACCTCATCGAGCACCCGAAACTCCTCGGCCTGCCCCACCTCGGCGCCTCCAGCGTCGAGGCCCAGCGAAGCGTGGCCGTCGACGCCTGCCAGAACCTGGTCGACTACCTGACCGGCCTGGAACTCCGAAATGCCGTCAACGTGCCCGCCATCGACTTCGCCGCCGTCGGCCAACTGAAGCCGTACGCCGAACTCGGCCATCGGATGGGCGCCATCCTGGCGTCGCTGATGCACGGGCGGCTGCGCCGCCTGGTCGTCACCTACGCCGGCGAGATTGCCGAGGAACCCTACCGCCAGATCACCATCAGTGTGGTTATGGGAATGCTTCAGCGCGTCTCGACCACGCCGCTCAACATGGTCAACGCCATGGTCGTGGCCCAGGACGAGGGGCTCGAGATCAGCGAGCAGACCCGGACCGACGCCCGCGGCTACGTCTCGAGCGTCGACGTCCTGGCCGAGGGCGTTAAGGAGTCGCACTCCATTCAGGGCACCGTCTTCCAGCGGCGGTACGTCCGCATCACCGCGATCGACGGGTTCTACATGGAACTGAAGCCGGAGGCCGACCTCGTCATCACGTTCAACCACGACAGGCCCGGCGTGATCGGCGAGGTGGGGTCCATCTTCGGCCAGATGAACATCAACATCGCCAGCATGACCTTCGGCCGGAAACTCGATACCCAGGAAGCCTGCCTGGCCCTGACGCTCGACACCGTCCCGCCCGGAGATTTGCTGGAGCAGCTGCGCGGCAAGGCGTTCATGAAGCGGGTCCAGCACGTGAGCCTGCCGCCGCTTCAGAGCGAGAGCGCCTAGCACGACTACGCGAAGTCGGCGTTTTGCGCGGTGGGTCTTCGCACCCACCGCGCTCGAAACGCCCTTGTTAGGGCTGCGCGGCGGGTGCGGAGACCCG
>CAYTJE010000387.1:0-2298 GCA_964437855.1 uncultured Anaerolineales bacterium | reverse complement strand
CAGGTCGAACGCCGCATCGGCCTGTTCGACCAGCAGTTCCACGCCGACCGCACCCGCTGCCGCAGCCGTCGGCACTACGAGGCGCGGCGTTGGACCAAGGTTCTGTCGCATAACCTGTCGCGTCATCTCAATGGCACACTCCGCCGGCCCCGGGAGTCGCTGGCCCACTTCCGGCTGGTCGCCTGAACCGGAGCAAGGCATTTGTAGTGTTAAGCGCGTGGCCGGGCTTGGCATAGGCCTGGGCGAGGTTCAGCACGCGGCACATGTGCCGGGCGGTCCGCCAGCCGCCGCGGGTCCGGTCCGTGTAATCGACGTCCGGCCAGGTGCCGTCCTCCCGCAGCCGCGCGATGGTCCGTTTGACAATTTCGGCCGACGGGGCGCCGGCGGCGTAGTGGGCAACGACCTGCTCGCGCAATCTCGGGAAGCCGTCGGTGGGCGCGGCAAGGGCCGGCGGTCCCGTCAGCGCGAAGAGGGCAGCGAGGACCGCAGCGGCACCGCGAAGGATAGATCGGCTTGGCATGGTCAGGCACTCCACGGGCGTTTGCGGTCCTTGGCGTCGGCCACGGCCCGGCGGGCGATGCGAACGTCCTCGTCCAACTGGAAGTCGAAGAAGCCGAGACAGATGAAGTCCGCCCCGCTGCGGAAGGCGTACGGGATGCCGTCCGTCGGCGGGATAGCCCCGGCCGCCAGAACCTTGTAGGCCATCCACGGGACCTCCACGTCCTGCATGAACGCCACCGTCTCCTCGTGGTTATGGCAGAAATCGATGCATTCCATTCTGTCAGGAACCGAAGCGGCGTCAACCTTCCCTTACCGGATGGGGAAAACAGAAAAGACCGCGAGCCGTGCTGAAACAGTTGACACGCCGACCCCCAGGCGTACAGTGCGCGGTGGCGCCGGCGCGCCCCACAGGAGAGACGAGAAGGAGGACGCCATGGCCGAGGCCAAACTCAAAGTCGGAATCATCGGCACCGGGATGGTCGCGGTCTCGGGCCACATCCCCGCGTGGAAGAACGTCGGCCGCGACGCCGAACTCGTGGGCGTGGCCGACGCCCTCGAAGATCGCGCCCGCCTTGTGGCCGATACCGAGGGCATTCCCAACGCCTACGGCGACTGGGAACGGATGCTGGCGGACCTCGACCTCGACGTGGTCATCGTCTGCACGCCGAACACGTACCACAAGGCGCAGTCAATCGCGGCGCTCCGGGCCGGCTGCCACGTGCTGTGCGAAAAACCCGTGGCGACCTGCCGGGCCGACGCCGCCGAGATGTTCGCGGCCGCGGAGAAGGCCGGCCGCATCCTCTTCGTGGGCCAGAGTTCGCGGTTCGTGCCGCAATCCTACGCCGCCAAGGAGATCTGCGATGCGGGCCGGCTGGGCGAGATGTACTTCGCCGAGACGTTCTACCTCCGCCGTCGCGGCGTACCCACGTGGGGCCAGTTCCATATGAAGGAACATTCCGGCGGCGGGCCGATCTACGACCTCGGCGTCCACGCCCTTGACCTCCTGTACTGGCTGATGGGGAACCCCAAGGCCACCGCCGTCAGCGCCGTGACCTTTACGAAACTGGCCAACCGCGACGAGAACCTCGTCACGAGCGTGGCCGACTCCGGCGCGCCGCTCGGTGTGCTGACACCCCGGCCGTACGACGCCCGGGAGTTCGACGTGGAAGACATGGCCGCCGGGTTCATCCGCCTCGAGGGCGGCGCGGCCGTCGCCTTCAAGATCAGTTGGGCCGCCAACGTCCCGAAGAACCACGGCGGCACGACCCTCCTGGGCACCGAGGGCGGCCTGACGCTCGACCCCCTCACCCTGGTGACGACCATGGGCCGGTACCAGGTGAACATTGAGCCGCAGGTCCCCGCCGGCCGCGGCGTGGACTTCGCCGGCCATTGGGACCAGGCCGAGCACGTCGTCCGGGTCATCCGCGGCGAGGCGGACCTCATGGTCAAGCCCGAGGAGGTACTGAACGTCATGGCCACCCTCGACGCCCTGTACCAGTCGGCCGAGGAGGCCCGGGAGATATACCTCGGCTGATACGCGCCCGACCCGTTGGGCGCGGCCAAAACAGGCCTCGAAGCCCTACGAAACACGTGACCGGAACAAAGGGCGGGAAGCCTCTGGCTGCACAGGCTGCCGACGGCACGCCCTGAAACGGGCGCGGGGCCGGGCGCGGCCGTGAGACGTTGTCAGAAAAACGGCTCAACACCCAATACCGGGGACGCTCACGCTCCGGAAGCCGGCCCCGCCGGCGGCCGGCCCCTGGGGGAGATTCCATCTCCCCCAGACCCCCTCGGCCC
>CAYTJE010000386.1:0-2327 GCA_964437855.1 uncultured Anaerolineales bacterium | reverse complement strand
GGATGGCCCACATCCACGTCTCGTGGTTCGACCCGCACAAGATCCGGAAGATGACCCTCGTCGGGGCCGAGAAGATGGCCACCTTCGACGATATGGAGCCGGCGGAGAAGATCCGCATCTACGACAAGGGCGTGGCGACGGCCGGCACGGTGGTCGGTTACGAGCAGTCGCTCGACCTGCGGACCGGCGACATCGTCATCCCGAAGACGCCGGGCGGTGAGCCGCTGCGGGCCGAGTGCCTCCACTTCCTGGAGTGCGTCGAGAACGGCCACACGCCGCGCTCCGACGGCGCCGACGGCCTGCGGGTCGTCAAGGTCCTGGAGGCCGGGGGACGGAGCCTGAACGCCGGCGGCACGCCGGTCGAACTGTAGCCGCGACACATTTAGCCGCCGGGCTTGTCCGGCGTGCAACGAATGTCGCGCGGCGGGGCTCCCGGCCCGCCGCGCGTGACGGAATACGGCCGTTCGAGCCCGCCGCGGGAGCGGCGGGGTATCCTGTGATGCAGCGCGCTGCACGCCAAGGACCACCCATGACCGAACCCGACACCTTCGTCCACGAGTCTTCGTATGTCGACGAGGGCGCCCGCATCGGCGCGGGCACGAAGATCTGGCACTTCTCGCACGTCTTGGCGGGGGCCGAGATCGGTGAGAACGTCTCCATCGGCCAGAACGTGAACGTGGGCGGCGGGGCGAAGATCGGCAGCGGCTGCAAGATCCAGAACAACGTCTCCATCTACGACCGCGTGGAACTGGAGGACGAGGTCTTCTGCGGGCCCAGTTGCGTCTTCACGAACGTCTACAACCCGCGGGCGTTCATCAGCCGCAAGCACGAGTACCGCGCCACACTCGTCCGCCGCGGCGCCACCATCGGCGCGAATGCGACCGTCGTCTGCGGCGTGACCATCGGCCGGTACGCCTTCATCGCGGCGGGGGCGGTCGTGCGGGAAGACGTGCCGGACTTCGCCCTCGTCGCCGGCGTCCCCGCCAAGCGCATCGGCTGGATGAGCCGGCACGGCGACCGGCTGGCGTTCGACCAGGCCGGCCGCGCCACCTGCCCCGCCACCGGCGAGGCGTACGTCCTCGAGAACGGCCTCTGCCGCGAGGCGGACGCCGGCTGACGACCCGCCCCCCGCGGGAGTGACCCGGCAGCAACAAAGGAGAGACGATGGCCGTTCCCATGCTCGACCTGGTAGCCCAGTACAACACCATCCGCGACGAGGTCCGGGCCGCGGTGGACGAGGTGCTCGAGACCCAGCGGTGCATCGGCGGGCCGAAGGTCGCCGCCCTGGAGCAGGCCCTGGCGGCGTACTGCGAATGCGACTGCGGCGTCGGGGCCTCCAGCGGCACGGACGCCATCCTCAACGCCCTGATGAGCCTGGGCGTGGGGCCCGGCGACGAGGTCGTCACCACGCCATTCACGTTCTTCGCCACGGCGGGGTGCGTGTCGCGCCTGGGCGCGAGGCCCGCCTTCGTGGACATCGACCCGAAGACGTACAACCTGGACCCGTCGGGGCTGGAGGCCGCGGTCACCGACAGCACGAAAGTCATCCTGCCGGTGCACCTGTTCGGCCAGTGTGCCGACATGGACACGATCCTGGACCTGGCCGGCGACCGCGGCATCGCGGTGGTCGAGGACGCGGCCCAGGCCATCGGCGCCACCTACAAAGGCCGCAAGGCCGGCTCGATGGGCACGTGCGGGTGCTTCTCGTTCTTCCCGTCGAAGAACCTCGGTGCGGCGGGCGACGGCGGCATGATCGTCACGCGCGACGCCTCGCTGGCCGAGAGGTGCGCCATCTTACGGAACCACGGCTCCAAGCCGAAATACTACCACAAGCACGTGGGCGGGAACTTCCGGCTCGACGCCATCCAGGCGGCCGTCGTCCTGGCCAAACTGCCCCACCTGGAGGACTGGCACGAGGCCCGCCGGGCCCACGCCGCCACCTACGACGAGCGGTTCGCCGACTGCCCCGCCATCACCACGCCGCACGTGGAGCCGCACAACCGCATGATCTACAACCAGTACGTGATCCGCATCACCGAGCCGGGCGGCGGGGCAGGGGCCCGCGACCGGGTGGTCGCGCACCTGAAGGAGCGAGAGATCGGCCACGCCATCTACTACCCCGTCCCGCTGCACCTCCAGGAGTGCTTCGCCGACCTCGGCTACGCCGAGGGCGCCTTCCCGCACGCGGAGCAGGCGGCCCGGGAGGTGCTGGCCATCCCGGTCTACCCGGAACTCTCGCCCGCCCAGCAGGACGAGGTGGCCGAGGCCGTGCTCGAGGTCGTCGCCGACTAGCACGCCCGGGGCCGCACTGTGAAGTTGGGGCTTGC
>CAYTJE010000385.1:0-2340 GCA_964437855.1 uncultured Anaerolineales bacterium | reverse complement strand
CCCCACCTGACCGACGACTGCCGCAACGTCGTCTTCCGCGACAAGGTGACCCTGCCCGTCCGGTGCGTCGCCGGCGGTGGACGCCTGAAGTGGAACGATGCCGGCAACACCCCCAACACGCACTTCATCTACTTCGACACGGGGGTGGTGCCGGTGATCATGGACGTCCACAATCTGCCGCGCAAAGCCGGCGAGAACGCCTCCGACGTTTATGAGAAACGCCGGACCCGCGGCTTCCTCGTCATCGAGTGCGAGAACGGCTACTATGCCGGCGGCCGAGGCGGCGGCTCGGCCTACGACCTCGACGGGAAGCGGATAAAGAAGTTCAGCGGCAACGCCGGCGGCGGTCACGCCGAGAACTTCATCAAGGCCGTACGCTCCCGCAAGTGGGACGACATGAACGCTCCCATTGAGCAGGGGCACTACTCCACCGCCTGGTGCCACTGCGGCAACGTGGCCTACCGCCTGGGCGCCGCCTACAGCAGGGACGCGGCCCTGGCCCGAGTCAAGGGCTACAAGCCGTGGGAGGAGGTCATCCACGGCTTCCACGAGCACCTGGAGGCCAACGAGATCGACCCCGCCAAGGCCGATATCCGCCTCGGCCCCATGCTCGAGATCGACCCGCAGACCGAAACGCTCAAGGGCGCCGGCACCACGCCTCGGGCCAAGGCCGTCTGGACGGGCGGCGACCGCGGCTGGCGCAGCGGCTTCGAGATCAAGGTCTGACCGCCGGGGGGCTCATGTGATCGCTGCGCGCCGGGTTTCCGTACCCGCCGCCCACAGGCCTATTCCAGGAGAGGACCATGCTGACACGCCGCGCTTGGCTCAAAACCGCCGCCTCCTTCGCCTCGGGCGCCTTAGTGGCCGGGGGGCTGGCAGCCGCCGGCCTCGGCCGCGCCCACGCCGCACGGCCGCCGGCGTCGGAGAAACCGAACGTGCTCATCATCATGGCCGACGACGCCACCTACGCCGACCTGCCGCTCTACGGCGGCGTCAACGTGGCAACCCCCCACATCGACCGCCTCGCCGCCGAGGGCCTGACGTTCAACCACGCCTACCTGGCCGAGGCCATGTGCCAGCCGTGCCGCACCGAACTCCATACCGGCCTGTACCCGATGCAGAGCGGCTGCTGCTGGAACCACTCGGCCGCCCGGCCGGACGTCCGCAGCACGCCGCACTTCCTGGGCGACCTGGGCTACCGCGTGGGCATCGCCGGCAAGGTGCATGTGACGCCGCGGTCGGCGTTCCCGTTCGAGATGGTCGAGGGTGTAGAGCGCGGATGCGTTTCTCCGACGGCGAAGTTCGACCCGGCCCCCCTCCAGGCGTTTATGGGCCGCGACCCCGACCAACCGTTCTGCCTGACCGTGGGCCTCACGCTGCCGCACGTCGTCTGGACCGTCGGCGACCCGTCGCACTTCAAGCCGAAGCGGTTCCGGCTGCCGGCCTATATGGTCGACACGCCCCAGACCCGCACCGACTTCGCCCGGTACCTGGCCGAAATCGAGGTCCTCGACCAGCAGGTGGGCGGCGTGCTGAAGGCCCTGGACGCCAGCGGACAGACCGACCGGACACTCGTCCTCTTCACCAGCGAGCAGGGCGCCCAGATCCCCGGCTGCAAGTGGACCAACTACGACCAGGGCGTCCGTACCGCGCTGGTCGCCCGCTGGCCCGGCCGCACGAAACCCGGTCGCCGGACCAACGCCATGGTCCAGTACGCCGACATCCTGCCCACGCTCATCGACGCCGCCGCCGGTGACCCGACGAAGGAAGAGTTCGACGGCACGAGTTTCCTGCCGGTCCTGCTCGGTCGAAAAGACACCCACCGCCGGTACGCCTATCATATGCACAACAACGTGCCCGAGGGGCCGCCCTACCCCATCCGCTCCGTCCGCGACACCCGGTACCATTACATCCGCAACCTGACGCCCGAGCGGCTCTATATCGAAAAGCACATTGCCGGTGTGGACGAACACAACCCGTACTGGCAAACGTGGATGTTCGCCACCGCCGACGACCCGCACGCCTACCGGATGATCCACCGGTACATGCGTCGCCCGGCCGAGGAACTCTACGATACGCTCAAAGACCCCGACGAACTGTCGAACCTGGCCGACGATCCGACGTATGCGGAGATCAAGGCCCGCCTGTCGGCCGAACTCGACCGGTGGATGGACGAGCAAAAGGACCCCGGCGCCAAACTGGATACCTACGAGGCACTGAAGGCCCGCCGCCGCGCGGCCCGCGGCAAGAAGTAGCACTCCCCACACTTATTGAGTCCGGTAAAAGGAAAGTGAAGATGTCATTCGTCGGCCTCGCTCGCGAGGCCGAAGAATCTCGCCG
>CAYTJE010000384.1:0-2385 GCA_964437855.1 uncultured Anaerolineales bacterium | reverse complement strand
CTCGGCCATCTCGTCGGCCGTCTCGCCCCGGGCCCCCGCCCACGTCATCGCCAGGGCCGAGGCGATACTGTACGGCGAGAGGAACAGGTTCCCCCCCTCCCCGCGCACCTGGCCGTACAGGGCGAACGCGAAGGCGTTGACCGATTCGGCGGCCTTGGCCTTGGCCTCGGCGTGGGGGTCGGTCTCACTCCGGGCGGCCGAGACGGACCCGGCGGCAACGGTGAGGAGGACGGCGGCACAGACGGCGGCAGGGAGACGGGGCATCGAAGGCTCCTTTCCGTTTCGGGCGGCACACGCGTGCCGCAGGGTTGGACCGGCGCCGGCGGCGAAAGTTCCATCCGCCGCGCGGGACCGGCCGGGGCCGGCCGCCCGTCACATCTCGCCCCGCTCCACGGTCACCTCCAGCGGGCCGCGGAGACGCAGCAGCACCCAGATGACGTACGGGGCCAGGATGCCCGCGTACGCCGCGTCCAGCGCCGCCTCCTCCACCGACCGCAGCGGCGCCGCCGGCGCCCCGGCCAGGTACCGGACCAGGACGTACCACGCCCCGTGGACCACCAGGACGGTCGCGAAGGTCACGACCGACTGCGTCAGGACCCATCCGCGGTTCAGGACCCGCCGGACGTAGGCCAGCCCCACCAGCACCGCCGGGAACAGGAGGGCGTAGAGGCCGAGGCGTCCCCCGACGGCCGTCAGGTCCGCCCCCAGCCCCAGGCACCAGCCCGCCACCAGCGCGCGGGGGGGCTCGAAATACAAGGCCACGAACACGCCCATCACCAGCACCAGGTCCGGCCGGACCCAGTGCCCGTGGACCGGCACGGCCAGGGCGCCGGGGACGAAGAAGGTCGTCTGGATGACCAGCATCACGTAGGCCAGGATGCCAAGCAGGAGCCAGCGCATAGGGTCCCTTGCACGCACGGGCGGCCGGGCCACACCAGGTTTGGCGCGGCGGGTCTCCGTACCCGCCGCGCAAGGCGGTCCGGGCGCGGTGGGTACGGAGCCCCACCGCGCGAACCGCCCTTGCAGCGTTGCAGGACTACCGGCCGGCGTCGGTCTCGCGCGACAGGACGTAGACCTCGCGGGCGGCGGCGGGCGGTGCCCGCGGCTCCACGACGAGCGAGTAGAACAGGGAAGTGGGTTCCAGGCGGGCCCGGACCACCCGGCCGAGCACCAGGTACGGCGGCAGCGCCGCCTCCGCCGACGGACTCGTCACGACCACATCGCCCGGCGCCACGTCGGCGCCGCGGGAGACGTGCTCGACGGCCAGGGTCCGGCCGTCGCCCGTGCCGCGGGCCAGGCCCACGGGTCCCGGCCGCCACCGGCCGTCGCGGCGGGTCACCAGTTGAACCATGAGGCTGGTCTGCGGGTCGGTCACGAGGCGGACGGTGCTCGTCAGGGGGCCCACCTGCTCGACGAGGCCGACGAGGCCGGCGGCCGTCAGGACGGGTTCGCCGCGCGCGATCGCCTCGCGGGCGCCGCGGTTCAGGCGGGCCTGGACCACGGCCCCGCCGGACCCCACGCCGTCGGCGGACCCCTTCGAGAGCAGGGCGGGCGCCCGCCCGCCGGCCACGGACGGCCCGATGACGCGGGCCGGGATGAGCCGGCACGGCAGGCCGTCGAGCGCCTCGCGGAGGCCGGCCAGGTCGCGGACGCGGCGGTCGTACTCGGCCAGGCGGGCGGTGGCCTCGGCCAGGGCGTCCTCCAGGCGGTCGAGGCGGCGGGCCAGGGCCGGGGCGTCGGCCGAACCGGACCGCGCCGCGCCGATGCCCCGTCCGTACGGATCCCCTTGGGCGCCGCTCATGTCGAGGGCCCACCCGGCGGCCAGGTGCTCCAGCGGCCGAAGGGCCGGCGCCGCCCAGACCCGCGCGCGGTCCGTCACCGACTGCGGTGCCAGCAGGAGACCGACCGCCACCAGCGGCAGGGCCGCCATGGCGATCCGCTGAACGGCTCGCCGCGGGCCGGGCGCGCGTCTGGTTCGGCGGGGTCTTCGGGCCATGGTGGTCCCACACAGGGTGACCGGCGAGGGGACGTCCCGACGCCGCGGGCACGTATCGTTTAACGTATACCGGCCGCGAACGTGTCGGGCAAAGAAAAAGCGCCGACGGCGGGGGAAAATCTTGGCGCGGTGGCGTCGCGTGCCGTGCCCTTCGAGCCGGGTGCAGCCGAGCCGCGACCGTGAGGTCGCGGGTAGGTGCGAAGGGCAGGTGGCGCCCGCCGCGCGGGAGGCCCGAGCCGCGACCGTGAGGTCGCGGGTAGGTGCGAAGGGCAGGTGGCGCCCGCCGCGCGGGAGGCCCGAGCCGCGACCGTGAGGTCGCGGGTAGGTGCGAAGGGCAGGTGGCGCCCGGCGCGCGGGAGGCCCGAGCCGCGACCGTGAGGTCGCGGGTA
>CAYTJE010000383.1:0-2392 GCA_964437855.1 uncultured Anaerolineales bacterium | reverse complement strand
CGACGTTGATGAGCGTCTGGCCGGGCTTCGGCCGCTTGGGCGTCGACGGCGAGGGCTTAAGCGTCTTCCCGGGGTCGGCCGCCCCGGCCCACTGGTCGGTCTCGCGCCTGCCCGTGCCGTCGACCTTCGGCACGTGGAAGTCGCGGCGGAGGGGATAGGCGCCCTCGGGCCAGTCGTCGGCCAGGATGAGCCGGCGCATGTCGGGGTGGCCGGTGAACTCGGCGCCCAGCAGGTCGTGCATCTCCCGTTCGATCCAGTCGGCCGCCGGCAGGTCCTGCCCGACCGAATCGATCGCCATGGCGGGCGCCTCGGCCAGCCCTTTGAGCGTGACGACGTACGCATCACCGTCCAGGCACCAGTGGTACAGGATATCGATGCCGTCGCGGACGTCGATGCCCGTGACCGTGGCCAGGCGGGCGCCGACCGTCTCGACCATGATGCGTGCGGCCTCGCGGACGCGGGCGTTGTCCACGCGGACCCAGCCCCGCTGCGGGTTCTGCTCCTCGACCTCCAGCGCCAGGCCGCCCAGCGTCTCCAGCACGCGCGACAGGGCCGGGCTCTCGATCTCGGCACCGGTGATGCTTTCAAGTTCCGACATGCGTCACCTTCCTTCTCAACGACCACGGCCGATCGACCATGCCCGCGTGCTTACGCACGCGGCTCGAACAGCGTCGTCATCACAGCGCCGCCAGCGCCGTGGCGGCGCCGGCGATCATGGCCTCCGGCTTGGGCGGGCACCCCGGCACGTATGCGATGATGGCGTCCGGGTCCTCGTCGCGGAGGACCTCGTCCACCGGCCGGCTGAAGTGGTACCCGTGCCGGAAGATCCCGCCCGTGCACGCGCACGAGCCGATGCAGAAGACCACGCACGGCTTCGGCGTCTGGCGGTAGATTTCGCGCAGGCGCGGCTCGGCCTGGCGGGTGCAGATGCCCGTGACGAGCAGGGCGTCGGCGTGCCGCGGCGTGCCCACCAGGACCATGCCGAGGCGTTCCACGTCGTAGCGGGGCGTCAGCAGTTCCAGGACCTCGATATCGCAGTTGTTGCACGCCCCCACGTTGACGTGGTAGACCCACGGCGATTTCTTGAGGCCGAACGTCGTCAGGCTCATGCGTTGTTCGCCTTGCTTGCGCTGCTGCCGCTCACGGTTTCACGTACCCGCGTGCTTACGCACGCGGCGATCATTCCTGTACCCGCGTGCTCACGCACGCGGCTCGGTCACAGCCCGAACCACGCCAGCACCAGGGCCGCGGCCGCCAGCGGCGCCAGGCCGAACCAGAACAGCCTGACCGCCTGGTCAATCCGCAGACGCGGATTCGTATTTCTCATCAGAACCACCAGCACCAGGACCACGACGTACTTGCCGGCAAACGCCAGGTACGCCAGGGGCGAGGCGGCGTCGCTGACGCCGCCGGCGAAGAGTGTCACGAGGAAGACCGGGGCCACGGCCAGCAGCAGGGCCCGGGTCAGTTTGATCATCGCCAGCGGCGGCCCGGAGTACTCGAGCATCGAGCCGGCCATCAGTTCCGTCTCCGCCTCCGGCAGGTCGAACGGCACAAGGGTCAACTTGGCCTGCATCGCCACCAGCGCCACGGCCGCCGCGATGATGCCGCTTAAGGAGAACAGCACCCACCCCTCCGACGCCTGGAACGTCACCAGCGCCCCGATGGAGAACGACGGCCCGCCCTCGCCGGCCGACCGCGCCATCTGCACCACCGGCACGAGCACCGCCAGGACGAGCGGCAACTCGTAGGCGAGCAGGAGTTTCATCTCCCGGCTGGCCCCGAACGTCGCGTGCGGCGAGCCGGACGCACACGCCCCGTAAATGGCCGCTATGGCCGGGATCGTCAGCAGGTAGATGACCACGATGAGGTCGCCCAGGAAGCCCTCGGCCGGCCAGAGGTTCGCGGCCCACAGGATGCTGGCCGCCACCGCCCCGGCCGACAGGCCCACCACCGGGGCCAGCAGGAACCCCCGGCCGCGGGCACGGCCCGAGATGAGCGTCTCCTTGCCCAGCAACTTCAGAATATCGTACACCGGCTGAAGCAGGGGCGGCCCCACGCGGTACTGGACGCGGGCGGTGACCTTCCGGTCGATCCAACTGGAGACCAGGCCCACCGCCACCGTGCCGATCGACGCCGCAATGAAGATGCCGATGACGCTCACGGTCTACTCCTCGCTCGCCGCCTGGTTCGGCCCATCCAAGGCGCCCGGCCCGCAAGCGGGCCGGCGAACGGTGGCGTCCCTGGGCGCGTTGAAGCCATTCTGCCCATCATTCCGATTTCCGATTTCCGGCTTCCGCTTTCCGATTTCCGATTTCGCTTCACCTTCTGCGGATGGGATGGTCGCCGGCGATGCGGCCGCCCAGGACCGTCAGACCCTCGGCCTCGACCT
>CAYTJE010000382.1:0-2398 GCA_964437855.1 uncultured Anaerolineales bacterium | reverse complement strand
CTCAGGGTGACAGCGCGCCGCGGGCCACACAACCGGCGACATACCGTTGCGGGCTACACCCTGCGCGCGTGTCGGGCCCTACAGCGGCCAGATGAGGGGGATGAGGGCGACGGCGGCCACGCCCACCAGAATCTTCAGCGGCAGGCCGACCCGGATAAAGTCCCGCGTCCGGTACCCGCCCGGACCGTACACGATCAGGTTCGTCTGGTACCCGACCGGGAGAACGAAACTGGCGCAGGCGGCAATGGCAGCGGCAAAGGCAAACGGCCGGGGGTCGGCCGAGGCCTGGCCCGCCGCCGCCAACGCCAGCGGCATCACGATGGCCACCGACGCCTTGCTCGTCACCACCTCGCACAGGATGGTTGTAAGCAGGTACATGCCCGCCAGGAGGCCGACCGGCCCGAACGGCTCGAACCACGTCACGGCGTAGGAGGCCATGACGTCGGCGGCGCCGGTCTTTTCGAGCGCCCGGGCCACCCCCAGGGCGCAGGCGATGACGACCAGAACCTGCCACCCGATGGTCCGCCTCGCCTGACCGCGGGTCACGCACCCGGTCAGGAGCAGGAGGCCGGCGGCCGCGAACGCCGCGTGGAACATCGAGACCTGCGTCCCGCCCACCGGCGGCAGGTAAGGGCCGAGCGCCGCCGCCGCCACCATCAGCGCCACGGCGATCGGCACCAGGTACCATCGCCGCGGCCGCGAGGTCATCTCCTGAACGTCGCTCACCAGGTAGAAGTCCGGCGAGTTGTACCACGTGGCGACGAACGTGTCGGCGCACTCGACCAGGAGGGTGTCGCCGGGCCGGAGGACCACGTCGCCGATCTTGCCCGGCACGCGCTCGCCGTTGCGGTGGACCGCGATGACCACGCCGTCGTAGCGCGAGCGGAACCCGGCCTCGCGGACGGTCCGGCCGGCCAGGGGCGAACTCTTCGAGACGACGGCCTCCACCAGCCGCAGCCGACCGTGGTGCTCCTTCAGCAGGTCGTAGTGGGGCGTGGCGGCCGGGACGATGCCCGGCAGTTTCTGGACCTCCACGAGCGTATCGACCGCGCCGACGAAGACGAGCCGGTCGCCGCCGGCCAACGGCTCGGTCGGCTCGACGGGGGCGATAATCGTCCCCTGCCGGTCGATCTCGGTCAGGAACAGCCCCTTCAGATGCCTCAGGCCGGCGTCCTGGACCGTCCGGCCGGCCAGCGGGGACCCCGGCTCCAGGAGCATCTCGGCCACGAAGTCGCGGTACTCGCCGGCCACCCGCTCCATGGGCGTCCGGCGGGCCGGCAGGAGGCGGCGGCCGACGGTCACCATGAAGAGCCAACCGATGACGGCCAGCGGGGCGCCGACGGCGGCGATCTCGAACATGCCCATCCCCGCGATGTCCCGCTCGCGCATCATCCCGTCCACGATCAGGTTCGTCGACGTGCCGATCAGCGAGCACATGCCGCCGAAGATAGCCGCATAACTCAACGGGATAAGCAACTTCGAAACCGTCAGGCCCCGCTTTTTGGCGTGACCGGTAATCACGGGCGTCAGCATCAGGACCAGCGGGATGTTGTTCAGGAAGGCGCTGAACGCGGTGACCGGAAGCATCAGGCGTGTCAGCAGGCCGACCTCGGACCGACCCCGGCCGAAACCCATCCGGCACAGGCGGTCCAGGAGACCCGTGTTGCGGACGGCCGCCCCCACCACGAACAGGGCGGCGATGGTCAGCACCGCCGGGTTCGCGAAGCCGGCGATGGCCTCGTCGATCGTGAGCACGCCGCCCAGCAGCAGCGCCGTCAGGGCCAGGAACAGCACGAGGTCCGGCGAAAAGCGGTCGAGCACCAGCGCCACGATCATGGCGCCGACGACGGCGACGGACATCCAGGCGTCGGGGGTCATCCGGCCGGCCCCTTCGGTTCGCGGCAGTAAGGGGGTTCCCCCCTACCATCGTCCAAAAGCCGGGGTGGGCTGAAGGGTTCTGCTTGCCGGTGGCAGGCGGGGCCTGTCCGTTCGGATCCCGTTGGCAGGGGCCCGCGCCGGCCCGGGGCCTACGCCGGCGGGATGAGGTCCCGCTCCCGGAGGTAGTCGAGGATTCGCCCGGCGCACTGCTCGGGCGTGGTGTCGGTCGTCTGGAGGCGGATCTCGGGGTCCTCGGGCGGCTCGTAGGGGTCGTCGATGCCGGTGAACTGCTTGATCTCGCCCGCCAGCGCCTTCTGGTACAGGCCCTTGGGATCGCGGTCGATGCAGGCGTCGATGGGCGTATCCATGAAGATCTCGATAAACGTACCGCCGTCGCCCTCAACCTGCCGGCGGACCGTGTCGCGAATCGCCCGGTACGGGCTGATACAGGCGCAGCAGGCGGCCAGGCCGTTGCGGGCCAGCAGGTTCGCCACGAACCCCACGCGGAGGATGTTCGTGT
>CAYTJE010000381.1:0-2399 GCA_964437855.1 uncultured Anaerolineales bacterium | reverse complement strand
GAAGTTGACACAGTAGCCCTAAAAACACCCTTTGGCGCGCGGTGGGTACGGAGACCCACCGCGCGGAATGCTGACATAGCGTTATCGTGTTAAACCCGGCCCGCCCGCTCGTAGACCCGCATGATTTCGCGTGCGGCCAGGCGGTAATCAAACGCCTCGAGAGTCTCGGCGGGCCAGCGCCGGCCCATGGCCCGGGCGGCCGAGGGGTTGGCGGCCAAGCGGTCCATTGCCTCGGCCAGCGCCGCCACGGCGGGGCCGGCCTCACGCTTCGGCGGCGGGGCGGCGACCACGTAGCCGTTGACGCCGTCGCGGACGACCTCCGGGGCGCCGCCCACGTCGAACGTGACGACCGGCCTGCCGCAGAGACCGGCCTGCGGCAGGACGCGTGCGAGGCCCTCGCGGAGACCGGCGTGGACGACCGCATCCGCCGCCCACAGGGTGCCGGGGATCGCCTCGCGCGGCACGAGGCCGAGGAAGCGGACGCGGTCGGCGACGCCGAGCCGGCGGACCTCGCGCTCCAGCCGCGGCCGAAGCACCCCCTCGCCCGCCAGGACCAGCACCGCGTGCGGATGCCGCCTGGCCACCCGTGCAAAGGCAGGTAGGACGAACCGGTGCCCCTTCATCGGAAACAGGCGGGCCAGTTTCAGGAAGACGACGTCCGTCCCGGCGACGCCCCACGCCCGGCGGACGGCCTCGCGGTCGGCCGCGGCCGCGCGGAACCGGCCGGTGTCCATCCCGCTGTAGACGACGTCGATGCGGCCGCGCGGGGCCAGGCCGGCCTCGGCGGCGCGGTCGGCCATCCGCCGGCAGACGGCAATCTGACGGTGCGACCACCGGCCGGCCCGCCGCTCCGCCCAGCGGTACAGCCGCCGGGTGAGCGGGCGGCGGTACGCGTCGAATGCCAGCCCGTGAATCGTGTGGACGATGCAGCCGACGCCCTCGGCGGCCGCGGCCCGCCGGCCCAGCACGCCCGCCTTCGAGGAGTGCGTGTGAACCACGTCCGGCCGCTCGTCGCGCAGGCGCTTGGCCAGGTCGTGGTAGGCCACCGGGTCGCGGTACGGATGGAGGGGGCGCCGCATCTCGGGCACCAGGACGGTGCGGAAGGGCCGGTGCGCCGCCCAGTCGAGCAGGCTGCCCTCCGGGCCGAGCGGCGGGCCGGTCACAAGGGCCACCTCGTGGCCGAGGTCCGCCTGCGCCAGGCACGTCAGGACGGTGTTCTCCTGCGCGCCGCCCAGGATCAACCGCGTGATGATATGAACGATTTTCACCGCATCCCTCGCCGATGCCGAAGGAACATCGGATATCTCAGATTGGAGATTTCGGATTCGCGCTACGGGTAGCGCACCGCCATCAGGCACAGGCCCTGCGGCGGGGCGCAGGGGCCGGCGGCCGTGCGGTCGCGGGCGGCCAGCACCTCGTCCACCCATTCCGGCGGGCGGTGCCCCCGGCCGACCTCGATCAGCGTGCCCACCAGGTTCCGGACCATGCGGTAGAGGAAGCCGTCGCCCTCGACGTCGACGCGGACCTCCGGCGGGTCGGCCTCGGCCACGTCCACCCGGAAGAGGGTGCGGGTGGTCGTCTCCCGCCGGTTCCCGCGCGACTCCAGGCTTTTGAAATCGTGCCGGCCTACCAGGCGGCGGGCGGCCGCCTGCATCGGCTCCACCTCCAGCGGCCGGTACCAGTGCCAGACGTACCGGGCCTCCAGGACCGGCTTCTCCGGGCTTCGCCAGAGGCGGTACCGGTAGTGCTTGCCGACGGCGTCGCGCGTCGGGTCGAAGTCCGGCGGGGCCTCGGCCAGGTCGGCGACGGCGATGGCCGGGGGCAGGCGGCTGTCGAGCGCCGCCTGGAGCCGGGGCGGCTCGATCTTGCGCTCCGTCGAGAACGCCGCCACCTGACCCAGGGCGTGAACGCCGGCGTCGGTCCGGCCGGCGCCAGCGACCTGGACGGCGTGACCCAAAAGGGTGGCCAGCGTATCGGCCAACGTGCCCTGGACCGTGGGCAGGCCCGGCTGCCGCTGCCAGCCGTGGTAGGCC
The DNA here is from genome assembly GCA_964437855.1 of uncultured Anaerolineales bacterium. GTDB lineage: Bacteria > Planctomycetota > Phycisphaerae > FEN-1346 > FEN-1346 > BS750m-G62. The sequence goes on along the minus strand of CAYTJE010000381.1, from coordinate 366 downwards.
GTGCCGTCGTACCGGACGGTCATCCGCAGTCGCCGCATGCGAGCGAGTGTATCGGCTGGCGAACGGCGGGGCAGCAACAAAAGGCGCGGCATGGGGAGCCCGAGCGCGGGGCGACGGGTCGGGGCCGGACGCCCGGCGGCAGGGAGAGCAGGACGCGCGGCCGCTGTCCCATCCTGCGGCGGGCGGCAGATAGCACTGGGCGGCGCGGCGAGTTGCGCTTGACACCCGGCCGCCGCGGCGCATAATAGGGAGGTGCCGCGGCCCCTCCGGCGTCTCTCCCCCGGCCGGGGCCGCGACGCGACATCATCGAGCATTCGGGGCGTGGCGCAGCCTGGAAGCGCGCTTGACTGGGGGTCAAGAGGTCGC
>CAYTJE010000380.1:0-2401 GCA_964437855.1 uncultured Anaerolineales bacterium | reverse complement strand
GCCCCGTCCGCGGCGCAGCCTCGGCCGGCATATCGTCGGGGGAGGCAACCCGTCCGCCGCAGCGGGTTGGCGATGACGTCGTTGATCCTGTCGTTCACGAGCTGGTGCTGTTTCAGCCTGTTGACCGCCGTGCCGGGCTTTATCATGGCGATTGCCGCCCTGATTTCGATCCGGCGATCCATGGGCGCGCTGACCGGGCGCGGCCTGGCCTGGGCGGCCCTGGTGATCAACGGCCTGCACATCGTGGTGGTTTCCCTTCCCTTTATTTGGATACTTGTCACGTATCCCGTAATCTTCGGCGACGCCTTCGCTGTGGGGCGCACGGCGCAGGCCTGCCAGTCGTTTGCGGCCGACCGCGGCGCCTACCCGGACCGACTCGACCAGCTCGTCTCCGAGGGTTACCTCGACGACAGGGGCCCCTTGGAGAAGCTTGAGCCGGCCGGCGGCTGCGTGTACCTGGGCGAGGGCGTCAGCGTGAGCGCCGGCGGCGAGCACATCCTGTTCTTCGTTCGAAAGCCGTCCCTGGCGAACCATCATTGGATTGGGCGCGCCGACGGTGGCGTGGAGATGATCCCGCGCAGGGTATTGATCCAGAGGCTTCGCGATCAGGGCGTCCCGGAAGAGGTGCTCGATACGCTCGGTGCTCGGCTGCCCGGTTCGCCTGGGGTGGCGCGGCCGCGAACCTGCTCGGCGAAGGCCTCCAGCCGAACCTCGAGGCCGGCGTCCTGCTGGCCGTCGTAGGCCACCGACAGAACGGGCAGGTCGTCGAGATCCCGGCGGACGCGTTTCAGTACCGCCGCCACGACGTTGCCGGGCATGCACGTGAACGGCATGACGCTGACGACGCCCGCGCAGCCGTGGCGGGCCATCTCCACCGCCTTGCCGACGCTGAGCACCGCCTCGCCCTCGAACGAGTCCTCCAGGTAGGGCCGGGCCCGGTCGAGCAATTCAGCGGTGGGCGGCTCCGACGGTTCGTGGAGGAGGTCGGAGAAGGGACGCTTGATCCGGCGCTCGTCCCTCCGCTGGACCGCGTCCTTGAGCCGAGTGCCGAGCCAGCGTCGCCACTGGCGCCGGCCTCGTGTCCGGCGCTTGCGGGTCCAGTTGGTGTAATAGACCCACTCGGCGAAACCGGCCAGGTCCACCTCGAGCCCGAGGTCGTCCAGGCGTCGGACCAGATCCTGGTTGCTGAAGCTGTGGCTGCGGACGAAGATCTCCCCGACGACGCCCACCCGCGGGCGGGTGCCGCGCCCGCGGGTCGGCACGGCCCGGAACTGGTCCGCGCAGCGGCGCATCACCCCCTCGAGGTCGGCGCGACGCTCCACCGCGCGCGTGAGGTCCTCCAGGCACTCGTGGTAAACGGTGTCCGTCTCACCGCGATTGACCTCGTAGGGCCGCGTCGCGTGGCGGGCGGCGATGAGGGCGTCGACGGCCACCATGGCCTGCCAGGCGGCGCGCGTGGGGTCGCGCTCCAGTTGCTTGAAGTCCTCGTAGAAACTGGTGCCCTGGTTCGGACTGACGATGGGCACGTCGGCGAAGCCGGCATCGCGCAGCAGAATCCGGTGCAGTTTGTGGTACATGCCGAAGCGGCACGGGCCGGTGCCCGACGGCATGAAGATCGCCAGCGGTTCGGAGTCGGCGTCCCGGCGCTCCAGCTCGCGCAGCATGTCCCCGGCGGTGACGATGCAGGGTAGGCACTCCCGGCCGCAGGTGCGCTGCCGCCCCATGAGCAGACTTTCCTCGTCGCTGGGCGGCATGACCTCGGCCTTCAGGCCGGCGCCCCGGAACGCGGCCGCGAAGGCATAGGCGTGATCGCACATGGCCGGGACGAGCAATGTGCGCCCGTCCGCGCGGGCCTTGCCCGCAGAAGGGCGAGGACGCGGGGCAGCGGTCGGCCGCGCGCGCGATCCGTCACCCAGGCTGTCGCGGAACGCCTCAAGGCGGGTGATCAGTCCCGCGGCCGCACTGTGCTCGTCGATCTCGAGGGCGAGGAAGGGTTTACCCTCCATGCCCTCCTGGAAAAAGCGCTGCAAAAAGGAATCCGGGCCGCAGCCGAAGTTCGAGACGTAGACGGCCTGGAGGTCCGGGATCTCCGCGATAATATGCCCGGCCTGCAGCACCCGCTGTCCATATTTCCAGAACAGGTTGTCCCACTCCGGCCCCAGCTTCACCGCCGAGAGGTCGAGCATGTCCATCGGGATGGGCCAGAGCCCCACGCGGCGCATGCGGCGAGCCAGGTCCAGATTCGCCCCGGGGTCGCACGTGTTGTAAGGTCGGCCCACCAGGACCGCCGGCGTGGCGTCCGGCGGCGGCTCCGCGAGGGCCCGGCGGCCGCGCTCCAGGCACGCACGTTCGAACTCGCGCTGCGCCCGGGCGGCGGCTTGGACCGCATGGACGGCTCGCT
>CAYTJE010000379.1:0-2432 GCA_964437855.1 uncultured Anaerolineales bacterium | reverse complement strand
CGGCACGCCGGACCCGGCCGACGACGTGGCCCTGGCCGGGCGGCTCCTGGCGGCGGCGCGCGACGCCGCCGGCACCCCCGCGCTGCTCGCGGTCCTTTGCGAGAAGGCGTACGACCTGGCGGCCGGCCATCCGGACGGGTACGCCGTGGCGGTCGAGGCGGCCGAGTTCCTCGCCGCCCGGGTTCCCGCAAAGACGACCGACTGTGCCGAGCGCGTGGTCGAGGTCCGGCACAAGCAGTACGCCCGCGCCGAGGGCGACGCGAAGGCCGCGGCGGGCAAGGCCCTGATTGATGCGCTGCTGGCCCTGGGCGACGGCCACGTGGAGGCGGGAACCTACCCGCAGGCGATCTCGGCGCTGAGGCGGGCCGCCGGCATCGCCCGGGCCGCCGGCAGCCACCGCCTCGCGCTCATCGAGGCCCGCCGGGAGCGCGCCCGGTTCCTGCTCCGCACCCGGCGCGACATCGAGAACATGAAGGCCCTCATCGAGCGGGACCCCGAGAACACGGCCGCCCGCGAGAAACTGGTGCGCCTGTACCTCGTGCACCTCGATGACCCGGCGGCCGCGGCCGAGCACCTGAAGGGCGTGGAGGACGAGGGTCTCCTGAAGTACGTGCCGGCCGTCGGCAAGGGCGTGGCGGCCGCGCCGGAACTGGCGTGCGTGGAACTGGGTGACTGGTACCGGACGCTGGGCGAGACGGCGCCGAAGCCGGCCAAGCGGGCCATGTTCCAGCGCGCGAAGGCCTACTACGAGCGGTTCCTCTCGCTGCACCCGGCCGCGGACCTGGAGCGGACCACGGCCGCGCTGGCCCTGAAAAAGGTGGAGGCGCAACTGGCGCAACTCGCTCCTGCCGAAGCCCCGGCCAAGCCGACCACGCCCGAGGCGGGCACGCCAAAGCCAGCGGCGACGGCCGCCGGTCCCGCCGGCGGCGTCATCAAGCCCGGCAAGTGGGTGGACCTGCTGCCGATGGTGGACCCCGCCAGGCACGCCGTCAAGGGCACGTGGGTGCGGCAAGGCGGGAGTCTCGTCCTGAAGAAGGAGGCCGGCGGTGCCCGGCTCATGGTCCCCGCCGTGCCGCTCGGCAGTTACGAACTCGAGGTCGTCGGTCACCGCAGGTGGGGCGACAGCACCCTGGCTATCATCCTGCCGGTCGCCGATACGGGTGTGGCCGTCTCGCTCGATTACGATCACGGCTCGGCCGGCGGCCTGGACCAGGTCAGCGGCAAGGGGCCCGATAAGAACGAGACGCGCGTCCGGCCAATCCACGTGGGCAAACGTGACCACACGATGCACGCCACGGTCCAGGTGACCGGTCCGGGCGCCCGGATTCGCGTGACGGTCGACGGCCAGCCGCACATCGACTGGAAAGGGCCGCTGTCGGCCCTGTCGCTGCCGAAGAAGTGGGCCCTGCCCGTGCCTCAGGCCATCGGCCTGGGGGCGTGGTTCTCGCGGGTCCGGTTCAGCCGGGTCCGCCTGAAGATGCTCGACGGCAGGGCGAAGGTGCTGCGGCCGCCGGAAGAGGACGAGGACGCGGAGCAAACGGCCGCCGCCCAAGAAGGCGAGGTCGTCAAACCCGGCACGTGGGTGGACCTGCTGCCGCTCGCCGAAACGCACGACGCGGCCGTTTCGCGCAAGGGCGGAACACTGGTCGTTCAGCCGGAAGCGGGGAAAGAATGGGGCGCTGGTCGTTTCCCGGTGCTGCCGAGGGGGAGTTATCGGCTCGTGGTCGATTTCGTTCTTGCGAGGGGCAAGCAAGCATTTGTGGAGATTGGCGTGGGGCAACGCCCCGCCGTGGTCTCGCTGGGCGGCGCGGACCACAAATGGGGTGGCCTTCAGCGAGTGGACGGCAGGTTGGTCGGCGATGAACGGAACCCGACGCGCGTGGCCTCCACGCTCGAGAACGGTAAACCGTACCGGGTGGAGGTCCAGGTGGCCGTCAGGGGCGAGAAGGCTGCCGTCACGGCGCGGCTCAACGGGAAACCCCTTGTCGATTGGCAAGGAGCACAGGAACGCCTGACAGGCGGCACGGGCAGCACGACTGTGGGCGGGCTTGGGATTGGTGGAAAGAAAATGGCTCTGTTTCAGTTTTGCGGAAGTGGCCAGCGTGTTCTGGCGGCCGGCAAGAATAGCCGCTGCACGCCCCTTGAGCATCCAGCCGGGCCTTTATATGGCCTAAGTGCTGCGTTTTCAAGGCGTTACATGCCAACCAAGGAGTGGTAAGCCAAGACAACTCGCCCACCCGCACCAAAGGAGCCCCTGGGCGTCTGGAGACCGTACCCAAACAGACACTTTCAGGCCGTGAGTACGCCTGTAACCTCTTTTAGGAGAACGGCTTACGCTCATCTCCCTGAGCGATCCTCCGCAAAAGTGAAAGAGAGCCAAAAAAGAAGACCAGGATATAGGGCCAGATGATATGTCATCCGGCCACACGGCA
>CAYTJE010000378.1:0-2453 GCA_964437855.1 uncultured Anaerolineales bacterium | reverse complement strand
CGGAATCGCGTTTCTCGTGTGGCCCGGCCGGGAGACGTTGTTTGTGTGGCCCGGCCGGTCTTGTCCGGCCGGGAGGATACGGACCCGCCTTGCGGAGGTTGCATTTCCCCCCGCCCGTGCTATCCTGATCCGCTACGGACCTGCACCCCAGCGCACGGAGGTCATCCATGAACAGCCGCCGGCGCGTCCTGGCGAAACTGGCCGGCCGGCCCGTCGACCGCCTGCCCCTGATGCCCATCACCATGATGCTCGCCGCCGACATGGTCGGCCGCCCCTACCGCGATTACGTAACCGACCACCGCGTGCTCGTCGACGGCCAGTTGGCTACCGCCGAGCGGTACGGCCTGGATTACGTCTCGGTCATTTCCGATCCGGCCCGGGAGGCGTGCGACCTGGGCGCCCCCATCTCGTTCTTCGACGACCTTCCCCCGGCGGTCCAGGAGGACAACACGCTGCTCGCGGATCGGGCGACGCTCGCGCGCCTCACCCCGCCCGACCCCTTCGCCCCCGGCAGCCGCATGCTCGACCGCATCCGGGGGGCGGCCATGCTGCGGGAGCGCGTCGGCGACCGTCTTGCCGTCGAGGGATGGATCGAGGGGCCCTGCGCCGAGGGGGCCGACCTCCGCGGCCTGGGCACCCTCATGCTCGACTTCTACGACGCCCCCGACTGGGTCCGCGACCTCTTCGAGTTTATCATCGAGATGGAACTGGCCTTCGCCCGGGCCCAGATCGAGGCCGGGTGCGACCTCATCGGCTGCGGCGACGCCGCCGCCAGCCTCGTCGGCCCGCAACTCTACGAGGAGTTCGTCTGGCCATACGAGAAACGCCTCTTCGATTCCATCCACGAGGCCGGCGGACGGGTGCGCCTGCACATCTGCGGCAACACGCGGGCCATCCTGGACGGCATGGGTCGGCTGGGCGTCGACATGGTCGACCTCGACCACATGGTCCCCGTGGCCGAGGCCCGCGCGGCCATGGGGCCGGACCAGGTCCTCAGCGGGAACCTCGACCCGGTGCACGCGGTCCGTGGCGGCACGCCGGAGACCGTCCGCGACGGCCTGGCCGCCTGCCACGCCGCCGCCGGCGACGCCTACATCATCGCCGCCGGGTGCGAGGTCGTCCGCGACACGCCGCCCGAGAATTTCCTGGCCATGCGCGACTACGTCCGCGAGACGGCGGGCTGAGGCCCCGCCCGAATGCGGATTGCGGATTGCGGATTTCGGATTTCGGATTGAACGGCGAACGGCAACGGCTTGCCGCGTAAGCCACAGTTAGCCACCGGCCTTGGCCGGCGCGTGTTCGCCGGCGCAACGCCGTTCACTCCGCATTCCGCAATCCGCACTCGCCTCACTTCAGCCGGTCGTGAAACGCCCGCGGCGAGAGGATGGCCACGCCCTCGTACGCTTCCAGGTCCAGCAGGTCGGCGTCGCCGGTGACGAGGCAGTCGGCCCCAGCCGCCACGGCCGTCCCGAGGACGGGCACATCGGACGGGTCCCGGCAGGCGTCGGCGGGCACCTCGGCCGGCCGGACCACCTCGGCCCCCTCCCGCAGAAAGGCGACGATGGCGTCGGCGTGGGAAGGCGGCACCTTCAGCGTCCGCCGCAGGTGCCGGCGAAGTTCCGTCAGGATGTGCTCCGAGAGGAGGAGGGCGTGGCCCGTGAGGCACACCTCCAGGATGGCCTCGCACAGGCCGCGCGCGGCAAAGGCCGCGAGGAGGACGTTCGTGTCGAGCACGACCTTCACGAGATGGCCTTGAAGACGTCCTCGTCGGTCAGGATGCCGCGGGCCTCGGCAAACGGGAGGGTCCGCCGGCGGAGGGCCTGGAACCGCTCGGCGGCCACGTACCGGCCGAGCGATTCGCGCACCAGGTCGCTCATCGGCCGGCCCTGGCGCTCGGCCAAGGCCTCCAGTTCCCGCCTCAAGGCCTCCGGAATGCGAATGCTGACACTGCTCATGGCGTAGGACATTGTAATACAATCGGCGGGGAAGTCAAGTGGGGGTTCGAGGAACACGGAAGGGGGAACGCCGACTGCGACATTCGGAATGAACGACACCCTCAAGCGAAGCCGGCCGCCTTGTCCGGTACGGACACGTCGTGGCGGGCCGTGCCCCGCCGCGGCCATTGAAAAACCCGCCGTTCGGAGGGGCGCGCGCCGGCCCATGTCTCCTCCCAACCGGGTTTTTGGGCCTGGGGGACGGGTCTGCCGTCCGTTTTCGCCCGAGGCGTTTGACGGGCCGCCCAAAGGGGCTATTATTATAGTGGGGACAGAGGTCTATCTGCGCGCTGAGGCCCTGAGGCTTCGGGGTCCCGGCGGCAGAGCGGTATCGGCCCCGCATTTCCGTGGGGACGGCCGGGACCAGGCGGGCGCAGGACCGTTTGCGCCGGTCTTGGCGGGGGTTTTCAGTGCGCGGGGTGGGTTCCGCCGCGTGGTTCGTATAAGAAGGGGGTCCAG
>CAYTJE010000377.1:0-2466 GCA_964437855.1 uncultured Anaerolineales bacterium | reverse complement strand
ACTGGATGGCCATGCCCCGCTCGTCCAGCGCCTGGAAGTAGATGGGCACGCCCACCGGCGCCTCGAAGTACACGCTGCCGTCGGCCTCGACCGGCACGGTGCCGAGCGAGGCCCGGGCGCTGGACTGGCGGGCGACGCCGATGCGCGGCTTGTCGGGCGGCGGGGTGCACTTGGGCAGCAGTTGGACGATCCGCAGGGCCTCGACCTTGGCGCCCTGGGGCCACTGGAAGTCGCTGTCGTACATATCCATGACGGCGACGGTGGCCCGGCGCTGGCCGAACTTGCGCTTGCCGCGGACGGTCTGGGTGGTCTCGGTCGGGATGACGGGCGGCCGGGGGCGGGGGCGGAACGGAATCGGGCTCAGCGAAGGAATCGATTCATCGCGATACAGGAGGGTCCGGTTGCCGAAGGCATCGGCCAGGTACAGCCCGTGCCGCTTGGCCGCCGGGTCGTACGCGCACAGCCAGAAGTCCTCGGCCAGGGGCCAGGGGGTGGCGAAGATCATGTATCGGCGGATGTTCTTCCGGCCGCGCTCCGCCTCGGGGAAGGGGACCTCCGGCGTCAGCCGCTCGAGTTGCGACATTGCCGCATCGTCCTCGTGCGACTGGTCGATCAGCACGAGCGACCCGAAGGCGTGCCCGTGGTGGGCGCCCGTCGTGGCGATGTACCGGAGCGAGCCGGGGACGGCCCGGATGCTCATCTCCATCCACGGCCGGCTGCCGCGCTCCTGCGGGTAATTGCCGTGCATCGAGCGCGGGTCGCGGCCGTCCGGATAACACGTCCAGATATGATGGGCCACGTTCGTGTCGCGGTCCACGTAATCCCACCGGGTGTAGACGATGCGGCCGAAACGGTCCACGCTGGGATGCCACTCGTGCGTCTCGTGGTAGGACAGGGGGACGATGTCCGAGCCGTCCGGCTCCATCGAGTGCAGCGTGTACGTGGGGCAGTGCCGGCCGCACCGCAGGTACCCGCCGCGGCGGAGGCTGATGAAGGCGATGCGTCCGGACGGCAGGACGCACGGGTCGAAATCGTCCCACGGGCCGTCCGTGAGTTGCCGCAGGCCCGTGCCGTCGGCCGCCACCCGGAAGACGTGGTAGCAGCATTCGGGGGTCCACGTGTAGGTCTTCTCGGCGCGGGCCTGGGTCCAGGCGAAATAGACGGTCCGGCCGTCGAAGGCGAGTTCGGGGGAGAGGAACGAGCCGCCCTCCAGCGGCCGGCCCTTCAACCGGCCGCGCTGGACGGTGGCCTCGGCCAGCAGGTTGCGGAGCCGCGGCTGCGGGCCGAAGGCGTCCTCCAGGACGAACAGGCCGCCGCCCGCCCGGGCGTTGCAGCCGTAGTACTGGTCGCACATGTGGAACGGCCCGCCGGCGTCGCGGCGCTTGATGAACAGGATGCGATCGAAGTCGAGCAGGGGGTTCGCCAGGGCCACCCGCCGCCTGAGCCGCATCGCCTCGTGGAACAGGCGGTAGCGGTCGGCCGTGCGCGCGGGGTCGATGCGCGAGGCGCGCTGCCGCAGCGAGGCGAGTTCGTCGGCCGCGGCCGAAAGGTCGGGCGCCTCCGGCATCTCGCCGAGGCGGCGGAGCAGGGCGGCCGTGCGGCGGAGCAGGACGTCCACGGGGTCGCGGTCGTCTTCGTGGATGAGCGCGGCGGGATGATACGCCTGGTTCGCGACCTGCTTGAACCACGGGCGGTCGGTGAGCCCGCGGGCGAGTTCCTGCCACCGGCGGCGGGCCTCGTCGGCGAGGTCCGGGCGCGGCCAGGCGTCGCGCTCGGCCGCGTGGACGGCAGCCAGGTCCGTCGGCAGCGGCGGCCCCTCTCCGGGTCGGGCGGCCACCTGCCGGAGCCCTTTGATCTCGCGGGCCAGAACGGCGGTGCCCCACCGGTTGCCCGGCGGGACGGTCAGCGTCTGTCCGGCCTCGACGAGGGTGCGGTAGATCGTCCAGCGGTAGCCTTTGCCGCCCACCCGGCTCACCATCCGTCCGGCCTCGGTCCACTCGCCAGCCATCTTCAGGCCGGCGGGCGTGGGCTGCGAGGCGGCGCTGCCGGGGTCGCCCTCGCCCCAGCAGGCGTACACCGCGCCGTCGGTCTCGGCGGTGACGGTCAGCGTGGCCGGGTTCTTGTGCTGGTTGACCGTGCAGGCGAGGCCGGCCAGCGCCTCCGGCACGCGGGTGAAGGTGTAGGGGCGGTTGGTGCTGACGCGGCCGCCCTCGGCGAGCCGCGCGGCGTGGACCGGCTCCTCGCCCGCGACCGTGACGACGGCGGCATCGTCGCGTGCGGAGGGTTCGGCGGTGGCGACCGCCGGCAGGAGCAGGACGGTGAGCAGGACGGCGAATCTCAGCGTGGCATGTCCGGGCCGGTTCATCGGTTGGCCCCGTGGGCTTTGCGCGGCGGGTCTCCGCACCCGCCGCGCGATTCTTCGTTCAGCGACCGTTCTCTCGTTCGGCGCGGTGGGTGCGGAGACCC
>CAYTJE010000376.1:0-2486 GCA_964437855.1 uncultured Anaerolineales bacterium | reverse complement strand
ATGAAATAACCTGAGCCCCGAAAACGCCATCGCCATCCCGTGTTCGTCGCACGCCGCGATGACGATATCGTCGCGGGCGGAGTTGCCCGGCTGAACCACGTACGTCACGCCCGACTGGGCGGCCCGGTCGATGGAATCGCGGAACGGGAAGAAGGCGTCGGACGCCAGGCTCGCGCCGTCCATCTCCGCGATCCAGTCCGCGCGTTCCTGCGCGGTGAGCGGCTCGGGCGCCGGGTCGAACGCCTCCTGCCACTGCCGCTGTTCGAAGGGCGTCGGATCTCGGAGCAGGTACTGGTCGATGGCGTTGTTCATCTCGGCGCGTCCGAGGCCGTCCTTGAAGGAAGCCTGGAGGACCTTCGGGTGCTGGCGGAGCCACCACGTATCGGCCTTCGAGCCGGCGAGCCGCGTGCAGTGGACCCGCGACTGCTGGCCGGCCCCGATGCCGATGGCCTGGCCGCGGACGGCGAACGCCACCGAGTTCGACTGCGTGTACTTCAGGGCGATGGAGCCGACCACGAGGTCGCGTACGGCCTCCTCGGGCATCTCCTTCTTCTTCGTAACGACGTTCTCGCAGATCTCCGGACCCGGGACGGCGGCGTTGCGGGTCTGCTCCAGCCACACGCCGTAGACCATCCGCTGCTCGTTCTCGGGCGGTTCGAAGTCCGGGTCGACGGCGAGGACCAGGTACTTGCCGCCGCGTTTCTCGCGGAGGACCTCCAGGGCGTCGTCGTCGTAGGCGGGGGCGATGCAGCCGTCGGAGACCTCGCGGGCCATCAACTCGGCCGCGCTCCGGTCCACGCGGTCGGAGAAGGCGGCGAAGTCGCCGAAACTCGACATGCGGTCCGCCCCGCGGGCCCGGGCGTAGGCGACGGCCAGGGGCGAGAGGTCCGACATGTCGTCGACGAACAGCGCCGTGGCCTCGGCGTCCGACAGGGGCGAGGTGACGGCCGCCCCCGCCGGGCTCACGTGCTTGAACGAGGCGGCGGCCGGCAGCGAGAGCGCCTGCCGCAACTCCTTCACCAGGGCCCAGGCGTTCAGGGCGTCGCACATGTTGATGAAGCCGGGCGCACCGGAGAGGACCTCCAGGGGCAAGTCGCCCGCGGCCGCGTACAGCCGGGCGCGGGTCTGGTGCGGGTTCATGCCGTAACGCAGCGGGATCTCCTGGGGCATCGGGTGGCCTTTCATACTAAGGGGCATGAATACATCATTTGTCATTCTGAGGCCCCACGTGTGGGACCGAAGAATCTCGCCGTGGCCGTTGCCGTTATGCTTGTCCCACGGCGAGATGCTTCGCTTCGCTCAGCATGACAGCCAGTGGTATTTGGCCGGTGCTACGTGCGATACGTCTGCGGCACGTAGTCCTTGCATCGCGTCTCGGCGAAGACGGGCTCGAAGCGGGCGAACCGCTGCCGGCCGTCGACGAGCGGCACGGCGGGCCAGTCGTCGCCGATGAGCGGACGGGCGTACTCGACGAAGCCGTCGGTCACGTCGCGGCGGCTCTCGGCGATCCAGTCCTCGGGGAACGCCCGCTCGGAGTTCGCCACCTGCTCCAGGGGCACCTTGTCGTAGCGAACGCGGTAGACGCTGCCGGGCTCGCGGAGGATGGTGGCCATCCAGCCGGAGCCTTCCTCGGCGGCGAGATGGGCGGCCTTCGCCCCCACCTTGTACGCCTCGTCCAGGTCCACGGTGGAGGCGTAAATCATGTTGTGCCGCTGGTCCGTCCCCGCCACGTTGCAGCGGGCGGCGCCCGAGACGGGCAGGCCCACCTCGTTCAGGTAGGCCGTCACGACGCCGGCGGCGGTGGCTTTCGAGGCGGAGAACTGGACGTGGCCGAAGGAGTCGCGGCGGGCGCCGAGGTCGCCCACGTCGAACCCCTCGCTGACGACGAGGAGGCACCGGCCGCTTTCGCGGAGTTCGTCCGCCACGTTGTCGGCGAGTTCCTCCAGGCCCACGCCCGCTTCGGCCATGTAGATATGGAGGGGAAGGGTGCGCCCCGGGTCCGCCAGCCGCGCCGCAGCCGGAATGAAGCCGATCTTGCGGCCCATGGCCTGGAGCACCAGGACGGGGTCGGCGGGGCACGAGCCGGCGTTCTCCTCGTTCGCCCCCTGGACCGCGAGGGCCCAGTACCGTGCCACGCTGCCGTAGCCGGGCGTGTGGTCGATGAGTTGGAACGCCGAATCGCCCACGTCGTTGTCGATGGTCTTGGGGACGCCGGTCGCGACGAGGTCCAGGCCGCGGTCGGCGGCCAGCAGGGCGATCTTGTGGGCGGTGTCCATCGAATCGTTGCCGCCCGTGTAAAAGAAGTAGCCGACGTCGTGGGCCTTCATCACCTGGATGACGCGCTCGAAGTCCTCGTCCTGCCCCTCCTTGAGTTTGTACCGGCAGGTGCCGATGGCCCCGGCGGCGGGCGTCGTGCGCAGCAGCGCGATCTCCTCGCGCGGCTGGGCCGAGAGGTCGAGCAGTTCCTCCTTCAGCACGCCCTCGAT
>CAYTJE010000375.1:0-2512 GCA_964437855.1 uncultured Anaerolineales bacterium | reverse complement strand
AACCCGCTACAGCAGGGCTGAATTCCTCCCGGAGGCTTGCGGCGTGCGCACGGAGGTGGCTAGCCGGGCGGTGAAGGTCGGATCCCATGCGATGGGTCGCCGGTGAACCGGGTCAGGGCCGGAAGGCAGCAGCCCTAAGCCGGAAGACCCATGCGCCGTGGGGCCGTCTGGCTGGAGCCTTGGGGGTCGTCCACCGGCGGGCGCTGCCTGTCGAGGGAAGGTGCACGGCCATTCTTATTGCGCATGGAGGAGGGCCGCCAACAACGCTTGGCCCTGGGTGCGAAGCCGGGTTCGCCGGCCCGCTTGTCCGGTACGGACCTGGAGGGGCGGGCCGCGAGGCGAATCCGCGCAGCGCTGAATCCGATATCCCGAATCCGAGATGGGACCGTGCAGATTGGGAATCTCGAATCTTAAATCCGAAATCCGAGATCTGAGATCCACAATCTGAAACGGTCAGACCGGAAAGCCCGAGAACCGGCGCGGCCGAGCCTCGCCGAACCATCCGGGAGCATTGGTCGGATGCCGTACACCGTCCTAGCCCGCCGTTACCGCTCCAAGACCTTCGACGAGGTCGTCGGCCAGGCGCCCATCGCCCAGACCCTCAAGAGCGCCATCGCCCACGACCGTGTCGCCCACGCCTACCTGTTCTGCGGCACGCGAGGCGTCGGCAAGACCACGGTCGCGCGCATCCTGGCCCGGGCCCTGAACTGCGAGCAGGGGCCCACGCCGGAACCCTGCGGCACGTGCGACATCTGCCAGGCCATTCACCGCGGCGACGACGTCGACGTGCTGGAGATCGACGGGGCCTCGAACACCGGCGTCGACGACGTGCGGACCCTCCGCGAGAACGCCCATTACCGCCCCGCCCGCGCCCGCTTTAAAATCTATTACATCGACGAGGTCCACATGCTCTCGCGCAGCGCGTTCAACGCGCTGCTGAAGATCCTGGAGGAGCCGCCCGAACACGTCAAGTTCATCTTCTCGACGACCGAGCCCCAGCGGCTGCCCGCCACGATCCTCTCGCGGTGCCAGCGGTTCGATTTCCGGGCCGTCCCCACCGATCAGATCGCCGACCACCTGACCTGGATCTGCGAACAGGAGCAGGTCACGTCGCAGCCCGAGGCCATCCGCGCCATCGCCCGCGAGGGCCGCGGCAGCGTCCGCGACGCCCTCACGGTGCTCGACCAGGCCATCGCGATCAGCGACGGCGAGGTGACCCTCGAGACCGTCCGCCGGACCGTCGGGGCGGTGCGCGGCGAGGAGGTGCTCGGCCTTCTCGCCGCCTGCGCCGACGGCGACGCCGGCGCCGCCCTGAACCGGTTCGCCGATCTCCTGGCCGCCGGCCCCGACCTCGCCTCGCTCCTGGAGCAGATGATGCGGCAGGTGCGGGACCTGCTGGTCGTCAAGACGTGCGGCCAGGAGGCGGAGTTGCTCGATGCCTTCGGCCCGGACCGCCGGCGCCTGGCCGAGGTGGCGGAGCAGGCGGCCGTCCCCGCCCTCGTGGCCTGCCTCGGCTACCTGTCCGAGGCGCGCTCCCGGACACGCTATGCCCTGGACCCCCGGCCGGTGGCGGAACTGGCCATCGTCCGCATGGCCTCCCTGGCCGAGATGGAGCCCCTGCCGGAGGTCGTCGCCCATCTGGAGGCCCTGGAGCGGTCGCTGGCGGGCGCGGCCCCGGCCGCAGCGGCCAGCGCCTCCGGGAACCGGGCGCCCCCGACCGGCCGGGGCGAAAAAAAAAAGCGCCAAACGCCGCACCTAGACGAAGATGAAACACGTAAAACGGCTGCCGGTGCGCCGTCCGCCGACGCCCACGCCGCGGGCAGCCCGCCGGCCGACGCCGACGAGGTGGTCCGAAAGGCCCTGGATATCTTTGACGGCCGCCTCTGCGACCGCTGAGAAGCGGTGAGCGCGCTGCCGTCGAGCCCGCTGCGTGAGCAGCGGGGTACGCTCGCGGGGCGGCACGTGAAGGCGCGCGGGGATCGTTGGCGTATCGAGGTACCCGCCATCTTACAATGGCGGCTCGAGAGGCGCCGAGATGGCAAGTTGTTCGGGCGCCGACGCGCAGAGCCGCGAGCGCGAGCGAGCGGACCCAACGGGAGGCATCACCCCCATGGCTGGCATCGGCGACATGATAGGTATGATGAAGAACCTGGGCGGTCTCCAGGCCAAACTCCAGGCCGTCCAGGACGAACTGGCCCGCCAGACCGCCGAGGGGTCGGCCGGCGGCGGCGTGGTCACGGCCACGGTCAACGGCCGGCTCGAACTCGTCGACATCCACATCGAGCCGGAGGTCGTCGGCCAGGACGTCGACCTCCTGGAGGACATGGTCAAGGCCGCCGTCGGCCAGGCCATGGACAAGGCCCGCGCCCTCCAGCGGGAGGGGATGTCCGAGTTGCTGGGCGGCCTGCCGCTGCCGCCCGGCCTCGAAACGCTTCTCGGGCAGTAGGGCCTGTCGCGCGGTGGCCGGGGAAGGCCACCGCGCGACACTCGGTGGCCGGGGAAGGCCACCGCG
>CAYTJE010000374.1:0-2532 GCA_964437855.1 uncultured Anaerolineales bacterium | reverse complement strand
AGTTCCAGGGCCACCAGAGCGAGGCCATGTGCGACACCGAGCACTTCACCCGCGACGAACTGGCCACCAAGATGCACGAGGCTTACCGCCGCTTTTATCGCTCGCGCGTCAGGAAGTTCCTGAACCCGCTTCGGCCGCTTCGGAAAATCAAAGGGTGGCCGGAGGTTCGGTACTTCTGGAAACTCTACGGGCTTTATCGCACGGAGTATGCGAACCTTGCCTGAGACGCGGCGGACCCGGACGCCATCGAACGCGGCCGGCTGCAAGGCCGACGCCGCCACCTTCGACCGCATGGCGGCCGACCGTCGGCGGACCCATCCCGGCCACAGACCGAAAACCCTGTGCATCGTCTCCGGCGGCGGCCACCTGGAAGAGGCCGTCGAATGCTTCGAGGCCTTCGCCGGCACCGACCTGGTCGTCGCCGTGTACCGGCACCGCGGCGAGATGGCCACCTTCAGCCACCCGCAGGTTTCCCGGGTGTACCTGGTCAGCCTGTTCGGCGCCAAGGGGCTGCCGCTGTACCTCTCGCTCCTGGTGAACCTGGTGGAGTTCGTCTGGATCTTTCTGCGGGAGCGGCCGGACATCCTGTTCTCGACCGGCAGCGAGATCGCCATCGGCCCGTTCATCCTGGGCAAACTCCTCTGGCGGACCCGCACCATCTACGTTGAGACCGTCACCCGCATCCACGAGTGCACCGTGACCGCCCACTGGCTCTACCGGTGGAGCGACCTGTTCCTGGTCCAATGGCCGCACCAGGTCCGCATGTTCGGGCCCAAGGCCCGCTACGAGGGGCGCGTCCTGTGAAGATCCTCGTGACCGTGGGCAGCCTGCCGTACCCGATGGACCGCCTGGTCCGGGCCATGGACGCCTGGGCCGGCCGGCACCCGGCCCACGAGGTGACCATGCAAACCGGGTACTCCCGGTACCGGCCGGCCCTGGCCGCCGAGTGGTTCGCCTTCGCCCCGTTCGCCCATTTCCAGGCCCGGTTCCGCGCCTCGGACGTGGCGGTGTCGCACGGCTCGGCGGGGCCGATCCTGGCCGCCCGGCGCCTGGGCATCCCGCTGGTGCTCGTGCCCCGTCAGGCGAGGCACGGCGAGTGCTACAACGACCACCAGGTGGAGACCTGCGAGGCCATCCGGGGCGAGTCGGCCATGCACGAGATCGTGCTCGACATCCAGGACCTCGACCCGGCCCTGGCCCGGGCCATCACCAAGCGGCGCGAGGGCCGCCGCTACCCGCCCCACCGCCTGAAGCAGAGGCTCGTTGACACCATCGCGGCCTTCGTGGACAATGTCGCGCGTGATTAGCCGATTGAAAATCCTCCTGACCCGCTATCGCCTGGCCCGGTGGCTGGTGAACCTGAAGAACGGCACCCTGCGGTTCCTGCGCCGCGGCTACGATCCGAAGCGGTTCTGGGACGAGTGGTCCGACCGGTTCGCCCGGCAGCCGTATCAGCAGGAACTCCACGAATCGAATCGCTGGCTGCTGGAGCGGCTCCACGAAGTCCATCCCACGGAGGTGCTCGAGGTCGGGTGCGGCTTCGGCCGCAACCTCAAGATGCTCGACGACGTCTCGGACCTTCCGTGCCGCCTCTACGGTCTGGACATCAGCCTGGAACTGCTCCGCAAGGCCCAGGGGGAATTGGCCCTGGACGTCCCCCTGGTCTGCGGCGACGTGACCCGCCTGCCGCTGGCCGACGCCGCGTTCGAGACCGTCGTGACGCACGGCGTGCTGATGCACGTGCCCCCGGGGGACGTTCGCGACGCCGTCCGCGAACTGGTCCGCGTCACCGGGCGGACGCTCTGGTGCATCGAGGAGCAGGTCCGGATCCCCAACCTCCGCGGCCGGTCGTTCAGCATCAACGATTACACGTTCGCCCACGACTACCCGGTCCTGTTCCGCGAGGTCGGCGCGAGGATTACCCAGGTCGATTACCAGGGCAAGTCGGTGGCCCTGATCCTCTTGCGGGTGGACGCCGACTGAGCCCCCCGTCGCTGCCCGCCGGCGTTCCGGGAAAGGCTCCCATGGCCAGGCTTCAACGCATCACCGGCCGCCTCTCCCGGAACGTCGTCTTCCTGCTCGCCGACTCCGGCCTGGTGAACGTGGTCTCGTTCGCCAGCATGGTGATCGTGGCGTGGCGTTATTCGGTGGAGGTGGTCGGCCAACTGGGGATGCTGCTGCTGATCGGCGGCATCGGGTCGCTGCTGGGGGACTTCGGGTCGGGTCAGGCCTCCACGCTGCTCATTTCACGTCGTCGGGCCCGGATGGGCGGGCCGGAGGCCGGCCAGGCGGTGGGGGCCGGGCTGCTCCAGTCGGCCCTCGGCGGGGCGGTGCTGGCAAGCCTCGTGCTGCTGATTCCCACGGTCGTCCCGCGCTTCGCCCAGGCCGTGGGGGCCACGGAGCGTGCCGCGGAGGTCGTCCGCCTGGGGCCGCTCGTTCGCCTGGTCGCCGTCTGGGTGCTCGCCGGCGCCCTGATGCAGCAGACGATCGGCGTGTTCGCCGGCTTTCAGCGGATGCAGTACACCCTGCTCC
>CAYTJE010000373.1:0-2540 GCA_964437855.1 uncultured Anaerolineales bacterium | reverse complement strand
GGTACAGGAAAGGCGCCAGATTCGCGCCGTCCTCTTTCAGCCACCGGCCGTCGTCTTGGTTCCATTGGTTTCTAACCCGAGCAGTAGCCGACGTATTGTGAAACTGGTACACGACGATTTTACGCAACAACGCAACCATGACCCCCGCCGTCCCTGCACCGCGTTTTTCAGAAGAGGAGAATTCTGTCAACTCGGTTTCGCGATGTCCGGCACCGAGGACGATCCAGTTTCGAGCCGGATGTCCTTCTCGTGTGAACCGGAAGCGCTCATCCGCAAAAATGAGAATGTCCCCGGCTGCATAGACAAGCCGGCAGGAATACTCGTTCTCTCCTTGCTCTGTCTGAATGGTGAGACAAACATCGACTTCATGCGTTTCACCTGGGCCTTCATGTAAAAGCGCACTAGCCGGGCCCGATTCCTGGACGTGTAGCTGAAGTTGGCCACCAAGTAGCCACGACAACAGGCGGAAGAATGAGACGAAATTGGACTTGCCTGCACCGTTGGCGCCTATCATAACCATGAGAGAGCCGGGATCAAAATCCGTCAACTCACGGATCGTCTTGAACCCACGAAGGGTCACACCTGTCAGGCGGTCTTTCATGATATTTCCTCCGTCAAAGCGCCCCGAGGCCCGTCAGGCGCCTGACCTCGGCCAGGGTCTCGTTGGCCGCGGCGCCCGCCCGCCGGGCGCCGTCGGCCAGGACGGCTTTCAGGCGCTCCGGGTCGGCCTCCAGTTCCGTCCGGCGCTCGCGCGGTTCTTCGAGATACGCAATAAGAATGTCCGCCAGGCGTCCCTTGCAGTCGGTGCAGCCCCACTCGGCCTGGCGGCACTTGCGGGCCACCTCGTCGGCCTCGTCGGGCTCGAACGTCTCGTACCACCGGCAGACGTTGCACGCGTCGGGGTGCCCCGGGTCGTCGCGCCGGATCCGCTTCGGGTCGGTGATCATCGACATAACTTTTTGGCGGATGGCGTCCGGCTCGTCGGCGATGTCGATCTGATTATCATAACTTTTTGACATCTTGCGGCGATCGGTGCCGAGCAGGCGCGGGCTGGCCGTCAGTTTCGCCTGGGGCTCGACGAGCACGTCCTCGCCCACCAGGTGGTTGAAGCGGCGGACGACCTCGCGCGTCAGTTCCAGGTGGGGCAACTGGTCCTCGCCGACGGGCACGAGGTTGGCCTTGTAGAGCAGGATGTCGGACGCCTGGAGGACGGGATAGCCGAGAAAGGCGTAGTTGTGGATATCCCGCTTCGTCAGTTCACGCATCTGTTCCTTGTACGTCGGGTTCCGCTCGAGCCAGCCGATGGGCGTATAGCACGAGAGGACGAGGTGGAGTTCGGCGTGGGCGGGCACGTCGCTCTGGCGGAAGATGACGCTGCGGGCCGGGTCCAGGCCGCAGGCGAGAAAATCGAGGAGCACCTCGCGGGCGGCGCCGGCGATGCCGGACGGGTCCTCGTACTCGCTCATGAGGGCGTGGTAGTCGGCGATCATGAAGAAGCAGTCGTACTCGTCCTGGAGGTCGCGCCAGCCCGCCAGGGCGCCGGTCAGGTTGCCCAGGTGGAGCCGGCCGGTCGGCCGCATGCCGCTCAGGATTCGCTTTCGCCCCTCGTTGCCGTGGGTCATGGGCCGTCGGTCCTCTCTAAAACCGGAAGCCGGAGAAAAAATACACCAACTTGGAAATCGGGTAGCCCAGAAGGCTGACCCCGGTGGATTGCCCCACGAACCGGCTCAGGAGCACAAAGCCGAGCACGAGGAACACGCCGTAACGCCGGAACTCGCGGAAGCGGATGGCCGCGTTCAGGGGCAGCAGGTTCTCCAGGATATGCGAGCCGTCCAGCGGCGGGATCGGCAGCAGGTTGAAGATGGCCAGTCCGAAGTTGATGAAGGCGCCGAAGAACAGAATCGTGAGGACGATGCCCGCCGCGTCGCCGGCGGTCGCCAGCGTCGGGTGGAGGAACCGCATCAGCAGCGCGAAGCCGATGCCCATGCCGAAGTTCGCCGCCACGCCCGCGCCGCTGACGAGAATCTCGTCCCGCCGCCGCGTCTCGTAGGCGAAGTTGGCCGGGTTCACCGGCACGGGCTTGGCCCACCCGATGGGGGCGAACATCAGGCACAGCGTGCCGAGGAAATCCAGGTGGGGCAGGGGGTTCAGCGTCAGGCGGCCCGCGCGGGCGGCCGTGTCGTCTCCGCACTTATGCGCCACCCACCCGTGCATGAACTCGTGAACCGTCAGGGCAAAGAGGACCACCGGCAGGCGCAGGACCAGCCCTTGGACGAACTCCGCGCTGATGCCCACGCCGCATCTCCCATGGCTTGTCCCGTGCCTGTGCCCGTCCAACGTCGTCGGCCGGTACTGTAGCGGGCCGGCCCGGGGAAGTCAACGCTGTCTTGACGGCTCCGCGGCGACCGGGCGACGGGGCCGGGGGCGTCTCCCGGCACCGCCGGCCTTGCATCTATCCCGGCAGGCCCTATACTTGCACAGGAAACCGCGTGGGCGTTTAGCTCAGTTGGCGAGAGCGCCTCCCTTACAAGGAGGAGGTC
>CAYTJE010000372.1:0-2550 GCA_964437855.1 uncultured Anaerolineales bacterium | reverse complement strand
ATACGGACCCGCGCTGTAAAAGGGTACGGGCTTCGCTCAGGGTGACAACTTGGGGTCCACGCTAAACACGTACTTCTCATCGAAGGCCACGGGCATCGTCAGGGTCACGTCGTAGGTGGCGGGGTCGCCGTTCATCGTCGGCGCGGAGATCGCCAGCGTGCCGGTGCCGGTCGTCGTGCCGGACAGGGGATCCGTCGACAGGTCAATCGTAACCGGCTCAAACAGGTCTTCCGCCGCGGCCTTGGGGCGGCCGCCCAGGACCTCGGTCATCGCGTCGAGGGGCGAGGTTTGTTTCCCGCCCTCGAAGACCCGCAGCCGCTTCACCTCCAGCCGCGTCTCATCCCCCCAGGCCGCCAGGCCCACCCGTCCGGGAGCGACCCGCCAGCCTTTCACGCCGAGCACGCGTTTGCCGTCCAGGACGACCCGGACCTTGCACCCGTCGACGAGCAGCAGGACGCGGTGCGGCCGGTCCGGCTCGACGCCGTAGGTGCCCCGCGGGCATCCGGAGATGCGGCGGATGCGGTTGTGCCAACGGTGCTTCTTCTCGGGGAGGTAGAACGGAAGCCGCAGCCGAGTCCGGCGGTTGGCGTGGGCGAACACCAGTGCCGCCCGGCCGACGCCCCGAGTCGTAAACTCCAGGTCAATGAGGCAGCGGTCGCCGGTCCGATAGTCGAAGAGCGTCTGGCCGGTGCGGCCGCCGTTGGTCAGCCGCGTGTCGCCGTCCACCTTTTCGATGCGGAACGGGCCTTCCCCGGCCAGGGGGACGGCCACCCGGCGGCCGTCAAAGAGGTCGGTCCACTGCCCGGGCCGGCCGCGGCGGGCGTCCGGATGGAGCCGCGCCAGGCCGCGCGTGAAGGCTTGATACATGTCGGGCCGGTCCCGCATCCGATAGCGGAACCGTCGGGCGGCCGTTTCGCTGATGGGGCAGAGCGCCTTGGCGGCCGCCAGCGCCCGGTCGGTGTCCGGGTCGAAGACCAGGTCCGCCAGAAACGGCGCGACGATCGGCTCGCCGATCGCGACCAGTTCCTCGGCCGCGCGGTCCAGGTCCTTCGGTTCAGCCTTCCGCATCCCCGAGGCGATGCGATACACGCGGTCAAACGTCTCGTCCGACGTGTCCCGGCACCAGACGTACTCGCTGGAGGCGTGGGCGGGGACGCGGCTCTTGACCTCGGAGGTGTACTTCCAGCCGAGGGGGGCCTTGGCGTCGCCGTCGCCGTGGCCCAGCGACAGCCGCGCCGGCGGCATCATGTAATAGCCGTCGCCCTTGTAGCCGCTCGCACGGAAATCGAGGGGCACCCAACCGAGGCCCTCGAGGAACACCTCGCTCCAGCGATGGTGCGCGTCGTCGAAGGAAAGCGGCACGCCCTCCGGCCAGGTGAGGCCGCCGATGTACCGCGCCGGGACACCCCGCGCCCGGCACAGCGCGATGAAGGAGTACGCAAACTCGCTGCACGACCCCGTGCCGCGGCGGATAACGGTTTCGGCGGTGTCCCACCCGTTCACCATCTCGTACTCGACGTGCTCGTTGAGGAAATCGCAGACCGCCTGGACCGCTTCGCGGTCCGAGAGCGTCTCGGGGGCCAGACGCTCGGCCGTCTTCCGGATGAACGGCGACCTCACGCCGTAGGGCGGCCGGTCGGCCAGGTACATGGCCCGGACCTCCGGGGCGAGTTCAGGCGGGGACCCATCGCCCGGACCGCCGTCGCCCCGGGGCTCCAGGTAGTGACGGGTCCGGTACGTGGTCACGCGAGCCATCCACCGGACGGCCCGGTGCTCGCCCGGCCGAATGTGCGGAACGGCGACGCGGGCCACCCGCCGGCCGTGCGCGTCGGTGAAGACCTCGGCCGGCTCCGTCAGGAACCGCAGGTCGCGGACGGTCTGCCGGGGTTCGTCCTGCGGCAGGAAGAAGTAACAGGTGACGTCTTCGGCGGCGCGGTCGGCCCGCCCCATCAGGCGGTACGTCACGATCAGAGACCGCGTCAGGGGGTCGCTGCGCTCGACGTTGGGCGGAAGCGGCGTTTCCGCCGCCACCGGCAGGCTTCCCACCACGCAGGCGACCAGCGCCAGAAGGCCAATCATTCTCCGGGACATACAGGGCTCCTTCCCTGTCGGCCTGACCACGGTAAACGACCCCACCTATACCCGCAGGACGGCCGGGCGTCAAGCCCGGCTCTGCCGGGTTCTTGGGGGGCCTGCGGAGCACGGCAGTGGTCAACCCTCAGGCCTCTTGCCGGGCGCCGACAGATTACTACTACAACGCTAACTCGAGCGCGGCGGGTCTCCGTACCCGCCGCGCAGCGCTGCAAATGGCGTTTCGAGCGCGGTGGGTGCCCAGACCCACCGCGCCAAGTGGCGACTTAGCGTTGTCGTGTTACGGTGGCGGTTGGCTGGGGCTTCGCCGGGTCCGGCATATACATTTCAGGAAAATGGCCTCGGCTGCGCACCGGCTTTTGAGCCCTTTTCGGCCCCCGAATCGCCGTTTTTCGGACGCCAGGGCCGATTTGTCGCGCGAATGTTAAGATGGGTAAGGCGAAACTTTCGGCTTTTTTC
>CAYTJE010000371.1:0-2550 GCA_964437855.1 uncultured Anaerolineales bacterium | reverse complement strand
TAGCCGCCGGGCTTGCCCGGCGCGTGCCGTTCGTGGCGCGGACGGCCCACCCAATACGGCACAGCCCGGCACCGCGTCGAGGCCGCATGATAGTGGCCCGCTGGGGACGGGTCAATGGCCCGTCCGTCCGGACGGGGCGGCGACGGCGGGGACCAATCGCTCCGCCTGGGGAAGCGAGCCAATATAGGCAACCCGGGAAGCCCGGTTTTCCCCGGAACCACCGTCTCCCGACGGCGTTTCATATAATAACGTCAAGGCCGTGTCTGCCCGCAATGATGCGACCTGAGTTAACGCCTCGCGGCTGGGATGCCCAAAATCACCTCAGAATGCCGGGTCCGGCTTGACGAACACACGTTCTTGGCCTATACTTACACGATTCATGGGGGGCGAGGCCCCAGGCAAAGGAAGGTAAACAAGGGCGAGGGGTCTGCTGGGTCGGAGCGTTGCCGGGACTCTACACGGATGACATCCTAGAGGAGGTCGCACGCGCCAACGACATCGTCGAGGTGGTGTCGGGTTACTTTCCGCTCAAAAAGGCGGGCAAGGACTACGTGGCGTTGTGCCCCTTCCACGCCGAGAAGACGCCCTCCTTCACGGTCAGCCCCAGCAAGCAGATTTTCAAGTGCTTCGGCTGCGGGCGGGGTGGGAGCGTCTTCAATTTCGTGATGGCCAAGGAGAACGCCACGTTCCCCGAGGCCGTGCGAATACTGGCCGACCGCGCGGGTATCGAACTGCGCGTGGACCCGGAGGCCCGCAAGCGGTCCCAGGGCCGGCGGCGGGGCCGTGACGTCCTGGCCTGGGCCGCCGAGCGGTTCCGGGCCGGCCTGGCACATCCGCGGGAAGGCGAGGCCGCTCGCGAGTACCTGGCCGGCCGCGGCCTCTCGGACGAAACGATCGAGACCTTCGGCCTGGGCTACGCCCCCGAGGGCTGGGACAATCTGATCCGGGCGGCCGGCCGGGACGGCATCTCGGCCGAGGCGCTCGAAGGGGCCGGGCTGGTCGTTCCCCGCAAGGACGGCACCGGCTGGTACGACCGGTTCCGCGGGCGGGTCATCTTCCCGATTCTCGACGCCCTGAGCCGGCCCATCGGCTTCGGCGGCAGGACGTTGGGCGAGGAAGAGCCCAAATACCTGAACTCGCCGGAGACCGCGCTCTTTCACAAGCAGGAGGCCCTCTACGGCCTGCCGCAGGCGAGGGAGGCCATCGAGGCCGACCGCCGGGCGGTCGTCGTCGAAGGCTATTTTGACGTGATTATGCCGTACCAGATGGGCGTCCGGAACCTGGTGGCCACGCTCGGCACGTCGCTTACGGATGCGCACATCCGCGCGCTGAAGCGGTACGCCGACGAGGTCGTCGTGGTCTTCGACAGCGACCTGGCCGGCCAGCGGGCCGCCGACCGGGCGATGGAACTTTTCCTCGCCCACGACGTCCGTATTCTAGTGGCGGTCGTGCCCGCCGGCAAGGACCCGTGCGATTACTGCGCCGCCCAGGGGGCGGAGGCGTTCCGCCAGGTGCTGGCCGAGGCGACCGACGCCTTCAAGTACAAGTGGACCCTGGTCCAACAGGACCTGGAGACGGCGACGAACCCGGCGGCCCGGCAGCGGGCGCTGCGGGTGATGCTCGAAAGCGTTCTGAAGGCGCCCGCCCTGGCCCAGCAGGACCTCAGGCTCCAGCGGGACCTGATCCTGGGCCACATGAGCCGGACCCTCGGCATCCCGGAGGCAACGCTGCGGGCCGAGTTCCGCCGGCTTCGCCGGACGGCGGGCCGCTCCGCCGCCGGTACCGAGACGGGGGCGAACCTGCCGGGCGCGGCCTCCCGCGGCCGGCGGTGGGCCGCCGAACGCGAACTGCTGACCGCGCTGGTCTGCCGGCCGTCGGCCGCCGACGAGATTGCCGACGACCTGCCGCCGGACCGCGTCCGGGCGGAGGCGTTTCGCCGCCTCTACGAGGCGATCCGCGCCAGCCCGTCGGCCCGCGACCGGGACATCGCCAGCGTGGTCCGCGGCATGGAGGACGCGGACCTGGCGAGCCTGGCGGTCGAGTTGTACGAGCGGGGCCAGGCGATGGCCGCCTGCCGCGACCCCGCCCAGCCGGGCCCCGGCCCACTCCAGCGCCTTCTCCGGGACGCCGTCGGGGCCCTGAAGGAGATGGAAGCCGACGCGGCCCTGGCCGCCTGCCGCGAGGCCGCCCGCACCGGCGACGGCAACCGGAACGGGGCCTTGCAGGCGTTTGCGGAGGCGCGGGCCCGGCGGCAGGGGTTTCTGCCCCCGTCGGCCAGGCGGTCCAAGACCGACGGGCCGTAAGCGCAAAAGGGATGGGAACGCTCGGACGGGCGACGCCCAACCGATGTCAAGACGCAGCCGTTGAGGAAACAATGGCCGAAACCAAACCAGACATGAAAGATCAGGCCGAGCAGTCGATTCAGGATATGCTGGCGCGCGGCAAAGCGCGCGGGTACCTGACCTACGAAGAGATGAACGACAGCCTGCCGGACGACCTCGTCAGCCCGGAGCGCCTGGACCGCATCCTCATGCAACTGGACGAGATGGG
>CAYTJE010000370.1:0-2574 GCA_964437855.1 uncultured Anaerolineales bacterium | reverse complement strand
GGCGCCTGGTCGCTGGAGCAGATGTACTTGATGCCGCTGGCGTAGTCGAACTCGATGTGATACTTGACCGCCACGTCGTAGAGCGGGTCGTCCTTGAACGTGCCCTTGCCGCGGATCGTCGCCGGCCCTTTCAGCAGCGGCGCGGCCGCCAGGAGGGCGATATCGTTGGTGTGCGCGCCGCGGTCGGTCAGTTCGCCGTCGGAGTAATCGCGGATCCATCGGAACGAGCCGTGGCACCGCCGGTGGTGGTACGGCGCCCACGGACGCGGCCCGAGCCACGTGTCGTAGTCAAAGCCGTCCGGCACGGGCTCGGGGCCCGTGCATCCGGACCCGCGGACCCGTTTCGGCAGAAACGTGCGGATGGTGTGAATCTTGCCCAGGTACCCGTTGCGGACGAGTTCGCAGGCGTAGCGGCAGTTGTCGCGCGAGCGTTCCTGGCTGCCCGTCTGGAAGACCCGGCCGTAGCGCTTGACGGCATCGGCGGCCTTTCGGCCCTCGGCGATGGTGTTGGAGAGGGGTTTCTCGCAGTAGATGTCTTTGCCGGCCTCGGCGGCGTAGACCGTGAGGGGGCAGTGCCAGTGGTCGGGCGTGCCGATGACGACGGCGTCGATGTCCTGGCGGTCGAGCACCTCGCGGAAATCGGCGTAGTCGTCGCACCCGGCGTAGGTGGTGTCCCGACGCTGTTTGTAGCGTTTCTCGATCCACTCCTTGATGCGGAGCCGGCGGCGCGAGTCGACGTCGCAGACGGCCAGGAGTTGGACGTCGTCGTGCTGGCTCAGGGCCCGCATGTGGCCGGAGCCCCGACCGCCCATGCCGATGCCCGCGACGCCGATGCGGTCGCTCGGGGCCGGCCGGGCGCCCAGGCCCAGGGCGTCGGCCGAGGCCACGTACGGGGCGGCCAGGGCGGCGGCCGCGGCACCCTTCAGGAATCCTCGGCGAGTCGGGTAGGTTTTGTGGCTCATAAGCACCTCCGTGGTTGTGCGGGTTGTCGTCCGTCCGGCGGCGGGTCGGGGCCGCCGGGCGTCCGCATGAATGAACTGCGCGTCGTGGCTCAGGTGTCGGACAAAACCGGGCCGCGACCCGCGGCGGGGCCACGGCCCGTTTCCGTATGGCGTCGGCGGCTACGTCCGGCCACCGCAGGCCGGCCTTACGGGGCCGGCGCCTCGGCCTCCGGCGCCGGCGGCACCTCGGCTTCCGGATGGGGGCCGGGCTTCATCGCCGGCAGTTCCAGCGTCTTACCCTGGAGCCCGATGAGCGCCAGCAGAGCGTACAGGACGAAACCGACGATGAACGCCGCCATCGGCGGGCAGGGGATCTTGCCGGCCAGCGGCGGGATGAAGTTCGCCGCACCCACGATGAAACCGACGACCCAGGAGATCCAGCCGGCCAGGTTGAAGCCGGCGCGCGGCCCGGGCCACTTCCGGCCGGCCAGCAGATAGTCGGCCGCCATGGCACCGCAAACGGGGCCGAACGAGGCGCCGATGACCTCGAAGACGCGGATGGCGTCACCGGCCCAACCGGTGGCGGCGAGGACGATGGCGACGATCGCCCCCAGGCCGCACGAGTACAGCGGTTTCACCTTCGGCATGGTGGCCTTGAAACTGTTGGCGGCGATGAACGACGAGAAGCACGCCGCCGGGAACGCCGCCAGCGCCAGCAGCCACATGAACACGCTGCCGGTCTTCTCGCCCATGATGTCGCCCATGAGGTTGGTGGTCTGGAGCATGCCGCCGGTCTTGACCATGCCGAGGCCGTATGCCCCCGCCACAATGAGCAGCGACAGGCCGCCCGCCACGATCTTGCACAGGGCGATGCCCGTCAGGCCGCCCAACTGGACGTCCTTGCCGTCGCGGCTGTTCATGCCGAAGTCGGTGCCCGCGGCGCCGGCGGTGGCGAAGAAGCCGATGATGTAGGTGCCCAGGAGGGCGATGATGCCGAACGTGCTGAGAGGCGGTTGGGCCTCGACGGCTTCACCACCTTCGGCGGGGACGTACTGCCGGCCCGTGTCGACGAGGGCTTCGCTGTCGAAGTCCGCCACCCCACCGACCGTCGACACGAACAGGACGATCAGAATGGCCAGCGGGATGAGCGGGATGAACGTGGCCACCTTGCCCACGTACTGGATGCCCTTCACGCCGACGAACGCGCCGAGGACGATCCAGCCCGAGGACACCAGGATCTGAGCCAGGGACCCCACGACCTCGTTAGGATTATCAAAGAAGGGGGTAACCAACAGGACCCCGGCAAAGAACCCGTTCACCGCCAGCCAGCCGAACTGGAGGACGCCCATCAGGAAGCCGGGCATCAGGAACCCGCCGGTCGCCCCGTACGTGGAGGTGCCCACGATGTACAGCGGCAGCCCCGTCTTCATGCCCATCAGGCCCGGCACCAGGTAGAACAGGAAGTGGCACAGGAGGGCGGCCAGGACAAGTCCGCCCATCGCCACGCCGAGCCCTTGGGCCAGGGTGCCGCCGGCGAACCGGCTGAAGCCAGGCGCCCCCTCCAGTCCGCTGCCCATTGGCACCTGGTGCCAGAAGACGAACCACAGCATGACGCCCGCGTACGCCGGGGCCG
>CAYTJE010000369.1:0-2574 GCA_964437855.1 uncultured Anaerolineales bacterium | reverse complement strand
CGATGGCGGCTCGAAGCGATGGCGGCTCGGGAAACGTAAAACCATGAACTTCCGCGTATCCGACATCCTGGACGCTACCGGCGGGCGGCTGCTCGCCGGAAGCGCCGACGCCCACGCCGGCGCCGTCTCGACCGATACGCGGCACCTGCGGGCCGGCCAGACGTTCCTGGCGTTGGCGGGCGAGCGGTTCGACGGCCACGACTTCCTGGCCGACGCCGCGGCCGCCGGCGCGGCGTGCCTGGTGGTCCACCGCGCCGAGGCCGCGACGAAGGCCGCCCGCAAGGCCGGCGCCGCCGTCGTCCTGGTCGAGGACACGCTCCGGGCCCTTGGCGACCTCGGCCGGGCCGCGCGCGGCCGGCTCGGCTGTCCGGTCATCGCGGTCACGGGGTCGTGCGGCAAGACGACGGTCAAGGAGATGCTGGGGCTGATTCTGTCGCGTCGTCTGCGCGGCCGGGTGCCGCCGGCCAGTTTCAACAACGCAGTCGGCGTGCCGCTGACGCTGCTGGCGGCCCGGACGGACGACGAGTTCGTCCTGTGCGAGGTGGGCAGCAGCGCGCCCGGCGAGATCGCCCACCTGGCCGGCATCGCCCGGCCGACGGTCGGCCTCGTGACCCTGGTGGCGCCGACGCACCTGGAGAGGCTGGGGTCGGTCGAGGGCGTGGCCGAGGAGAAGGCCGCCCTCGTCGACGCCCTGCCGCCCGAGGGGCTGGCGATTCTGAACGCCGACGACCCGCGCGTCCTGGCCATGGCCGAGGCTTGCCGCGGACGCGTCGTCACGGTCGGCACAACGTGGGAGGCCGACCTCCAGGCCGGCCACGTGATTCAGACCGACCGCGGGCTGTACTTTACGACGAGCGGGTCGGCCGGGTTCGAGGTGCCGGTCCTCGGGGTGCACCAGGCGGTGCTGGCGCTCGAGGCGGCGGCGGCGGCGCGGGAACTGGGCATCCCGCTGGAGGAGTCGGCGGCCAGTCTGCGCGACTTTCAGCCGCCGCCCATGCGCCTTGCGCTCCAGCAGGTCGGCGACGTACTCGTCCTGAACGATGCCTACAACGCCAACCCCGCCAGCATGGCGGTGGCGCTGGATCTGCTGACGCTCTGGCCCGAGCGGCGAAAGGTGTTCTTCTGCGGCGACATGCTCGAACTCGGCGACGCCGGCCGCCAGGCCCACGCCGACCTCGGCCGCCGGGCCGTCGAGGCCGACGTGGCCCGGCTCGTCTGCGTGGGTTCGCAGACGCGGGCCACCGCCGAGGCCGCGAGGGAGGCGGGGCTTGCCGCCGGGGCCGTGACCGCGGTCGCCGACGCCGGCGAGGCCGCCCGACTCGTCCGACGGACCGTGACCGCCGGCGACGTGGTCCTGGTGAAAGGCTCGCGCGCGATCGGCATGGACCGGGTGGTGGAGGCGATTGTGTCCGTCTGTTCCGCCGGGGTAGCGGGGGCGTGAGCCGCACGCCGCATGCCGCGGCCCGAGCCGCGAGCGTTAGCGCAAGAGGCGCCCGAGCCGCGACCGCCTGCCCGCCCGTAGCCTCAAGGGCGAAGGCGGGTGAGGTCGCGGGTAGGTGCAAAGGCAGGTGGCGCCCGGTGCCCGGGGGTCGTCGGCGGCGCGGGGTCCCCGCCATCTTACGATGGCGGCTCGGGGCGCCGTTGGAGCGTTTGGGTCCCCGCCATCTTACGATGGCGGCTCGGGGCGCGTGCCGTGGTAGAATGCCAGTGAGGAAACCGACGCCCGGGCGAATCGCATCCCACGTCCGGGGGGTGGTCCTCCGGACCCGCCTGGGGCGCGGGCGGGTGAGAGCGGGCCCTCGGGCGGGGCGGCGAGAACCTGGGTCACGCACGCTCGCGGTCCCGAGGGCCCGGTGGGATTGGCCGGAGTCCGTGTATGTTCTACCGCCTCCTATTCTACTTCCAGGAATTTCTGGAGGACGTCGGCCTCTGGCGGTACGCCTACGTCTTCCGGTACCAGACGTTCCGGATCATGTTGGCGGTGGTGACCAGTTTCGTCCTGCTGATGGTCCTGGCCCCGTCGGTCATCCGGGTGCTGAAGCGCCTGAAGGTGCACGGGGGGACGGACTTCGGCAACAAGACGGTGGACCAGATTTACGCGTCGCGGGCCTCGACGCCCACGATGGGCGGCGTGCTGATGGTGCCGGCGGTGCTCGTGGCCACGATCCTCTGGGCCGACATCCGGAACCTCTACGTCTTCCTCGGCCTGCTGACGGTCACCTGGCTGGGGGTACTGGGCGGCGTGGACGACTACCTGAACATGGCCGCCCGCAGCCGCCGCGGCCTCCGCGTGTGGGAGAAGGTCCTGTTTCAGGTGGGCCTGGCGGTGCTGCTGGCCGTGTTCCTGTACCAGATGCGGGGCCAGATTGTGCTGCCCGAGAACGGCGCGGGGCTGGCGCTGAACCTGCCGTTCTACAAGTTTCCGATTCCGCTGCCGGTGTGGGCGTTCGCGATCGTGGCGGTGCTGGTCATCGCCGGTACGTCGAACGCGGTGAACCTGACCGACGGGATGGACGGCCTGGCGGTGGGCAGCATGGTCCCGCCCACGCTGGTCTTCCTGGCCATCAGTTACAT
>CAYTJE010000368.1:0-2574 GCA_964437855.1 uncultured Anaerolineales bacterium | reverse complement strand
CGGTGGGTCTGGGCACCCACCGCGCTCGAAACGCCCTTTGCAGCGCTGCGCGGCGAGTACGGAGACCCGCCGCGCTCGAATTAGCGTTGTAGTATTAGGCTACCCGCCATCTTACGAGGGCGGCTCGGGGCGAGGGCGGCTTCGCTACGCCAACGCGGCGATGCGGGCGAAGTCGTCCTTCAGGCTTCGGTAGAGCCGGCCGTACTCGGGATACAGCGCGTCGTACCGCTCGACGTGTTCGGGGACGGGCCGGGTCTCCTCGAGGGTGCGGATGGTGGCGTCGCACGCCTCCGGCACCGACGCCCACACGCCCGTGCCGACGCCGGCGAGCAGGGCCACGCCGTAGGCGGGTCCCTCCTCGCTGGAGACCGTCCAGACGGGGTGCCTGTAGACGTCGGCCTGAAGGGCCCGCCAGACGGCGGAGCGTGCGCCGCCGCCGGCCACGCGGACCTCCCGGACCGGCACGCCCATCCCCTGGATGATCTCCAGCGAGTCGCGCATGGCGTAGGTGGCGCCCTCCATGACGGCCCGGGCCATGTGGGCCCGCGTGTGCATGTTCGAGAGGCCGATCCAGGCGGCCCGGGCGTTCGGGTCGGCGTGCGGCGTGCGTTCGCCCGTCAGGTACGGCAGGAAGTAGAGGCCGTCGCTGCCGGGCGCGACGTCGGCGGCCTCGGCGTCGATGCGTTCGTACGGGTCGACGCCGTCCTCGGCGGCCCGGGCCACGAGGTCCTGACACAGGGTGTTGCGGAACCACTGGAGGCTGCCGCCGGCGGCCAGGACGACGCCCATGACGTGCCATTTGCCCTCGACGGCGTGGCAGAAGGTGTGGACGCGGCCGGCGGGGTCGGTCTCGACCTCGTCGGCGTGGGCGAAGACGACGCCGCTCGTGCCGAGGGTGGCGCTGATGACGCCGGGCCGGACGATGCCGCCCCCGACGGCGCCGGCGGCCTGGTCGCCCCCGCCGCCCACGACGGGCGTACCGGGCTCAAGGCCGGTGGCCTCGGCGGCCTCGGGCGTCAGGCGGCCGGAGACCTCCTGCGATTCGTAGACCTCCGGCAGAAGCGCCGCATCAATGCCGAGCCGGCCGAGCAGGTCGGCCGACCACCGCCGCTTGGCCACGTCCAGGAGCAGCGTGCCGGAGGCGTCGCTGACCTCGGTGGCAAACTCGCCCGTCAGGCGGTACCGGACGTAGTCCTTCGGCAGAAGAATCTTCGCCGTCTTCTCGTAGACTTGCGGCTCGTGTTTGCGGACCCACAGGATCTTGGGGGCCGTGAAGCCCGTCAGGGCCGGGTTGGCGACCATGCGGATGAGGGCCTCGCGTCCGCCGGCCGCCTCGGTCATCTCGGCGCACTCGGCGCCGGTCCGCTGGTCGTTCCAGAGGATGGCGCGGCGAAGGACGGTGCCGGACGAATCCAGGAACACGCTGCCGTGCATCTGGCCCGAGAGGCCCAGGCCGCCCACCTCGTTGCCGCCGATGCCGGCGTCCCTGAGGACCTGGCGGATGGTGTCGGCGGTGGCCTGCCACCAGTCGGCCGGGTCCTGCTCGCTCCAGGCGGGTTTGGGGGCGTAGGCCGGGTACTCGGCCGTGGCGGAGGCGGCGATGCGGCCGTCCTCGCCGACGAGCAGCGTCTTCGTGCCGCTGGTACCGATGTCGATGCCGAGCAGATAAGGCATGGGCGTCTCCCAAGCCGGTGCCGGCGGCGCAGCCCGACGGCGCGAGCAGGGCGGATGGAGGCCGTTACACGGCGGGCCGGCACAGGAACGGACGCCGCGGCGGACGGACCCGTCGGACCACCGGCACCGGGCGGGCCGCGACCCTAGAGGACGTCCTCGTCCTCGTCGAGGTCGTCGTCCTCGTCGTCCCAGTCGTCCCAGTCCTCGTCGTCCTCGTCGTCCTCGTCGTCGAGGTCGTCGTCGAGGTCGTCGTCCAGGTCGTCGTCCAGGTCGTCGTCCAGGTCCTGGTCCGCAATGTCCTCGAGGTCGTCGGTCTGTTCGTCGAAGTCGTCGTCTACCACGTTCCCATCCTCCGGTCTACAGGACTCCAGTTCAGCGATGCGCCCGGCCGCCTCGTCGGCCAGCGCGTCGGGGACCAAGACGGGGACACCGATGCCGGCGTCGGGTCCGTGCGGATCCCGTTGGGACCGGTCTCCGTGGGGCTCGCCCCGGACGACGGCGGGGATGCCGTGGCCCAGGAGTTCGCTCCTGTAGCGTTCGGCGACGGCCATGTCGTCGGCATGGACGAGCAGGACGAGGGGGTCGGCGCGTGCGGGCCGAACCGTCCCGGTCGCCCCGGCGGCCGCCCCGCCCCCCTGCCGACGACGATGCCCGAGGGTCATCCGGCGGTTCCCCTTTCCCCTTGGCCTGTCCGGGCGGAGTGTAGCGCGGGGCGCAAGAGAGTGTCAAGAGCAAAAACGGGCCGGCCTTCCGACAATTTTTACCCGTCCCGGCGGCGCCGGCCCGCCGCGCGGGAATGCGACCGCTTCCGCGCGGTGTACCTCCCGGTGCACCGCCCGTCGGGGCGCGGCGGCCTGGTCCATACGGAGGCGTATGCCGAAGGCCGCCGCGCGGGAATGC
>CAYTJE010000367.1:0-2585 GCA_964437855.1 uncultured Anaerolineales bacterium | reverse complement strand
GGCACCGCGCCACGGCCTTTGTGGATGATGGCGAAGTTGACAAAGTAGCCTTAGCACGTGAGGCGCGGGGCCGGGGTCACAGCGTCCACGGCGACCGCATCGACCGGTCCAGGTACCGGTTGGCCTCGGCGTCGCCGGGGAAGATTTCCTTTTCGGGGTCCCACCGCAGGCGGCGGCCGGTCCACATGGCGATGTTGCCGAGGTGGGCGATGGTGGCCACGCGGTGACCGACCTCGGCCGGCTGGTACGGGTCGTTGCGGCTCCTGACGCAGTCGAGGAAGTTGCGGTGCTCGCCCGCCGGGCAGGTCGGCAGGTGGACCTCGTCCGGCCCGATCGGGCGGAGGATCTCACGCGAACTCGCCTGGAGCGGCCGGCGCCAACCGACGTTGCCGACCCACCCGTCGCTGCCCCGGAACACCAGGGCCGTGCCGCCGCTGTCGACGAACAACGCCACGCCGTTGGCGTACCGGTACCGCAGGTGATACTCGTAGAACGTGTCGAACAGGCCGTCGGCGTGGGCCTTGCCGTGACCCTGGACCTCCACGGGCCCGGTCCGCTCGGTGTCGGCCGCCCACTGGACGGTATCGAGTTGGTGGGCGCCCCAGTCGGTCAGCCCGCCGCCGGAGTAGTCGGTCACGTAGCGGAAACTGCCGCGGACGCGGTCCTTGGTGTAGGGCGCCCACGGGGCCGGGCCGAGCCAGAGGTCCCAGTCGAGCCCCGGCGGGACGGGCTGCGGCGTGGGATTGCCGGGGCGGTGCGGCCCGCCCGGCAGCCGCACGTGGATCCGCTGGAGGCGTCCGATGCGGCCGTTGCGCACCAGTTCCGCCATCCGGTGGTAGACGGCCAGCGACCGGTCCTCCGTGGCCGTCTGGAACACGGCGGCGTAGCGGGCGGCCGTGTCGGCCAGGACGCGGCCCTGGCGGACCGTCAGGGTCGGCTTTTCGCAGATGACGTCCTTGCCGGCCCGCATGGCCCAGACCGACATGGGCACGTGCCAGTGGTCGGGCGTGGAGATGCAGACGGCGTCGAGGTCGCCTCGGCGGATGAGGTCGCGCCAATCGCCCGTCGGGTCGCAGCCGCGGAACGCCCCGCCCCGCGTCCGGCGGGCGTAGTGCTGCTCGGCCACCTGCTTGGCGCGGTACAGGTGCCGGCGGTCGACGTCGCAGACGGCGATGACCTGGGCGTCGGGCTGGCCGAGAAAGGCGCGAAGGTTCCGGCCCGTCCCCTGGCCGCCCAGGCCGATCATGCCGAGGGTGGTCCGCTCCGACGGCGCGGGCCGGCCCGCGCCCGTGGCGGCCGAGGCCGCCACGTACGGCGCCACGGCGGCCGCGGCCGTCCGACTCAGGAACCCGCGCCGGGTGAGAGGTGTCGCTCGGGCCATCGGCGTTGCCCTTCCGCCCTGTCGTGCGTACGCCGGCGGCGCCGGCCGCCGGACCTCTACTGTACCGCCCCGGCGCGGGGCGACAAGCAAAACCGGAGGCGAGCCCGAGCCCCGACCGTCAGGTCGGGGTACGTTCGAAGGGCGGCGCGAGCCTCGTGCGCCGGGATGACCCTGCGCCGAGGATCCCCGCGACCTTATGGTCGCGGCTCGAACCGTGTATGTCATTCCGCCGGCCGGACGCGCAGCACGGTCACCCGCCGGGGCGGCACCTCGAAGGCGATGCGCGTCCGCGGCCCGGTCACCTCCACCGCCGTCGGACCCGCGAGGCGGTCCATGCCGTCGCCCTCGGCCCGTGCGGGCCGCGCCGCGGCCAGAACCTGGAGCGTGTACCGGCCCGGCGCCAGCAGATACAGTTCCGCCTCCATCGGCCGGGGCGAGGCGCCGAAGTGGTACAACTCGGCCGCGAAGCGGTCCGGCCCGCTCGCCGTGACGAGGGCGGCGATGTCGCGCGGCGGGGTGAGCCACCGGACCGCATTCAGCGGAAAATACCCCGGCGCGCCCGGGTCGCCCGTGGCCGTCCGGTACAGGTCGTCCGGCCGGGGGCATGCGAAGCCCTCCAGGCCGTCCTTGTACAGGTACATGGGTCGAAAGATTTTGGGGAAACTCAACACGCGGTCGGTCCACCGGACCTCGCTCGTGTAGCCCGCGAAGTTGACCCGCAGCGCCCGGGCCGACCGCTGGAGCCGGCGCACGAGGCCCGACCGGTTGCCGCCGGCGCGGGCCTCCCGCAGCGAGGCGCCGTCGCGGCGGAGGAGGTCGTCGAACTCCTGGCTCCCCGTCAGATGCCGGTACTTCGCCAGCGTCGGGGTGATAAAGCCGAGCCGCCGGGCGCACCAGCCCTCGGACCCCGGCTCGGGCCTGCCCTTGTACTTGCCGGCCAGGTGCTTGCGGCGGAGGCGGGCCATCGACCGCAGCGGCGCGAGGTACGTCTCCCGGCCGGTCATGTGCCAGGCCAGGAGGAACGCATCGCACAGCGCACGCTGGGCGATGGGCCACTCGTACAGGGTGGGTTCGCCGTGATTGCGCGGGTCCCACCAGTCCTCGCCGAGGCCGCCGACGCGTCCCTCGGGCCAGTGGATGGCCGCCGGAATGACGCCCGCCGGCTTCCCGTACTCGGCGCGGGCGGTGGCGTCGACCCACGTAT
>CAYTJE010000366.1:0-2592 GCA_964437855.1 uncultured Anaerolineales bacterium | reverse complement strand
GCGCTCGGCGTCGGAGAGGTCGACCTCCAGGACCTCGCTCACCCCACCCGCGCCCAGCCGGGCCGGCACGCCCACGAAGTACCCCCCCACGGCGTAGGCGGCGTCGCACCAGGCCGCGCAGGGCAGGACGCGGCCTTCGTCCCGCAGAATGGCCTGGGCCATCTCGACGGCGGCGGCTGCCGGGGCATAGAAGGCGCTGCCGGTCTTAAGGAGGGCGACGATCTCGGCCCCCGCCCCGCGGGTCCGCTCGACGATGGCCTCGATCTGCTTCTCCGAAAGGCGCGAGGCCAGCGGCACCCCGCCGAGGCTCGAGTGCCGCACCAGCGGCACCATCGAGTCGCCGTGCCCGCCCAGCACGACGGCCTGCACGTCCTTGGGGCTCGCGCCGGCCTCGGCGGCGATGAAGGCCCGCATCCGGGCCGAGTCGAGCACGCCCGCCATGCCCACGACCCGCTCCGGCGAAAGGCCGCTCGCCCGGTGCGCAAGCGCCGTCATCGCGTCCACCGGGTTCGAGACGATCACCAGGATGACCTCCGGGCTCCGGGCCACCAGGTCCTTGACGACGCCGGAGACGATCTCGGCGTTCCTGGCGAGCAGGTCGTCGCGGCTCATGCCGGGCCGCCGCGCGAGGCCGGCCGTCACGATGGCCAGGTCGCTGCCGGCGGTCGCCTCGTAATCCGTCGTGCCGGCCACCGCGTGGCTCGCGGCGAGGAGGGGGGCGGCCTCCGCCAGGTCCAGGGCCTTGCCCTCGGCCAGGCCTTCGACCACGTCGAGGAGGACGACGTCGCCGAGGTCCCGCTGGGCGCAGAAGAGGGCGGCCGTCGCCCCGACGTTCCCCGCCCCGACGATGGTAATCTTGGGATGCGTCATGGCAGGTTCCTCTGACGGGTGTGACACGAACGAACGAGCCCGCCGCGGAAGCGGCGGGTCAGCCGCGCACGCCGTGGTCTGCGGGCCTTCTCAAGGCCCGGATTATAGGGCATGGCCGGCGGGGGTCAAGCGCGCCGCGGAAAGCCGTCGTCGCCCCGACCGCGAAGGGTGCACGGAGACGGGGCAAGGAAAGCCACCGCAAGGCTTCTTGGGGTTTCGTCCCGGCGTGGCCAATCCGAAATCGCGTTCCCCGTTCCGCCTTCCGCCTTCGCTACGCCCGCGGATGGAACCTCTTGTGGATGGCCTTCAGGCGGCCGGGGTCCACGTGCGTGTAGACCTGGGTGGTCGCGATATCCACGTGGCCGAGCATCTCCTGGACGGCGCGCAGGTCGGCCCCGCCCTCCAGCAGGTGGGTGGCGAAGGAGTGCCGCAGCGTGTGCGGGCTGACGCGCGGGCTCACCCCCGCGCGACGGGCGTACTTCTTCACGAGCCGCCAGATCGTCTCACGCCCCAGCCGGCGCCCCGAGTGCGTCAGGAACAGGTGGGCGTCGCCGCGGCGGTCGAGGCGGGGGCGTTCCTCGGCCAGGTAGACGTCCAGGGCCGCCAGGGCCCGCCGGCCGACGGGCACGATCCGTTCTTTGCGCCCCTTGCCGACGCAGTGCACGTACCCGCCCTCGCGGTGGACCGACTCGAGGGTCAGGTCGGCCGTCTCGCTGGCCCGGGCGCCGGTGGCGTAGAGGACCTCCAGGACCGCCCGGTCCCGCCGGGGCAGGCGGTCGCGGTCGGCGTCCGGGGC
This sequence comes from uncultured Anaerolineales bacterium, assembly GCA_964437855.1. GTDB lineage: Bacteria > Planctomycetota > Phycisphaerae > FEN-1346 > FEN-1346 > BS750m-G62. The sequence goes on along the minus strand of CAYTJE010000366.1, from coordinate 926 downwards.
CGAGAGCAGCCGGTCCACCGCCCGGCGGTCGAGGACCTCCGGCAGCGTCTGCCACAGGCGCGGGCTCTGGAGGTGTTCGGTCACATCCTTCGGCACGAGGCGCTCGGTGCTCAGGTACCGGAAGAACATCCGGGCCGCCACCAGCGCCCGGCTGACGGTCGCCACGGCGCAGCCGCGCCGCTTCTCGGCCACCAGGAAGGCGAGAACATCGTCGCCGGTCACGGCCTCCCAGCCGGTGCCGTCGGCGATGCCGAGGAAGGCGGCCAGCCGGCCCAGGTCCCGCTGGTACGCCTGGAGCGTGTTGACCGAGAGCCCGCACTCGATGGTCAGGTAATCCAGGAAGGCGTCGATCGGGTTGGCGGCCGTCTGGAGCACAGACATTCCCTCCACGCATCGGCGGCAGGCGGGGGACCCCGCGGGCCGACGGCCCGGGCTCGGGCCACGTTTCCTCGGCGCGGGGCGCTTCTGACATCGGCTCCCCTTGCCGGGAATGTTTAGCAAAAGTCCGATAACGGCACCGCAAGGGGGCAGACCGGCCGCGCTTCCCGCGCAGGCCGGCCGGTATGCCCGGGTTTTGGGCGGCCCGTCCGGGCCGCGCTGGTCAGCCCGAGCGCGGTGGGTCAGGCACCCCACCGCGCTCCCGGCCGCGCGGCCTTCGCCGCCCGCACCAGCCTCTTGCCAGCGGCGGCGGCGCGCGATAGGCTGGTGGCGAAGGGGTTGTTTCGTAACCCCCTCTCCCTTGACGGGAGAGGGACGGCTCGTGCTTCGCAGCGACCCGTCCTCCGCAGCAGCGGCGCTGCCGCTGCGGAGGGTGGAAGCGCCGCTTCGCAGAGTAGCAGGTGAGGGTGTCAAAGGTTGTGGGCATTCGTGTATCCCCCTCACCCAACCCTCTCCCACCAGGGGAGAGGGATCGGCACAGCCTTTGG
>CAYTJE010000365.1:0-2596 GCA_964437855.1 uncultured Anaerolineales bacterium | reverse complement strand
TTCAAACTCATCCGCTGCTTCGAGAACGACCGCGTCGTCCAGTACCCGACGGACGCCGACCCGATCCGTGTGTCGCGTCACACCGCCCGCCCGCAGCGGCGCGGCGCCCGGCCGCCGGCCGAACTCTTCGACCTGGAAAACGATCCGAACGAACTGCACGACCTCTCCGGCGACCCGAAATACGCGGACGTACTGAAGCGGCTGTCGAAGGCGATGCTGGCGTGGATGGAGGAGGTAAACGACCCGCTGCTCGCCGGCCCCGTCGCCACGCCCTACTACCGCCGCGCCGTCGCGGACCTGAAGCAGTACGGCTAGCGCCGATCTGTCATTCTGAGCGAGCACAGCGAGTGAAGAATCTCGCCGTGGCCTTTGAAGTCTTCGTGCAGAGGGCCTCCGCACCCGCCGCATCAAGACGTGGGAAACGTTACGGGCCTACGGCGACGCCGCTGCGTCGCCGGCGGCATTCAGATTCGTCAGGGCGTAGCCGACCGCTCGCTGCACCTGCGGGTCGGTGACGCGGTCGCGGGCCGCCACCAGCGCCTCGCGGGCCTCCGGGCCGCCCAGGTTCGCCAGCGCCTGGGCCGCACAGATACGCAGGTTCGCCGGCGCCGACGCGTCCAGCAGCATCGTCCGCAGGCCCGGCACGGCGGCCGGGTCGCCCTTGGCACCGAGGACGGTCACGGCAAACTGGTCGTGCTCCTCGGCCGCCAACCGCAGCAGTTCCGCGACGCTGCGGTCGGGGTACGTGGCGCGCACGGCGTTCCTGTGCCGCTCCCAGGCCGTCTGAGCAGCCATGCCGAGGACCGGCACCGTGGCGACGAAGATCACAACGGCCCCGGCGATGCCGAGCCCCCGCCGCCGGCGGGTCCATCCGATGACCGCCAGCACCCCGCCCACCAGCAGCGCCAGAACACACGGCGCCAGGACCAACAGCCGCATCAGCACGATCATCCCGTACATGTCCCCGACGAAGGTGTTCGGGCAGGCCATGTCGTACAGGAGGAACGCGACCCCCACTCCCGCGACGGCTGTCGCCGCGACGGCCGCGCGGTAAAGGGTCCGCGGCATGGGTTTGGCGGCTTGGTCTCCGGCAACGGTCTGTGATGACCGCCCCATCGTCTGGTCTCCTTCGGGCTGCGTCTTTAGCCTACCCGCCGCCAGCACCCGAAGCAAGCCGGTGGAGCGTTGGGCGGGCACCATGGCTTCTGCTATAATGGCACGGTCATGGGCCTCTTCAGCGAAAGCGAAAAGCGGGCGGTGCGGGAGCGGGCGCCGCTGCCCGTGCGCATGCGCCCCAGGACACCCGAGGAGGTGGTCGGCCAGGCGCATTTCTTCGGCCCCGGCCGGCTGCTCAGGCGGATGCTGGAGGCCGACCGGCTCCAGTCGGCGATTTTTTACGGGCCGCCCGGCACGGGCAAGACCAGCCTGGCCGAGGTCATCGCGGGGCGCCTGAGCGCCGCGTTCGAGCCGATGAACGCCGCCCTCGTCGGCGTCAAGGACGTGCGCGAGGTGCTCGGCCGCGCCCGCGACCGCCTCCTCACAAGCGGTCAGCGGACGGTCCTCTTCCTGGACGAGGTTCACCGCTTCAACCGGGCCCAGCAGGACGTGCTCCTGCCGGACGTGGAGGACGGCGTGGTCGTCCTCGTCGGGGCGACGACGGAGAACCCGTTCTTCGCGCTGAACGCCCCGCTGGTCTCGCGGAGCCAGATTTTTAGGTTCGAGCCGCTCACCGAGGACCAGGTCCGCACCCTCCTGCGGCGGGCGATGGAGGATGAGGAGCGCGGCCTCGGCCGGTACGGCCTCCACGTGACCGACGAGGCCCTCGACCACTGGGCCGTCACCAGCGACGGCGACGCCCGCCGGGCGCTGGCGGCCCTGGAGGTGGCCGTCCTCAGCCAGGTGGACCCCGCCACACCGCCCGAAGAGGCCGGCCCCGTCGCCATCGACCTGGCCGTGGCCGAGGAGTCCATCCAGCAGAAGGCGCTTTGTTACGACGGCACCGGCGACGAGCATTACGACGCGGCCAGCGCGCTGATCAAGTCGATGCGGGGCAGCGACCCCGACGCCGCCATCTACTGGATGGCCCGGATGCTGGAGGCGGGGGAGGACCCGCGGTTCGTCGCCCGGCGCGCCGTCATCTGCGCGGCCGAGGACGTCGGCAACGCCGACCCGGCGGCCCTGATGGTGGCGGTGGCGGCGATGCAGGCGGTGGAGTTCGTCGGCATGCCGGAGGCCCGCATCCCCCTGGCCGAGGCCGTCACCTACATCGCCTGCGCCCCGAAATCGAACGCGGCCTACCTGGCCATCGACCGGGCCCAGGAGGACGTGCGCGAAAACCGGACCGTGCCCGTCCCGAAGCACCTGCGCGACGCCAGTTACCGCGGGGCGAAACGGTTCGGCCACGGCGAGGGCTACAAGTACGCCCACGACTACGCCGAGGGCGTCGCCCCGCAGGAGTACCTGGGCGTTGAGAAGACCTACTACGAGCCGACCGACCACGGCCGGGAGGCCAAACTGAAAGAGCGGCTCGAGCGGTTCAAACAACTCCGCCGGGAGGGCGAGGCTGGTAACGATGATGATGCCAGTTAGGGCTACT
>CAYTJE010000364.1:0-2632 GCA_964437855.1 uncultured Anaerolineales bacterium | reverse complement strand
GACGACCGTCCGGGCCCTTCAGAAGATCATCCTGGAAGCAGGCGGGTCGCGCTTTGCCGATGACGACCGTGAGGTGCGTCTCGCGACGGCCGCCATCGTCGCCCGTGAACGGCTGCGGGCGAAACTGACCGCCCTGGCCGACAAACTGAAGCAGGATCTGGCCGAGTGCGAACGCCAGGCCGTCACCCTCCGCCGCCAACTCCACCTTCAGAGCACGAGCGTCCGGCGACTTCGCGGCCGTATCGAGGACCGGCTCGGGCCCTCAGCGGAACCCGCCGCAACGAGCACGGGCGGCGACGGATAGACACACCCCCCACGTATTGCACAAAGAGCGCTTGCCTACCCCAAGTTTTGTGTTATAATCCGTTCAGTGCCTGTCCTGTACCTGAGCAAGGTGCGGGACGATTCGCGGACGACTCCACCATGGATACGGGCATCCCCGAGGGGTCGGAGCGGCGACGGCATCCGCGGTCGGTCGTCGGCATGCCGGTAGAGGCCGTCCGCCCTCATCTGCCGCAAGGCCACCCCGACCGGGTGATGGGGCTGCGCATTACGGACGTGTCCCGCGGGGGGGCGGGGGCGATGGCGCATCGCCCTCTGCCGCCGGCCGAACCGCTGACGCTGTTCCTGCCGCCGTTGGGCTCGGATCGGGGACGGGACGCGCGCGGCCGGGTCGTTCGGTGCGAGGACTGCCAGGACCATTGGACCATCGGCATCGCTTTCGAGGGCCAGGGCCGCAATAGAGGAGAATTTCCGCCCCACGATAGGAATTCTCCTGGCAGATAGCCGCGGTCCACCGTATAGTCGTTAAGGCCGGGCGGCGAGGCCCGGCTGAAGCCGATGCACCGACAATCCGTTTAGTCGCCTACCAGCGACGGGCCGTCAACAAGGGGTCGGCCTCGTCCGGCGGTGTCCCACCGTCGGCGATGGGCGAATCGGCCCTTGGGACTCGAGGAGTCCGAACGATGACGGCCCGCGGCCCTCCCAGTGCAGCCTCTGGTATTCGCGTTCGCTGTCCCGTGACAGGCAGGTGTCACCCTGCCCGCGTGGGGCGCTCAGAATCCCGGGGCAGGCGTTTGCTTTTAATGGGTTTTGCGCCATAATTCCCCGGTGGACGTGAAGAGCGGGGGCTTTTCCTGCCGATAGATGTTCCAGCCGTTCCCTACCGGAACATTCGGCCAGCGAGGGAAGAGCACCTGATTGGGCAGGAATGCGATCCAATGGTCGCCAACGGCGATAGAACCCGCCGCAGCAGCACGACAGAGCGCCGGCGTTTCGGACGTTTCGGGGCCCAACTGCCCGTCCGCACACGTCGGGATGACCTGGTGAAGCGCGGTCGAACCGACCGCCGGACCGAATGTCGGCTGGAACTCCGGGACTTCTCGCTCGGCGGCCTGCGGGCCGAGAGCCCGGTTCCCCTGAAGGTGAATGAACGTCTGACGCTCCGCCTGCCGCCCCACGGCCGACATCCGTCCATCCAACTGACCGGCCGGGTCATCCACTGCCGCCGCCGGGAGGATCGGTACCACGTGGGCATCGCCTTCCAGGAGCGGGAGCCGGGCGCCACCGCCTCGCCGTACTGGCGTCTGCCCCGGCTGTTCAGCCTGGCCGCCGAAGTAAGCGGCAAGGTCCGCCCGGTCCCCAACGGTCGGCAGAAACCGTAACGGCGGCCGTCCGTCCGCCGCCACCGCCGACACGCGCCGCTTTCGGCGCCGCGCCGGCCGGAGCCGCTCCCGGCCGCCGGCCCCGACTGAGCGAGTGTCCCTCTTTTGTATGCCCCCTTATCCCCTTGCCTCGGTCTTTCCCCAACGGTAGGATAAGACGCTCGCGAACGGATGCTGGGAGCATTGGGAGATTGCCCGGTGAAGATTCTGTTAGTTCAACCCCCCCCGCCGCCCGACTGGGTCGGCTTCAGCCGGACGGCGCTGCCGGAACCGATGGCCATGGAGTGCATCGGGGCGGTCGTCGCGGATCACCACGACGTCCGGCTGATCGACATGCGGCTGGGGGATTCGCTGGAGGAAGCGCTCGAGACGTTCCAGCCCGACGCCGTCGCCGTCACCTGCCTCACCACGGAGGTTTACAACGCACAAGACGTGCTCCAGCAGGTCAAGAGCCGGCAACCGCAGACCTTCACCCTCGTAGGCGGCCACCACGCGAGCCTGCTGCCGGCCGACTTCCAGCAGCCGTACGTCGACGCCATCGTCGTGGGCGAGGGGGAGCGGACCTTCGAGGCCCTCCTCGCCGCCGTCGACCGGGCGGACGGCTGGCCGGACGAGCCGGCGCTGTCGGCCATCGACGGGCTGATGTGGCGGCGGGATGGGGGCGAGTGGGTCGAGAACGCGCAGCGGGCGCTGATGCCCTCCCTGGACGACCTGCCCCTGCCCGCCCGCCACCTGGCCGAGGCCCACAAGGACGAGTACTTCTTCCTGTTCGACCGGCCGCACGCCTGCATCGCCACCAGCCGGGGGTGCCCGTTCCGCTGCAACTTCTGTTCGGTCTGGAAGTTCTACCACAAACGGTGCCGGTACATGTCGGCCGAGCGCGTGGTTGACGAACTCGAAACGGTGGAGCCGACGGCCGTCAGTTTCGTCGACGACAACTTCCTCTCCCACGTGCCGCGCGCCTGGAA
>CAYTJE010000363.1:0-2634 GCA_964437855.1 uncultured Anaerolineales bacterium | reverse complement strand
TCAAGACGATGGACTACGAGAAGCACAAGGTCGACTTCAGCCACATCTACCTGGGGTATCGTGAGGTGCAGGTGGACCGGCCGACGATCGACCGGCTGGAGGCCGAAAAGGTCGTCGACCCGCCCGCCGACGATTTCCAGCCCAACGAGTTCGCCCTGCTCGCCTGCGCCGAGGACGCCGACCGCCGGGCCGTCGGCCGGTTCGACCCGCACCAGGGCAAACTCGTCGGCCTCCGCTACGGCACGAACACGTATCAGAACGTGTCGGCGCGGAACCCGCAGCAGCAGATGGCCGTTGAACTGCTGATGCTCGACTCGGTGCGGCTGGTCACGCTGCTGGGCCCGGCCGGCACCGGCAAGACGCTGCTGGCCGTCGCCTGCGGCATGCAAAAGGTCATCGCCGAGAAAAAATACGAGAAACTGCTCGTCTCGCGCCCCATCATCCCGTTCGGCCAGGACATCGGCTACCTGCCCGGCGACAAGGAGGAGAAACTTTACCAGTGGATGCAGCCGATCTTCGACAACCTCGCCTACATCCTGCGGACCCGGAAGGCGGGCGGCGACGGCGGGATGGACGACCGCATCCAGGACCTGCTGGACGCCGGCCAGGTGGAACTCGAGGCCCTGACCTACATCCGCGGCCGGAGCATCCCCGACCAGTTCATCATCGTCGACGAGGCCCAGAACCTGACCCCCCGCGAGGTCAAGACCGTCGCCAGCCGCGTCGGCGAGGACTCCAAACTCGTCCTCACCGGCGACCCCACGCAGATCGACAACCCGTACCTGGACTCCTCGTCCAACGGCCTTTCCTACGCCGCCGAACGCATGAAGGGCCTCCGCCTGGCCGGCCACGTCATGCTCGCCACGAGCGAACGCAGCGAACTGGCCAGCCTGGCCGCACAAAGACTCTAGAGAGGAAACCCCATGGCCGAACCCATTAGCATCCAGGAGTTCCAGAAGGTCGACCTCCGCGTCGGCCGCGTCACCGACGTCCGCGACCATCCCAACGCGTCCAAACTCTACGTGATGGACGTGGACCTGGGACCCGAACTGGGCACCCGGCAGATGATCGCCGGCCTGAAACCCTACATGGCCGCCGACGCCCTGCGCGACCAACTCGTCGTCGCGGTGGTGAACCTGGAGCCGGCCACCCTGCGCGGCGAGAAGAGCGAGGGCATGATCCTGGCCGCCCAGGAGGGCGAGAACGTCGTCTGCCTGACCACGGCCTCGCCGCTCGCGCCCGGCTCCAAGGTGCTCTGACACGACGGCTCGCGAACCCGGCTCGCTCCGGCATCGCGGTTTCGGCCGGAGGGCCGTAGCGCCGGGCTTTACGCCCGGCGGCCGTTGGGTCTGCGCAGGGGATAAACCCCGGCGCTACGGGACGTTCGAATCTCACCGGACGCCGCTCTCACGCCCCAGCCGGCCCAGGGGGTCGCGGATTATTGGACTGACCTCCGCGCCCCGGCCGATAGAGTCGTGCGCCAACCCGGGGGGCGAACTCCGAGGAGCAGCACATGGCAGACCTCTGGCTGGTCACCGGCGGGGGCGGGTTCATCGGGTCGAACCTCGTCCGCGCCGTCCTCGGCCGAGGACGCCCGGTCCGCGTCCTCGACAACTTCTCCACCGGCTTCCGCGAGAACCTGAGCGAGGTGGCCGAGCGCATCGACCTCGTGGAGGCCGACGTCCGCGACCCCGACGCCTGCCGGCGGGCCTGCCAGGGCGCGGCGGTCGTCTTGCACGAGGCGGCCGTCCCCAGCGTGCCCCGGAGCATGGAGGACCCGCAGACCACGTTCGAGGCTAACGTGCTCGGCACGCACAACATGCTGATGGCCGCCCGCGACACCGGCGTCCGCCGCTTCGTCTTTGCCGCCTCCAGCAGCGCCTACGGCGCCGGCGAGGCGCTGCCCAAACGCGAAACCATGCCGCTGGCGCCGGTCAGCCCGTACGCCGCCAGCAAGGCCGCCGGCGAGGTGTACGGCACCACCTTCTTCCGGGCATTCGGGCTCCAGTCGATCGCGCTGCGGTACTTCAACGTGTTCGGTCCGCGGCAGGACCCGACGAACCAATACGCGGGGGTCATCGCGGCATTCGCCTCGCGGATGCTCCGCGGGCAGCCGCCGATTATCTTCGGCGACGGCACGCAGTCCCGCGATTTCACGTTCATCGAGGACGTCGTCCGCGCCAACCTCCTCGCCGCCGACGCCGAGACGGTCCACGGCGAGGTCGTCAACATCGCCTGCGGCGAACGGACCGACCTGAACACCATGGTCGGCCTCTTCAACGAGGTCCTGGGCACCGACTACGAGCCGATCTACGAGCCGCCTCGCCCCGGCGACGTCAAGCACTCCCTGGCCGACGTCTCCGCCGCCCACGCCCTGCTGGGCTACGAGCCGAGCGTGCCCTTCCGGCAGGGTCTGGAACAGACCATCGACTGGTACCGCTGGGCCCTGGAAACCGGCTACGGCGGCTGGGCCGGGCGGTAATCCCACCGTGCCCCCCCCCCCAATACCCCACGAGCACCCCACAGCCCGCTCGCTGGCGCTCGCGGCTAGCCCACGGCACCGCGCTTCGTATATATTCGGTTCAAGTCCCATTACCGGGGAGCACGTTTCCTGAACCCCCCATGCCCGGTCCG
>CAYTJE010000362.1:0-2636 GCA_964437855.1 uncultured Anaerolineales bacterium | reverse complement strand
GGATTGCGACATACTCTTTCAGCGCTATTGCAGCGCGCCGTTGCCCCGGTACGTCCTTTTCTGTCATCCTACGCCAAGACCGGGTGTTAGGTACGGCGGGAGCGGAAAGGGCCGTAAGTGGCGCCGTTGTCGCCAGTTAGCAAGAGTTGTCGCTACCTGACAATGGTACGCCCGGAGGGATTCGAACCCCCAACCTCCGGTTCCGTAGACCGATGCTCTATCCAATTGAGCTACGGGCGCCCGCCGACCAGGAAGTTTATCACGCCGAAGCGGGGTGTCAACCCCGAAGGCGCCGCGCGGCCGTCGGAACCGTCCGGGCGGCCGCCCCCGTGGGGCCAAGTTGCCCGGCCTCTACCCGCGCGGCGGCAGGACGTCGCCCTTGACGGCCAGTTGGCGGCGGGCCGCCTCGTCGAGCAGCATCGTCCGCCGACCCCGGCCGAAGTTCTGCGTCCACAGGGTATCCCACTGGCCGACGCCGAACGCCGCGTTCCCCTCGGCCACCATGTTCCGGTGGTGCGGCGGGCTGGAGAACCAGCCCCAGAACGCATCCTCGCCGGTGCGGTAGCCTTGGGCGCAGTTCTCGCCGGCACCGGCGTCGTAGCCGGCCTGCTTCATCCGCATGGAGGCCGTCCGGTGCTTCTTCTTCGGCGAGGTGTGGCCGAAGTAGCCGAGGTCGGCCATCTCCTTCGAGTGACGGCGAGCCGACTGGAGCAGCCGCAAATCGACCTCCATCGGCAGGATGCCCAGCAGTTCGCGGTAATGGTTGACGGCCCGGACGTTGGCGAACTCACCCTCGCTCATCCGGTCGCGCAGCGACGCGTTATACGTCTCGATGGCCCGGCAGGCCGCGTAGAACCAGAGGTGCCACGCCGTCGAGCCCTGCGCCGGCGCCTCGCCCCGGCCGAACGCGGGGATGCCCAACGCCTCTTCCAGCGGCAGGGCGAGGACGGCCTCGGCTTTCGCGCTCAGGTCGGCCTCGTTCTGATCGCTGAAGGGCTTGTCCTTGGCATCCAGGCCGCGCCAGATCGACAGGAGATGCTCGCGTCCGGCCATGGCGCGGCGGACGGCAAGGCGGACCTCCAACACTTTTCCCAAGAGCGGCACCATCGTGTCCAACCGGCCGTAGAAGTCGCGGGCCCGCTCAATAGGCTCGCCCTTCTTCAGGACCTTGATGTTGGCCCGGGCCTTGGCGCGTGTGGCGTTAACCTTCTCCTGAAGTTGCCCCGTCTTGGCGGGGTCGCCGACGAGGCGCTCGGCCCGGTGGACGCCCTCCCGGCCGCGCTCGAGCAACCGGCGGACGACGCCCGTCAGCCGCGGCCGGGCAGGCTCAGCCAGGGCCACCAGCCGGTCGAGGGCCCGGCGCGAGGCCTCCGGGTCGGCCCCCAGGGCCTGTCGGGCCAGGTCCGCAGCCTCCCGGCCCTCGCGCGGACCGGGACGCAGCAGTCGCCCCAGGTCATCACCCAGAAGCGGACCCGCGACGAGTCCGGCCACCATCGCAGCCACAAGAAGTCGCTTGAGCGTCGTTCGCGTCATGGGGCTTTCCGTTTCATCCGGCACCGGCCCCGTACTGGTCGGTAGATTATACGCCGTGAGACGGAAAGCGTCCGAACCCTCCGTGCGGGGGGCGACCCGCGAAGGGTTTAGCGTTGAGGCGGGCGGTCCGCGACCGTATAATTGCACGTTCTTTATGGGTTGCGGCCCCGGTCTTAGCGCCGGTGCAGCACAATAGAGGGATGGTCGGAAACGGAGTGGCTGCATGGTCGTGCCGGACACCGAAGCGCAGGAGGCCCTGGCGGAGCGGATCGACGCCCTGCGGCGCCGACGCCGCGCCGTGATCCTGGCCCACACGTACCAGCGGCCGGAGGTCCAGGACGTGGCCGACATCGTCGGCGACTCGCTGGCCATGGCCCGCGAGGCCGCCGCCACCGACGCCGACGTAATCGTCCTGTGCGGCGTCCGCTTCATGGCCGAGACGGCGAAACTGCTGAACCCCGACCGTCCGGTCCTGATGCCGGACCCGAACGCGGGGTGCCCGATGGCGGACATGACCGCCCCCCGCGAACTGGCCGAGGCCAAGCGGCGTCACCCGGACGCCGCCGTGGTGGCGTACGTGAACTCCTCCGCCCGCGTCAAGGCCATGGCCGACGTCTGCTGCACCAGCGCCAACGCCGTCCGGGTGGTCGAGTCGATCCCGGCGGAGCGGCCCATCCTGTTCGTGCCGGACCAGAGCCTGGGCGAGTACGCCGCCGAGGTGACCGGCCGGCAGAACCTCATCCTCTGGCCGGGGTTCTGCCCCACGCATCACCGCATCCTGGCCGAGCACGTCGAGGCCCGGCGCCGCGAGTGGCCGGACGCCGAGGTCTGCGTCCACCCGGAATGCACGCGGGACGTACGGCAGATGGCGGACTTCATCGGCTCGACGAGCCAGATACTCCGGCACGTGACGGAGTCGCCCGGAAACGCGTTCATCATCGGGACGGAGATCGGCACCTGCCACACGATCCGCCAGGCGAACCCGGAGAAGCAGATCATCCAGATTTCGAGCGTGGCGGACTGCCCGAACATGAAACTGAACACGCTCGAGAAGATCGCCTGGTCGCTGGAGGACATGGTGCACGAGGTCCACGTGCCGGACG
>CAYTJE010000361.1:0-2648 GCA_964437855.1 uncultured Anaerolineales bacterium | reverse complement strand
AACTGGACGCTGAACATCGGCAGCCGCCGGTGCCTCAGGCCCTCCAGCGTGTTATCATTGAGATTGATATGCGTGAGTTCGACCCGGTCGCGCGGCAGGCTGTCGATGTCCACGCAGAAGCCGTGGTTCTGGACGGTGATGGCCACGCGACCGGTGGCGAGGTCCTTGGCCGGATGGTTCGCCCCGTGATGGCCGAACTTGAGTTTGTACGTCTCGGCGCCGAGGGCCTGGGCGAGCATCTGGTGCCCCATGCAGATGCCGAAGAGGGGGACGAAAGCGCCGCCGGGCGGGTCCTCGATGAGCGCCCGCAGCGTCTCGACGGCCTGCGGCACGGCCGCCGGGTCGCCGGGGCCGTTGGAGAGCATGAGGCCGGCCGGCCGGCGGTCGGCGATCTCGCCGGCCGTCGCCGACGCCGGCATCACGAGCACGCGGCAGCCGACCTGGCGCAGGCACCGCGCGATGTGGTACTTCAGCCCGTAGTCCAGCAGCGCGACGAGCGGGCCGTCGGGCGGGGCCGTTTCCGGCTCCCACTCCCACGGCTCGGGGCACGTGACGTCGCGCACGAGGTCGCGGCCGACGAGGCCGGCCGAGGCCCGGGCCTTCTCGACGAGGCGCTTCGGGTCGTCGTCGGTGGCGGAGAGGACGGCCTTCATCGCCCCCTCGGTGCGGATGCGGCGCGTGAGGGCCCGCGTGTCCAGCCCCGAGATGCCCGGGATGCCGGCGTCGCGGAGGTAGGCGTCCAGGCCGCCGCGGGCGCGCCAGTTGGACGGCCGGCGCGAGCGCTCGCGGACCACGAACCCCTCGACCCACGGGCGGTGCGACTCCACATCCTCGCCGTTCACGCCGTAGTTGCCGATGAGCGGATTGGTCATCGCCACGATCTGGCCGTGGTACGACGGGTCGGTCAGCACCTCCTGATAGCCGGTCATGGAGGTGTTGAAGACGATTTCGCCGGCGGCCTCGGCGCGGGCGCCGAAGGCCTCGCCGACGAAGACGGTGCCGTCCTCCAGGGCCAGAAGTGCCGTTCGGATCATTCGGCGCCGGCCCTCCCCACCCGGTCCAACTGCTCCTTGTGGAAGTCCGCCGGTACGTCCGTCGGGTACTCGCCCGTGAAGCATGCCGTGCACATCGCGGCGGCGTCCGGCACGACGCCCAGCATGCCCTCCACGGAGAGGTACCGGAGCGAGTCGGCCCCGATAAAGTCGCGGATCTCCTCGACCGCGTGGTCGGAGGCGATCAACTCCTTCCGGGTAGACATATCGATCCCGTAGAAACACGGGCAGCGGATGGGCGGGCTGGAGACGCGGACGTGGACCTCGGCGGCCCCGGCCCCGCGGACGAGGCGAATCAGTTGCCGCAGCGTCGTCCCGCGGACGATCGAGTCCTCGACCACCACCACGCGCTTGCCCCGCAGCACGCCGGCCACCGGGTTGAACTTGACCCGCACGTCGACGTCCCGCTCGTGCTCATACGGGCTGATGAACGTCCGGCCGACGTAATGGTTGCGGATGAGACCGATCTCGAACCTGAGGCCCGCCCGCTCGGCGTACCCGAGGGCGGCCGTGTTCGCCGAGTCGGGCACCGCGATGACGATATCGGCGTCGGCGGGTTGCTCCTCGGCCAGGCGCCGGCCGAACGCCCGCCGGATCTTGTCGGCCTTCTGGCCGAAGATGCGGCTGTCGGGCCGGGCGAAGTAGATGAACTCGAAGATGCACGCCGCCTGCCGCGGCGCCGCCGGCAGCCGCCGCGAGTGCACGCCCCCCGAATCCACCACCAGCATCTCGCCGGGTGCCAAACTCCGGACGTACTCGGCCTCCAGGATGTCGAGCGCGCACGACTCGCTCGCCACCACGGCCACATCGCCCAGCCGGCCGAAACACAGCGGCCGCCAACCGAACGGGTCCCGCACGGCCACCAGCATCTCCGGCGAGAGGAACAGAAACGCGTACGCCCCGACGACCTGCCGGAGCGATTCCTCAATGGCGTCCGGCAGGTCGGCCTCGCGGCTGCGGGCCAACAGGTGCAGGACGATCTCGGAGTCGGTCGTCGTCTGGAAGATGGAGCCGTCCGCCTCCATCGACTGCCGCAGGGTGCCTGAGTTCACGAAGTTGCCGTTGTGCGCCGCCGCCAGTTGACCGCGCTTGTACTCGATGAGGATGGGCTGGGCGTTGCGGGCGCTCGGCGCCCCCGTCGTGGAATAACGGTTGTGGCCGATGGCGGCCGCGCCCGGCAGCCCTTCCAGCGCCGCCGGGTCCGCGAAGACCTGCGAGACGAGGCCGGGCCCCTTGTGCAGCCGCACCCTCCGGCCGTCGGAGGCGGCGATGCCGGCGGCCTCCTGCCCGCGGTGCTGGAGCGCGTACAGGCCGAAATACGTGTGCCGGGCGGCCTCGGCGTCGCCCCACAGGCCGAACAGGCCGCAGCACTCGCGCGGCCGGTCGCTTCCGCCAGGTGGCGGTTCGCTTGCTCCCTCTCCCTTGACGGGAGAGGGATGGGGTAAGGGTGAATGCATATCGCGCGGTGGGGCTCCCGCCCCACCGCGCGTGCGCCCGGCACGCTTCAGACGGGCAGCCATCGCGGCGGGCCGGGAGACCCACCGCGCGGCAATTCCCTCATGGCCACGCAAGCGTGGCCATGCCACCCCCTCACCC
>CAYTJE010000360.1:0-2663 GCA_964437855.1 uncultured Anaerolineales bacterium | reverse complement strand
ATCCCCCTCACCCAACCCTCTCCCACCAGGGGAGAGGGATCGGCACAGCCTTTGGACCAGGACGACCCACCGCACCGCGCAACAGGAGCCGACCCATGATCGACCTGACCGACCACACGGTCCTTATCACGGGCGCCTCGACGGGTATCGGGGCGGCCAGCGCCGTTGCCCTGGCCGAGGCCGGCTGCGACGTCGGCATCAACTACTGCCAGAACCGGAAGTCCGCCGAGCAGGTCAAGCGCAAGGTGGAGGCGCTCGGCCGGCGGGCCGACCTGTTCCAGTGCGACGTCTGCGACTCGGGGGCCGTCACCCGGATGGTGGACGACTTCGTGGACCGGTTCGGCCGGCTCGACATCCTCTTCGCCAACGCGGGCGGCCTGGTGGAGCGGTGCGCCATCGCCGACATGCCCGACCGCCTCTGGCAGCGGACGATGGCCCTGAACCTCGACAGCGTCTTCTACAGCGTCCGGTCGGCCCTTCGGCCCATGCTGCGGGCCCGCCGGGGCAACATCATCATCAACGCGTCGGTGGCGGCCCGGACGGGCGGCGGGGGATACAGCGTCCACTACGCCTCCGCCAAGGGCGCCCTGTTCACCTTCGTCAAGGGGATGGCCAAGGAGGTGGCCGCCGAGGGCATCCGCGTCAACGCCGTCGCCCCCGGCGTGACCGACACGCCGTTCCACGAGAAGTACACCGAGCCCGCCCGGATGCAGGAGTTCTGGCAGTCGATTCCGGTCGGCAAACTCGGCCAGGTCGAGGACATCGCCCGGTGCGTCGTCTGGCTGGCCGGCGAGACCGACGGCTTCATCACCGGCGAGACGATCTTCATCGCCGGCGGCGGGATGTAGGCGGGTTCCCGGTTCGGCACCGCCTTGCCCCGCGGGGCGGAGGCCAAGTTTGTCATTCTGAGGGAGCGCCGTTTACCCGCCGGAGGCGGGCGACCGAAGAATCTCGCCGTGATCCGTCGTCGTTTTTCAAGGCGAGATGCTTCGCCCCGATGAATCGGGACTCAGCATGACAGCCGGTGCGATGTGCCAATCGAAAATCCGCCACCCGATATCGAAATCACCATGCCCGACCCCATCCGCGAGACGCTGGCCGACCTGCGCGAGCGCGGCCTGTACCGCCGCCTCCGGGCCGTCGGACCGGCCGCCGACCACGGCGGCGCCGGGCCGCGCGTGACCCTGGACGGCCGGGAGGTCCTCTGCTTCGCCTCGAACAACTCCCTGGACCTGGCGCGCGACCCGCGGGTGGCCGACGCCCTCCGCCGCGGACTCCAGCGCTGGGGCTGGGGGGCGGGCGCCAGCCGGCTCCTGGCCGGCCACACCGAGGCCCACGAGGCGCTGGAGGCCGACCTGGCCGACGTCCTCGGCGCCGAGGCTGCCCTCGTCTTCCCCACCGGGTACATGACCAACCTGGGCGCGGTCACGGCCCTGGTGG
This sequence comes from uncultured Anaerolineales bacterium, assembly GCA_964437855.1. Classification (GTDB taxonomy): domain Bacteria; phylum Planctomycetota; class Phycisphaerae; order FEN-1346; family FEN-1346; genus BS750m-G62. The sequence continues at coordinate 1,223 of CAYTJE010000360.1, read as the reverse complement.
GCCGGGGCGACACCATCGTGATGGACCGGGCCTGCCACGCCAGCCTGTACGACGCGGCGGCGATGTCGCGGGCGCGGCTGGCCCGCTACCCCCAGGGCGACGCCGCCGCGGCCGCGGAGGCGCTGGCGGCTCATCCCCGCGAAAAGCGCGGCGGGTCTCCGCACCCGCCGCGCAGAGAAGCGGAAGACCCGCCGCGCGGGATGCGCGAAGACCCGCCGCGCGGCAGGATGCTCCTCGTCACCGACGCCGTCTTCTCGATGGACGGCCGGCGGGCCCCGCTCGGGGCCCTGGCCCGGGCGGCCGAGGCTCGCGGGGCGATGCTCCTCCTGGACGAGGCCCACGCCATCGGCGTCCTGGGCGCGACCGGCGCGGGACTTGCGGAAGAGGTCTTCGGATCAGAACACGGTGCGCCCTCCGACTCGCGATCTCATCCCGCAAACGTGCTGCGCGGCGGTCCTCCTGGGCCGCCGCGCCGCCACGACAGCGCGCGGCCCGTACGGGCCGCGCGGGAATCCCTGCTGCCCACCCTCTTCGTCCGCGTCGGCACGCTCTCGAAGGCGCTCGGCGGCGTGGGCGGGTTCGTGGCGGCCTCGCGGGAGGTGATCGACCTGCTCGTCAACCGGGCCCGGCCGTTCATCTACACCACGGCCCTGCCGGCGGCGGCGTGCGAGGCGGCGCGGGAGGCCCTCCGTATCCTCCGGACCGAACCCGAACGCCGCACGCGGCTCCACCACCTCTCGCGGCACTTGCGCACGCGCCTCCGCGACGAAGGCTTCGGCCTGGGACCCGCCGACCATGCAGCCGCGGCGGCCCGAGAAACGTATCCCGCGCGGTGGCCTTCCCGAGCCGCCGCGCATGAACGGCCGGCGGGCAGCGCGGCGGCCTCGGAAGGCCGCCGCGCCGGAACAAGTGTGGACGCGGACCCCGCCAGGCCGCCCACGCCCATCGTCCCCGTCCTCTTCGGCGAGGCGGAGCGGGCCCTCGCCGCCGCGGCCGCGCTGCTCGAGCAGGGCATCTTCTGCCCGGCCGTCCGGCCGCCCACCGTCCCGCCCCGCACGAGCCGCCTGCGCATCAGCCTGACGGCCGCGCACACCGAGGAGGACCTGGAGCGGCTCGTTGCGGCGCTGGTCGCGGCGCGCGACAGGGCGTGAGCCCCGGCGCGGCTTGCACGCGGACCGAGCCGCGATCGTAAGATCGCGGGTACCGGCGAAGGGCGGCGCGAG
>CAYTJE010000359.1:0-2671 GCA_964437855.1 uncultured Anaerolineales bacterium | reverse complement strand
AGTTGCTGGTGGCGATGAGCATCGTGGGGGTGGTGGCGCTGTCGCTGGCGATTACCCGGCAGACGACCGACCTGATCGGGTCGCTGGACGACCTGGAGCGGGCCCGCAAACGGTTCCAGCGGCGCTGCGCCTTCCTCCAGGCGCTGACGCTGGCCGACTCGGTCGAGGAGGCGGCGGAGGCCACCGTCTCGCACCTGGCCGAGGCCCTCGGCGTGCGGCGCGTCAGCGTCATGCTGGCCGAGGACGGCCGGCTGCGGATCGTGGCCTCGCGCGGCATCCCGGCCGAGGTGGCCGAGTCCGTCTCCGTCCCGGTGCCCAACCGCATCTGCGGACGGGTGTTCGAGAGCGGCGAGCCGATGGTCCTGAACGACGTCGGGGCGGGCGCGATGTTGGAGACGCTGGGACTGGACGTCGGTGAGGCGATGGCGTCGGTTCCGCTGGTGTCGGCGGCGATGAAGACCGCCGGCCGAAAGGTCGGCGTCATCAACGTCACGGACCGGGCCGACGGGCCGTTCCAGGGCCCGGACCTGTCGGAACTCCAGGCCACCGCCGAGGCCGCCGCCATCAGCCTGGCCGGCCAACTCGACCACTGGGAACTGGAGCGGGCCAACTACGCGGCCATCCGGTCGCTGGCCCTGGCCATCGAGGCCAAGGACCCATGCACGCACGGGCACTCGCTGCGGGTCCAGGCGTGGGCGACGGCGGTGGCCAAGGCCCTGGGGCTGAGCGGCGACCGGCTCCAGGCCCTGTCCCACGCGGCGGAGTTGCACGACATCGGCAAACTGGCGATTCCCGACGAGGTGCTCAAGGCGCCCCGGCGCCTGACGGAGGCGGAGTGGGCGATCGTCCAGCAGCATTCCCGCCGGGGCGTGGAGATGGTCCGGCACCTGGATTTTCTGAGGCCGGCCCAGGCGGCCATCCTGCACCACCACGAACGCCTGGACGGTGGGGGGTATCCGGACGGCCTGGTGGGGAACGAGATCCCCCTGGAGGCCCGCATCCTGGCCGTCGTCGACGCCTACGACGCGATGACCAGCGCCCGGCCGTACCGCCCGCCGCTCTCGCACGAGGCGGCGGTGGCCGAATTGCGGCAGGGCAGCGGGGTGCAGTTCGACCCGCGGTGCGTGGAGACGTTCCTGGACCTGCTCGGCGAGACGCCGCCGGCCGCCGTGACCGCCGACGCCGGCCCGGCCGAGGCGTCTTGACGCCGCATTCCCCCGTCGGTGACAGAAGGCTGTCACACCGCCGACGATTCCTGTTGACCCGCGCCGCCTCCAGCCGCTACCGTCTGGGCGGAGCAACGTCTGGAAGCCCGCCGCGCACGAGTTAGCGTTGTAGGCCTAAGGCGACTTTGTCCACTTCGCCATCATCCACAAAGGCCGTGGCGCGGTGCCCCGTCGTGGGCACCGCGCGGTGGGCAAGACGGCCCACCGCGCTAGAGTCGTTGTCGGGTGGTAAGAGTTGCCAAAGTAGCCCGAACTGTTTTCCCCACGCACCGGGAACCTTCTTCGCCATGGCCGGACCCGCACCTCGATTCGCTTGACCGCCCCCGGAGGGTCTGGTACCGTGCCGCCGGCACCGGAGGGGAAAGGAGACCGCCTGTGGGCGAGACGCTTGTCGGCTTGATCGGCGGGACGGGCCTGGGCGAGGCCCTGACGGAGGAGGCGGGCGGCGAGACCGTCGAGGTCCAGACGCCGTTCGGCCCGCCCAGCGGGCCGGTCCGGATGACCGAGGTCGAGGGCCAGCGGGTGGCGGCGCTCGCGCGGCACGGTCCGGGCCACCGCCACAGCCCGTCCCGCGTGCCGTACCGGGCCAACGTCTTTGCGCTGAAGCACCTGGGCGTGACGCACATCCTGGCCTCGACGGCGTGCGGGAGCCTCTCGGAGACGATCGCCCCGCGGGACCTGGTCGTCTGCGACCAGGTGATCGACCGGACCCTCCGCGGCGGCAAGACGTTCTTCGACGACCTGGCGGTGCACGTGGCCTTTGCCCAGCCGTTCTGTCCGGGCCTCAGGGGGCTGCTGGTGGAGTGCGGCATGGGGCTGGAGACGACCGTGCACCCCTCCGGCACGTACCTGTGCATGGAGGGGCCGCAGTTCTCGACCCGGGCCGAGAGCCTCCTGCACCGGGGGTGGGGGGCGGACCTGGTGGGCATGACCGCGATGCCGGAGGCCAAACTGGCCCGCGAGGCGGAGATCTGCTACGCCCTCATCGGCGTGCCCACCGACTACGATTGCTGGAAACCCCACGAGCCGGGCGAAAGCCCCGACCAGGTCCTCGAGAGTATCCTGGCCAACGTTGAGGCGGGCACGGAGGCCGCCATTGGCCTGATGAAGGCGGCCGTGGGGCAGATTGCCGAGCGCGTCGGCCCGGAGTGCGGGTGCCGCACCGCCCTGGCGCGGGCCATCTGGACCGACCGCGACCACATCCCGGCCGAGGCCGCCGAACGCCTGGAGCCGATCCTGGGCAGGTACCTGGGCCGGTAGGCGCGGGGCACGACTTACCGCTCGCTGGCGCTCGCGGCTAGCCAAAAACAGCCCCGCTCGCTCGCCCGGCTTCGCCTTACAGGCTATGCCGGGCAGGCGCTCGCGGCTAGCGAAACGCCTCACAAATTCCGGTACAGTTCATAGGCGGTCCGTGCCGATAGAATCGGCATGGCCATTCACCTTTC
>CAYTJE010000358.1:0-2675 GCA_964437855.1 uncultured Anaerolineales bacterium | reverse complement strand
CTGACCGGCCAGGACCCCGACCTCTCGTTCCTGACCGGCAGTTTCGTAGATGACGACTCCGACGACCAGATCGGCTTCTGGGCCATGAACAATCCCCAGACGTTCACCGACGCCAGCCTCGGCAACGTGGCCGCCCCCGGGCTCGGCGAAGGCGACCTCACGCTGACGTACCAGGCCGGCCTGACCACGGGCCAGATCGAAACGACGCTGACGATCATCCCCGAACCCGCCACCCTGGCCCTGGTCGGTCTGGGCTTGACGGCCGCCCTCATAAAGCGTAAGAAGAACCGATAGAAACGACAAACCACACGGCAGTGCACCAGGAGGCCGAACAGCAAGGGTTTCGTGCGGTGGACCGCGTGGTCCGTCGCGCACCTCATCGGCCGGAATGCCAAGCAAATCGGTCCCGCCCAGCCGAGCAGAAACGATGAGCCAGACCAACTCCCCTGCCCCGCAGGTCATCGACTGGCATGGCGGCGAGTCGTACCGCCAGATTCTCGACGGCGTGCCGCAGACCTTCGGCATGCGAAGCGGGCGAGTCGAACTCACCCGCGGCGAGGAAATCGGCGAGCATTCCACGAAGGACCACGAGGAAACGCTCGTCGTCCTCGAAGGCGAGGGCGTCGCGCACGTCGAAGGGCACGAGCCGATGGCCATCCGCGGCGGGCAGTCCGTCTACATCCCGCCGCACAGCACGCACAACGTTCGCAACCCCGAGAGCCCGCTCCTGCGGTACATCTACGTGGTGGCCCCGGCGGCGGGCGCCGGCGACGCCGAAGGAACCGCCTGAGTCGGACCATGTTCGGGACCGCCCTCCCAATTCGCTTCCGGAAGCGCGACACGCGGCAGGCCGGGGGGCCCGCCGCGGGGCAACGCGGGTCAGGCGGCCGCCTCCCCGCCTTCACCCTGGCGGAACTGCTCATCACGATCGCCATCATCGGCACGTTGGCCGCCCTGATGCTTCCCGCCGTCTTCGGCGCCCAGTTGACCGCCCGGGTGACGCAGGTACGGTCGGACCTGAGACAGATTGACCTGGCTTTGCATAACTACTGGCTGCACTTCGAGGCCTATCCCCCCACGCGTTTGTACTGCAACACGGACACGCGCGACCGGCACCGCTGCCTCCCTGAAGAGTTGTGGGAGTTCGGGTTCCTGGACACGCCGCTCTACGATCCGTTCAGCCGAGGACAGACGTATCGGTACACGGCCATCGGACCCGGCTACGTCAACGGCAACCCCACGCCCATTTCGATGCAGGTGCCGGACACGTTTCCCCAGCCGGGCGGCACGATGGTCCGGGAGGGCGAGGCGCACAACGCCCCCGTGAAGTGGATCGGCTGGAGCGTCGGGCCGAACGGCACGCCGCACGACTTCGCCGAACTCCTGCAACTTCACCCGGCCGACCCGGCGGGCTGGTACCCGCACGACCCGCGGGGCATCATCGTCCGGTACCACGACGGGAACTGCGGTATTTCGCCGGAGTGAGGGGCCCGCCGCCCCCGCTTCTTCTCGCGCTCTCACCCTTAGCGGAGCGAAGGGTCTCGCCGTGCGAACAACAGAAGGACAACGACCACGGCGAGATTCTTCGGCCCGCAAGCGGGCCTCAGAATGACAGCGCTGAACACGCACGGGACAAGAGGGTGATCACCGTCCTGCCGCGATGCGGGCCGTGTCCCGGGCGATCATCGTCTCCTCGTCGGTGGGGATGACGAGGATGCGAATGGGCGAGTCGGCCGCCGCCACGTCGCGGGAGCCGTCGGCGTCGGCCCCGTTGCGGTTCGCGTCCAGACGATAGCCGAGCGGCGCGAGGCCCTCGCACGTCCGCCGGCGGACGGGGGCCTGGTTCTCGCCGATGCCGCCGGTAAAGACGAGGGCGTCAACGCGGCCGAGTTCGGCGGTGTAGGCGCCCACGTACTTTCGGAGCCGGTGGCAGAAGATGCGGACGGCCAAGTCCGCCCGCTCGTTGCCCGCCTCGGCCGCCCGGACGACCTCGCGCATGTCGTTGGAGACGCCCGAGATGCCCAGCAGACCGCTCCGGCGGTTCAGCAGCGTATCCACCTCCTCCACGCTCATGCCGAGCGTGCGGATCAGGTGGAAAACGATGGCGGGGTCCACGTCGCCGCTGCGGGTGCCCATAACGAGGCCCTCCAGGGGCGTCAGACCCATCGAGGTATCCACACATCGCCCGCCGCGCACCGCGGCCGCGCTGCACCCGTTGCCCAGGTGGGCCGTAATGAGGTTGACGCCGTCGGCCGGCTTGCCGAGCACCTCGGCCGCCCGCAGGGCCACGTACCGGTGGCTCGTGCCGTGGAACCCGTACCGGCGGACGCCGTGCGTCTCGTACAGGTCGTACGGAACGGCGTAGAGGAACGCCTCGGGCGGCATGGTCTGATGGAAGGCCGTGTCGAACACCGCGACGTGGGGCACGTCGGGCATGAGGCGCCTGGCGGCACGAATACCGGTCAGGTTCGGCGGGTTGTGGAGCGGGGCCAGGTCGGCCCGCGCCTCAATCGTGGCGATGACCTCGTCGTCGATGCGCGTGCTCTCGGCGAACCGCTCGCCGCCGTGGACCACGCGGTGGCCGACGGCGTCGATCTCGCCGGGCGAGGCGACGGCGGCGGCCTCCCCTTCCGTCAGGGCCCGGACCATGAGGGCGAAGGCGGCCTCGTGGTCGG
>CAYTJE010000357.1:0-2686 GCA_964437855.1 uncultured Anaerolineales bacterium | reverse complement strand
GCCGCCGCGTCCGGCGCCGCGGCGCGGACCGGCCGCCGCGCGACCGGGACCGCCGGCTCCGCCAGGTCCACGAGGCCGGGCGGCGGGGGCGGTCCCGCCCGTACGGGGGCCGACGAGTCGATCTCCAGCGCCGGCGCAGGGGCCGCGGGGGCCGACGCCCCGACGGGGGCCAGGCGGACGCCCACGGCCTCCGGACCGATGCGGAGGTGCGCGGTCTCCTCCGGCGCGGCCACCCGGTCTCCCGCTTCGGCCGCCACCGGACCGACGGCCCGCTCGACCGAGACGAGGCTCCGCGGGGCGGGCGCCGGCTCGGCCTGCCCGTTCGACCGCGGACCGTGCCGGGTCACCTCCACGGGTCCGAGGGCGGGCGGCAGGGCGTCGGCCGGGTCCACCGCGGCGGGGGGCGCCGTCGGCCCGCGAGAGAGCCGCTCCGCCCGCAGGACCGGGCCGGCGTCGGCCGGCTCGGGCGGGGCGACCTCGGCGATGGCCGCCGTCGCCGGCACCGCCCGGGCCGGCGGCGCCGCCGACTCCGGCGCCCGGACGGGGGCGGCCGGGTCGGGGACGGGCGTCTCGGCCCGCGCGGCGGCCAGCGGGCGGGTGTCGGGGGGCCGGTCCGTCGGCTCGGTCTCGACGCGGACCGGGCGGACGGGCGACGCCGCCGCGGCCGGGGCCAGGTCCACGATCGCTTCGGCCCCTACGGGCTCCGGCCCGTACGGGGGCGGGGAGGGCCTCGGGGTCGGGGGCCGGGGCGGGACGGCCTCGGTCAGCCGCAGCGGCCGGTCCCGAAGGGACCCCAGCGGAGTCGGCGCCGCCGGGGCGGGTCGCGGCTGCGGTTCGAGGGCCGGCCGACGAGTCTCCGGGGCGGCAGCGCGGATAGGCTCGCGCCGCTTGAGGGCGACCGGCCGCGGGGCGGGCTCCGCTGCCGGCTCCGCCTCGCGGACCCGTACGGGAACCGGTTCGGCGGGCAGGGGTTCGATGTCGGTCACGTCCGGCGGCCGGGGGCGGACCGGTTCGGCCAGGTCAACCGGGCGGACCGGTTCGGCGAGGTCAATCGGGCGGTCCGCCGGCCGGGCCATCTCGACGGTCCGGGGCGCCGGCTCGGCCCGCGCCAGGGCCACCGGGGGCGGCTCGGTCGGCGGCGGTTCCGGGGCGGTCATCGGCTCGGCCTTCTCGGCGGCCAACCTGGCCGTATCGGTCCGGGCCAGGTCCTGGAGGGCGGCCCGGAGCCGGCCGGCGGCCTCGCTCTCGGCCAGGTCGGGCAGGGAGACGGCCACCTCGAAGCGGGCCTCGTCCGTCGCCAGTTCCGCCACGCGCGTCGAGATCTGCCAGAGCGTGAACAGGCTGAGGGCCACCAGGTGGACGATGAGCGAAACCATCATGGCGCCGGCCAGGAGCCCCGGCCGACGCCGCAGCCGCACGAGCGCCAGCAGCGTCAGGACCAGGCCCAGCAGCGCGGCCATCAGGCCGATGAGCGGCCAGGAGAGGCGGCCGAGGATGTGCCCGATGGCCAGCCTCCGCGTCCGCACCACCCGGAACACCTCGTGGCTGCGGGCGTAGTAGATGGCCCAGGCGTCGCGGCCCTGGCGGTCGCTGGAGAAGTACAGGCCGAACCCCTCCAGGCTGACGGCCGGGTCCAGTTCGTGGTCGGCGGTGTTGACGGGCGGCCCGAGGTTCTCCGGGGGGGTGAGGCCGGCCAGGGGCGGCTCGGTGATGCGGCTCCGCCAGAGGTCGTAGCCGCCCCGGCCGCCCGGACGGTTCGAGGCGAAGTAGAGCCACCGGCCGTCGGCCGAGACGGTCGGCTGGCCGTCGTCGGCCCCGCTGCACACCGCCGCCAGACGCCGCGGCGAGGCGGACGGGGCCGATCCGTTCGGATCCCTTTCGGACAGGTCCAGGGCGTAGACGTCGTAGTCGTTCTCGTACCGCCCTTCGCGGAGGGTGGCGGGCCAGTCGGCCTGGTCGGGCCGGTCCTCGGGCCGGACCGGACGGTTCGAGGCGAACAGGAGGCAGGAGCCGTCCGGCCCCACCGCGGGGTCGTACTCGTTGAACGGGGTGTTGACGGCGGGTCCGAGGTTTTCGGGCGTCTGCCAGCCGTCGGCGGTGTGGCGGGCCGTGTAGAGGTCGTAGCCGCCCTCGCCGCCGGGCCGATTCGAGTAGAAGTAGAGGCGCGCGGCGTCGCGGCCGAGGGCCGGCCCGATCTCGTCGTCCCCGGTGTTCAGGGCCTCCAGCGGCGTCGGGTCGGCCCAGCCGTCCAGCGTCCGGTAGGCGACGTAGAGGTCGGCCTCGCCGCCCGCCTTGCCGCGCGTGAAGTACAGTGCCTGCCCGTCGGCCGAGAGGCACGGGTCGTAGTCCTGCCGGGGGTCGCCGAGGCCTTCGACGCGGGCGCCGTCGTCCCAGAGGACGGACCGCAGGCCCAGGTCCGGCCGGGCCCGCCAGGTCCGCTCGCCGTCGGAGTAGAAGACCTGGCGCCGGGGCCAGAGGAGGAAGGCGGCCGCCCCCGCCGCCACCAGCAGCGGGACGGTGATCCAGAGGGCCCTGGCGGCCGGGCTCCACGGCTTGTGGGTTTCGCTGGCCATGAGGTCCTTGCCCGTTTATTGGGTTCAACGCCCATTACCGGGAAGGCGGCCTCGGCCTCGGCTCCGGGGCTGCCAGGGGCGCCCCTTGCGGGGCGAATCCGGAGGAGCGCGGC
>CAYTJE010000356.1:0-2691 GCA_964437855.1 uncultured Anaerolineales bacterium | reverse complement strand
TCGCACCCGCATCCGAACCGGTACAACCAGAACGTGGACACGCCGCTGTACCACGGGGGGCGGGTGTTCGTCACCAGCGGGCACCAGGCGGGCGGGCGACTCATCGACATCGGTCCCGACGGCCGCACCGCCCGCCAGGTCTGGTACTGCCCCGAATTCGACAACTGCCACGGCGGCGTCCTGCTCCTGGACGGGCACCTCTACGGCGTCGGCTGCCGCATGTACCACAAGGGGCTGCTCTGCGTGGACTGGAAGACCGGCAAGGTGCTCTATCGGCACGAGCCGGTCGGCAAGGTTTCCATCACCTGGGCGGAGGGGCTCATCTATGGCGTGGGGCAGAAGGGGGAGGTCCGGCTGGTGAAGGCGACGCCCGAGGCGGCGGCCATCGTCAGCGAGTTCCGGATTCCGCCCGTCCCGACGAAGGACCACCTGCTGGCCCATCCGGTGGTGTGCGGGGGCCGGCTGTACATCCGCCACGCCGACCACCTGCTGGCATACGACATTCGCAAGCGGTGACTCATGCGGTGCGCGGTGTCCAGTCCTGGGCACCGCGAAGATCTCGCGCGGTGGCCGGGAGGGCCGCCGCGCGTTTCCTTTGCGCCGTCGGCGGCGCCCGCCCGCGCCGCCGGCGGCGCCCACCGCGCGGGGTGCGGCGCATCCCGACCCGCCCGTACGGGCGGATATCTTCACCTGCCGACAATCCCCGCGCGCCGGGCGGCCGTTGGCTTTCGCACGTACCCGCGATCTGACGATCGCGGCTCGGGAAGGTGCAGGCTCAAAACGGTGGTTCGCCGTCGTCGGCCTCGGCGGGAGGCGGGCCGCCGTCGGCCACGGCGTACTGCTCGACCTCGGCGCCGGTGCGTTCGGATCCCTCCGGGGCCGGTGCCTCGCGCGGCGACCAGGTCCGGAACCGCGTGTACTGCCGCTGCCACGTGAGGCGCAACGTGTCGGTGGGGCCGTTTCGCTGCTTGGCGATGATCAACTCGGCCATGCCGCGAGCCTGCTCGTGTTCCCGGGAACCCGGCGCGTGCCGCATGGCCTCGCGATGGAGGAGGAGGACGACGTCGGCGTCCTGCTCGATGGCGCCGGACTCGCGGAGGTCGGAGAGCCGGGGTCGGCGGTGCTCCTCGCTTTCGCGCCGCAGTTGGGCGACGGCCAGGACGGGCAGGCCCAGTTCGCGGGCGAGGGCCTTGAGGCCGCGGCTGATACCCGCGACCTCGACCTGCCGGCTCTCGGCCCCGGGGCTGGACATCAGTTGCAGGTAATCGACGATGATGAGTTCGATGTGGTGATGGGCCAGGAGCCGGCGGGCCTTGGCCCGCAGGTCGATGACGCGCAGGGCCGGCGTGTCGTCGATGTAGAGCGGGGTGTCCTTCAGGACCTGAAGCACGTCCTGGGCGATGTGGCGGGCCTTCTCGGTCGGGACGCGCCCTTTGCGCAGCGCCTGGCCGTCCACCTCGGCCCGCGACGAGATGAGCCGCAGTGCCAATTCCTCCCGGCTCATCTCCAGGCTGAAGAAGGCGAGCGGCCGACGTTTGTCCACGGCAATATGTTCCGCCATATTCAGCGCCAGGGCGCTTTTGCCGACCGATGGCCGGGCCGCCAGGACGATGAACTCGCCGGCCTGGAGACCGCGGGTCTTGTCGTCGAGGTCCACGAAGCCGGTCTCCAGGCCCGTGATACCGCTGCCGCCCACCAACTCGATCTTCTGCATGACCTGGGCCAGGATGCTGCGGACGTCGGTGGCCTGGCCGACGATCTTGCGCTCGACGACCTCGAAGATGCGCTGCTCGCAGCGGTCCAGGACCTCGTCGACGGTGTCGCCGGGCGTGTGGGCGTCGCGGATGATCTCGGCGGCGGCGTCGATGAGGCCCCGCAGGAGCGACTTCTCCTTGACCACCTTGGCGTAGTACTCGGCGTTGGCGACCGTGGGGGTCGAGTCGGCGAGGGTCACGAGGTAGTCCTCGCCGCCCACCTCCTCCAGGTCGCCGCGCTGCGCCAGCGCCTCCTTCATGGTCACCAGGTCGACCGGCTGGTTGCGGTCGTACAGGTCCAGCAGGCACCGGAAGAGCGTCCGGTGCTCGGCGCGGTAGAAGGCGTCGGCGTCCAGAATCTGGAGGCAGAGACCGGTGGCGTCGGGGCTGAGCATCATGGCCCCGAGGACGCTCATCTCCGCCTCGAGGTTGTGGGGCGGCACCTTGTCGAGCAGCGGGGCGTCGGGCATCGGCGGGCCTTCGTTGCGTGGCGGCGACGTACCGGCGGCAACTCTACCATTGGGGGGCGGGGAAGGTCAAGCGCGATTGGGGTGGGAGCGAGCCGCCCGTACGGGCGGGTAGGCTCGACCGAGGCACCGTTCGACTCGCGGAAGTCTTTGGCCCCGCGGCGTACCCGCGACCTTACGGTCGCGGCTCGGGGGCGCGCGCCGGGTGCGTCCATACGGAGGCGGGTGCCGAGACCCGCCGCGCCGCTCCTTCGCGACCTTACGGTCGCGGCTCGGGGGCGCGCGCCGGGTGCAGAGACCCGCCGCGCACGAGTTAGCGTTGTAGTGCTACGCAGGTGCCACGGTTTGCTTGCCAAACCGTGCGCCGGGGCCCGGCAGCACCGATTGACAAGCAATCGGTGGCACCCGCCAAAGGGGGCGTTTCCCGGCCGGCTCGTCCGGCCGGAGCACACGACTATTCCGGCGTCCAC
>CAYTJE010000355.1:0-2707 GCA_964437855.1 uncultured Anaerolineales bacterium | reverse complement strand
TCGACCACCACGTCGCGCGCGAGGCCCAGGTAGAGTTTCATCTCGTCGTCGATGGGGGTGAACTCGCCCCAGTCCTCGCCCAGGAACGCCTCGCCGGGCGGGTCCCGGCCGTCCAGTTGGAAGATCCGCGCCTTGCCGCGCTGAAGCGGCCACTGGCCCAGCCCGTGCTTCTCGTCATTGGCCAGGACGTAATGCATGGTCACGTAGCGTTGGTTGGGCTCGTCGGGGACGCGGCGGCCGGTGCGCCAGTTGAAGATGAACTTCTTATCGATGGGCACCTTGACGAACTTGCCGACCAGCAGTTCCTTCGACTCGTTCAGGCCCATCTCTCGCTGGAACCGGTCGCCGAACCCCGCGTACACCCGCGCCTGGCCGTACTCCTCGCCCGAGAAGTTCCAGACGCGCATGTAGTTGCGCAGGGTCAGGGTCGATTCGTCGTGGGCGGCGGTGGCCCGGTAACTGAACGTCCGCCGCAGGTTCCCCAGCAGGTACGAGATGCGGACTCGCACCGGGCCGGCCTTCTCGGCGAAGACCTCCCACACCAGGGCCTTCTCGCCCGGCGGGTACGACTGGTGGATGACCCGGACCGAGTCGTCCTGCACGAGCGGGCGGAACAGGATCGTCCGCTTGTCGATCTGCGTGTTCGTCCACGAGAAGTCGATGTGGTTCCTCCCCGCCAGGAGCGTGACGATCCGCTCCTCCTCGACCAGGGTGGCCTGGGGGTTCTCCAGTTGGACCTCGACGCGCTCCCGGGCGGGGAGGGTGGCCAGTTTGATTCGGCCCGCGGCGGGGGGGGCCGTCGCGGCTATCAGGGCCGCCGCCAGCACCAGCCCGGCCGCAGCCGGCAACATCGGTCGCCGCGTACGCATGGGTCGTCTCCTTCACGGGTTCCGTCGGCGCCCTCGTGGCGCCTCGTTCAATTTCGACGCGGCACGGGCCGCGCCGGTTCCCGGTTTCCCGGAAACGGCGGGCGGGTGCAACCTTTTTCGGCCCGGTTTTCGCCGGTGGTGCGCACGGCGCGCGGCCGGTTCGGGCCCCCGCGGCGGGGGGCACGGCCTGCGCAAGTGCCTTGTTCGCCGTTACTTGCGCGCCGACGGACCGTCCGGATCCCCGCCGCCCCCGCATCCGATTTGACACGGGAGCGTTTCTCGTTAGGCTTCTCGCCGGTGGCGACGAGAACGGGGCCTCGCGAGCCGCCGGGCGGGCAGCGGCCCGGGGCGGCGCTGGCCGCCGGGCGGGTGACGGCCCGGGGCGGCTCGCGCGGACCGGCTCGTCGGCGGGCACGAGGGGACGCCGGGCACGCACGCGTGAGGCGACCCTCGCCCGCACGCCGCACACGCGACCTACGGAAACGAAAGGAACCCGACCGCCCAAAGTGGCCAGGCGTAAACGACTCTCCCTCCCCCTCCTCAGCGACCCCCAGCAGCGCTGAGTGGCCCCGGGCCGAGAGGCCCGGGGCCTGTTTTATCCGGCCCCCGCGGGATCCGAACGGATCGGATTCCGACCCCGCTCGGGCCGGATGCCCCGTGCGTGATACGCGAAGCGGGAAAACATCCCACAAAGTTTCCGTAATTTCGCTACGCATTGCGGCACCGGAGGCGTATAGCATAGGTGAACCGTATCCATCGAGACACGAAGACCGGAAAGGGCGGTTCGCCATGTCTGACGAGTCCGTCGTGATTCGCTGGCACGGGCAGGCGTGTGTGACCCTGGTGTCGCCCCGGGGGGTGACGGTGCTCGTGGACCCGTTCGACGAGTCGATCGGCCACCGCCTGCCCGCGGTCGAACCCGACGTGGCCGTCACCACGCACAACCATTACGACCACGCGAACGTGGAGGGCGTGGCGGGCCGGCCCACCGTCCTCACCGGCCTGACTGCCGAGGGCGCCTGGGCCGAGGTCGACCACGCGGTCGGCGACGTCCGCATCCACACCGTCGGCACGTGGCACGACGAGGTCCGCGGGGCCAAGCGCGGCTTCAACGCCCTGGTGGTCCTGGAGATGGGTGGCCTGCGCCTGGTCCATTGCGGCGACCTGGGGCACGTCCTCTCGCCGGAGCAGGTGGCGGCCGTCGGGCGGGTGGACGTCCTGCTGATCCCGGCCGGCGGGGTGTACACCCTGGCGCCGGGGGAGGCCCGGCAGGTGGTCGAGCAACTCGCCCCCCGGCGGATGCTCGTGCCGATCCACTACCGCACCGAGCCCCTCACCATCCAGTTGCAGCCGGTGGAGGCGTTCCTGCACGGCCTGCCGCGGGCCCGTCGGCCCGGCACGAACGAGGTCCGCGTGCCCGTGGCGGCGCCCGCCGGTCCGTCGGCCGAGCCGAACGTCGTGGTCCTGGACTGGCGGCCGGGGGGCCCCGCGGACGAAAATTCCACAAAAAATGCCCCCGCCAGTTGACAACCGTCCGTTTTAGGGTATAGTTTCGGTGGGAACGGTTGGTGCCACCTCTGCCTGTCCGGTGAGCCCAATCACGAGCCGTGTCGTAATGCATTGCCGTAAAAGGTACGCTCGATAGCCGCGATGTTGCGGTGAGGGGGCGCGCCTGAGCGGTGCCGCTATGGGAGTGGCGGCACCCGCAGAACCCGGGGGAAACTGACCGCCACCGGGGCCGTCCGGGAGGGATTCGGCCCCGGGGCTTTTTTTCGGTTCAACACCCAATACCGGGGACGCTCACGCTCCGGAAGCCGGCCCCGCCGGCGGCCGGCCCC
>CAYTJE010000354.1:0-2711 GCA_964437855.1 uncultured Anaerolineales bacterium | reverse complement strand
CGCCGAGCATCATGCTGATGCCGACCTCGCCGAAGACCCGTCCGAACCCCGCCACCACGGCCGCCAGGTAACCGCGCCGGCCCTCCGAGAGCAGGGTGCGGGCGGTCCGCCATCGGCCGGCCCCCAGGGTCCGGGCGGTCCGCCGGACACGCGGGTCCAGCCCCTCGGTCGCCGCGTGCGCCAGGGCCGTCACCAGCGGAAGGGCCAGCACGAACTGGCCTATCACGATGGCCGAGGGCGTGTACAGCAGCCGCCATCCGCCCAGCAGCCCCTGCCGCGAGAGCACCGCGTACAGCACCAGGCCAATCAGCACGGTCGGCACCGCCATCAGGGCGTGCAGCGCCGTGGTCACCAGGCGTTTGCCCCGGAACCGGGCCAGGCCCAGGCCGAGACCCAGCGGGAAGCCCACCGCGGCCGCCAGCGCGGTCGAGGCCGACGCCACCCCCAGCGACACCGCCACCGCCCGAAAGACGTCGGCATCCAGGGACCCCAGCAGCCGAAGGGCCTGGACGAACTGGTCGAGCGTCCAGTTCATGGCGCGTCCGGCGCGGCCTTCGCCGCGGGTTCCAGTGCAGCTCCTGGCGCGGCGCGCGGCGCGGCGTCCGGCACGGCCGTCGGATGGAACAGCACCTCGTCGCCGACCTGGAAGCCGCCGATGATCGCCTGCCCGCGGGGCGAGGTGACCCAGCCGATAAGCGCCATCGCCCCGGCGTAGTTCACGTCCGGGTGCCGGGCCGGGTTGACCGCGATGATGCTGTACGGGTTCCGCAGGACCGGGGCGCCCTCGAAGCGGACCGCCAGGTCGATCGTGTCGCGCATCGCCAGGTACGTGCCGCGGTCCGACAGGCAGTAGGCCCGCTTCTCATCGGCGAGAAGAAGGGTGGCGCCCATGCCCTGGCCGACTTCCATGTACCACGCGCCGGCCGGCTGGTGGCCCGCTTCGGCCCAGAGGGCCCGCTCCTTGTTGTGGGTGCCGGAATCGTCGCCGCGGGAGGCGAACCTGGCCTCGGCCCTGGCGACGGCGGCGAGGGCGGCGGGGGCGGAGTCCGCCTTCGCCGCGCCCGCCGGGTCCGCCGCCGGTCCCAGGAGGACGAAATCGTTGGCCATCACCGCTCGCCGATTGACGCCGCACCCGGTCTCCACGAACGCCTCCTCCGCGGACGGGGCGTGGACCAGGAGGACGTCGGCGTCGCCGCGGCGCGCAAGGGCCAGGGCCCGACCCGTGCCCACCGCGATGACGTGGACCTCGGCGCCGAATCGCGCCTCGAACGGCGGGAGCAGCCGCTCCAGGAGCCCCGAGTTCTCCGTGCTCGTGGTGGTGGCCAGGCGAATGGTCCCCAGGCCCGGCGTCTCCGGCGGCGGCGCCTCGCCGCAGGAAACCGCCAGGCATGCCACCGCAAGAGTGGCCATCCCCAGGAGGCCGCACGTGAGGTGTCTCATGCGGTTTCCTCTCAGGCTTCTTCGCTCTTCGGTGCCAGGCCGAGGCGCCAGGCGGCCGTATACACGTTCATCCGATTCCGGCGGGCAAAGCCGACGACCGTCACCTCGGCCCCCCGGGCCAACGCGACGGCCCGCGAGGTGGTCGCGCCCCGGCTGACGAGGACGGCCGCGCCGGCCCGGGCGGCCTTGGCCACGATGTCGGCGGAGGCCCGGCCGGTGGTCAGGATCGCCCGCTCCCCCAGCGGCACCCTCTGAAGCAGACACCGGCCGATGGTCTTGTCCACCGCAGCCGCGCGTCCGACGTCCTCGGCGACGGCCGAGAGGCCGGACCCGTCGGTGACGGCGGCGAGGTGGACGCCGCCCGTGTCGCGAAAGAGGCGCGAGGCGGCGGCCATCTCGGCCATGCGGTCGGCCAGGTCGTCGGGGCGAAACGTGGCGTCGCTCCCGGCGGGCGGGAGGGCCTCGTCGGCCCCCGACGCCCCCCCGCCGCAGCCCGAGGTGATCGAAAGCCGCTCGCGGAACGCCGACAGGCGGTCCACATCCACCCGGCCGCGCACCTCGACCCGCGCCAGGTCCGGCGCGACGGTGACCCCGTCGACGGCCCCGGCCCCGTCCAGGAGGCCCTCCGAGACGAGAAACCCGACGGCCAGGGCCTCCAGTCCCACCGGCAGGCAGTTGATCCAGACGAGCGGCCTGGAGTTCAGGACGAGTTGCACGCGGTGCTCGACGACGACGGTGTCGCGCGCCGCGTCGTCGCCGTTCCTGTGGCCGGGCGGCGGCCGGCCGACGCGCCGCACCGGCACGCGGCGCACGGGGTCGCGGGACTCGGGCGGTTCGGTCATGGGGCACCGGCCGGGGCGGCTTCGACCCGCACGGCGCAGACCTTCAGTTCCGGAATCTTGGCGATGGGGTCGAGCGCGGCAATGGTGAGCCGGTTGGCCGGCGCCTCGCGATAGTGGAACGCCAGGAACAGCGTGCCGGGCGCCACGCGCCCGGTCACCCGGGCCGGCAGTTCAATCTGCCCGCGCCGCGAGGTGACGCGGACCCGGTCGGCATCGGCGATGCCGAGGCGCGCCGCATCGGCGGGATGAATCTCGATCGCGCCGACCGAGACGAGTCGGTCGAGCACGTCCGACCGCCGCGACATCGTGCCCGTGTGAAAGTGCTGGAGGATGCGGCCGGTGGAGAGCACGAAGGGGTACGCCTCGTCGGGCAGTTCTTTCGGCGGGACGAACTCGACGGCGTGGAACTTGCCGAGGCCGCGCGCAAAC
>CAYTJE010000353.1:0-2729 GCA_964437855.1 uncultured Anaerolineales bacterium | reverse complement strand
ACATTTTAGTGCATATCGCCCCCTGTCCATACAGGGTCAAAAAGGGGTCAAAAACGATCAATTCCGAACAAAAAACGAAAAAAGTCGAAAAAAGCCGAAAGTTTTGCCTTACCCATCTTAACATTTGCGCGACAAATCGGCCCTGGCGCTCGAAAAAGTGAGATTTGGAGGTCAAAAGGCGCCGAAAACGCGCGCACCGCCTGAGCCGTTTTCTCAGAATATATACGAACAGCACCGCTTACTGTCGTGCGCGGCTAGCCGGTCCGCTGGGTCGGCGTGCGGTGCCGTTGGCTAGCCGCGAACGATAGTGAGCGGGTCTCGCAGCGCCGCTTACTGACGCGGGCGGCTCAATGGCAGCGCCCCGGCCGTCTGCCCGTCCGGGACGAGGCGGACCTTGATCGGCCGGGGCCGGGCGAGGCGGCGGGCCTGCTGGAGGAGGTCGGCGGTGTCGGCCTCGGCCTTGCGGATGGCTTCCTGCCCCGCGCCGTCCTTGCCGGTCTTCAGCCCCTTGCGCCAGGCCCGGTAGATGGTGCGTCGGCGTTGCTGGACGAGTTCCAGGATCTCGCGCGCCCCGACGGTCGGCTGCCACTCGCGCATCCGGTTCAGGTCGAGGCCGGCGGAAAGGTCGGCGGCGGTGACGGACCCCGCCATCGCGCCGGAGGCGTGCAGTTCGTATCGCCCTTCGGGCAGGCCCATGGCGGTGAGGGAGTATCGGCTGAGGCGGTCGAAGGTCCGTTCAAGGGCAAGCGATTTCGCGTCCCACGCGGGATCCACGGGCATCGGCAGGGGCGTGGTCCAGGTGAAGGCGATGCCGCCGCCGTCCTTCCTGAGGTCGGTCACCTTGCCGGCGACGGCCTTCATCGCCTTGGCATCCACCTTGGCGTGCGCCACGTCGCCCGGCACGCCGAGGGTCTCCAGGAGCGTCTGGGCCATGAGCCAGTGGCCGGTGGCGCCCGGGTGGACGGCGTCGCCGGAGAGGAAGAAACTGACCTTCTCCTTCCGCCGCTCGCGCAGGTGCCGGTTCATGGCATCGTGGACGGGCGCCACGAGGACCCCTTCCCGCCGCAGGCCGAGGAGGAAGTCGCTGTAGACCTCCAGCACCACGTCGTAATCGACGGCGGGGTACTTGTAGCCCCAGTGGACGGCGTCGGGGTCCGCGTTGCGCCGGCGGTAGGGGTCGAACGGCGGCGGGGTCATGAGGACGCATCGTGCGCCGATGCGCTGGCAGCGGTCGATGAGCCGGCGGACGCCGGCCCGATACTTCCGGAACTTGAGGCGATCGAACGGATGGTAGTTGCCGTCGTTCATCCCGAAGCAGGCGACGACCACGTCGGGCCGGGCGGCGGCCACGTCGCGGTCGAACCGCTCGTGGGCCCACGGGCGGCGGGGGTCGTGGTCCGGCTCGCTCGTGCCGGAGATCGTCTCGCTCGAGATGCCCGCGTTGACGATGCGGAACCGCTTTTCCGGGAAGCGCGTGATGAGGAAGGCCTCGACGTCCTCGACGTAGGCGCCGCCCTGGGTGATGGAGTTGCCGAAGAAGAGGACCGTCTCGCCGCCCTCCAGGGCGCAGTCGGCCTCGGCGGCCGCCGCGACGGCGGGCGCGAGGAGGGCCAGGAGCAGGGTGGCTGCAAGGCTTGGACGTACGCGGTTCATGTCGGATCCTTTCACGGTGCGGCGCGCGGCGGGTACGGAGACCCGCCGCGCAAAACGCCGACTTAGCGTTGTAGTGCTAAATGTGGCTGCGGCTACAGCGCCGGGGCCACCTCGGCGGCCCAGTAGGTGATCAGGAGGTCGGCCCCCGCGCGGCGGAGGCTCAGGAGGACCTCGCGGATGACGGCCTCGCGGTCGATCCAGCCCCGCTCGGCCGCCGCCTCGACCATGGCGCAGGCCCCGCTCACGTTGTACGCCGCCACGGGCGCGCCGAACGTCTCCTTGACGCGGCGGATGATGTCGCCGTAGGCGAGGGCCGGCTTGACGATCAGGGCGTCGGCGCCCTCGTCCAGGTCGTCGGCGGCCTCGCGGAGGGCCTCGTCGGTGTTGGCCGGGTCCATCTGGTAGCCGCGGCGGTCGCCGAAGGCGGGCGGGCTCTCGGCCGCGTCGCGGAACGGCCCGTAAAAGTGCGACGCGTACTTGACGGCGTAGGAGAAGATCGGCACGTGCGCGAGGTCCGTCTCATCGAGCCGAGAGCGGATGGCGCCCACCCGGCCGTCCATCATGTCGGACGGGGCCACCGCGTCGGCCCCCGCCCGGGCGCAGGAGACGGCCGCGGCCGCCAGGCGCGGCAGGGTGGCGTCGTTGTCGACGGTGGTGCGGCCGGCCGTCTCGCCCAGGATACCGCAGTGCCCGTGATCGGTGTACTCGCACACGCAGATGTCGGCGATGACCGCGAGGTCCGGCGCCTCGGCCTTGATGTCGGCGATGGCCCGCTGGACCACGCCGTCCGGGGCCCAGGCCCCGCTGCCCTCGGCGTCCTTCTCGGCCGGGATGCCGAAGAGCAGGACCGCCCCCACGCCGGCGTCGGCGACGCGTCGGGCCTCGGCCGCGATCTGGCCCGGCCCGAACTGCCGCTGCCCCGGCATGCTCGCGATCGGCGCGGGCTGCGTGAGCGTCTCCTTGACGAACAGCGGCTGGATGAGGCGGCGGGCCGACAGGTCGGTCTCGGCCACCATCCGGCGCAGGACCGGGTGGTCGCGGAGCCGGCGGGCACGGGTTTCGGGGAAGGTCATGGG
>CAYTJE010000352.1:0-2735 GCA_964437855.1 uncultured Anaerolineales bacterium | reverse complement strand
GCCCAGCACTTCACCCGGGCGGCGTTCGGCGCCTGGTCGAACTTCTCGTCGGCTAACGACCTGCGGGAGGCGCTCGACAAGGGCATCCTCGACTGCATCACCGCCACCGACATGATCGGGTGCCTGTATCGAAACGCCGGCTACACCGGGTTCTACAACGTCCGGTGGTGCACCGACGGCACCGGGCACTCGGTCGCGGGCACCCTGGTCCGGCGAGGCGACCAGGACGCGCTCGTGCTGGTGGACGGGCTCGACCGGCCCCAGATCCGGGCCGAACGCTGGCCCGAGGCCTACGCCAAGGGCCACCCCTGGCCGGCCGGCTACACGGGCAAACAGCCCCCCATCTACGCCGTCGAGGTGTACGCGCGCGGCCTGGACGCGTACCTCTGGATGCAAGGATACATCGTCCGTGGGCCGCATGCGGGCCGGCTGGTGCGTACGACGATTCCGTACCTGCCGCCCGCCAGCCGGCTGGCCCACACCCCACGGCCCCAGGCCCGGCACGCCGGCCGGTCGAGCCCAGCCCCGGCCGGCGCTCGCCACCACCGCGACGCCGTGAGCACGTTGACGGAATCGCAACCCACGAGGTCCCGGAATACGGGCAGCATGCATTAGACCCGTGAAGGTGAAACGGTGGGCCGGGCAACGGTCCCGGCAACAGACAACAGGAACCCGCCGGCGGACCGGACCGGCAACGAGAGGTAGTTTCAGATGCGATTCGCTTTCACAACAACGCGCCTGCCCCCTGTCCTTGTCGCGCTCGTGCTGTGTCTGCTGGGCGTTCTGGCGGCCCCGGGGCCCGAGATGCCCGCCGCCCCCCAACCCGCCGCCGAGCCTCAACAGGCCGGCACGGGGCGAGAGGACTCCCCCGGCGTCGCCGTCCCCGGCGGCAAGGCCGACCTTGCGTCCCTGTGGTCCGACACTGCGGCCCTCCTGGCCCCGACCGCCAAGGGCAGCCGCCGCCTGCTGCTTGGCAACCGCGACCCAAACGGGCCGACGTGCGCCCCCCGCAACGGCAATTCCTCCTTGACAAGCGTACCCGACGGAGGGGTGGGGACCCGGCTGGTCCATCTCGGCCTGGCAACCTCGGGGCAGCGGACGGGCCCCGAGGCCGAATACCAGTGGCAGCAGACGGCGCTCAAAGCGTATCTGACCGCGCTGGAGAAGCGCAACCACCCGGTGTACGCCAAGGCGCTCCGCCTGGCCGACCAGGCCGAGGCGGTCGCTGCCGCCCTCGACGGCCTCTCGGCCTGGCCGAGGCCCCTCCAGCCGGCCGGCCTCACGGAAGGCGACAGCCTCCTCGGCCGGAGCGCCTTCATGCTGGACCGCGCCATGGTCGATCGGAACCTGGAGGCGGCCCGGCGGTGGGCGGCCGAGTTCCGGGCCGCCACCTTCGCCCTGGCCGACCTCCATCGCTGGGTCGAGTTTCTCCTCCGCAACGAGGCCTCGGCCCTGTCGTTCCAGAGCCGGTGCCGGGAACTGTACTACCACGTGAAGCGCCCCTTGAAGGGTGAGGGGCGCGTGGCCAAGATCGGCCTGGACTCCTACCCCGGCGCGCACATGTTCGTCCTGACGGTCTACAACCTCATCGAGGTGGAGCACCAGGCCGAGGGGCTGTTCGGCAGGCCGCCGAAGGCGTGGACGGCATCGTCGCCCCCGCCGGCGTCCCCTGCGGACCCGGCCGCCGACTGGATGCCGCCGCACCTTCGCGGAACCTTCCTCGACCTCCGCGCCCACCTGCCCCCTCAAACCCGGGGGCTGCTCGACGAAGCCGCCCGCAGCCCCTACGACCGAAGTTACCTGGCGAACATGCTGTTCCGATTCCAGAAGGCCGGCGTGGTCAAGCAGGCCGGCGTCGTGCTCGAGCGCTTTGCCGCCGCCTACGAGACCCCCACCCGCGAGGGCCTGCTCGACGTCCTGTTCTATCGCGGGGGGTCCCCGGACGGCGGCACGCGCTGGGGCGACCGCTTCCATCCCCGACTGATGGCGGCGGCCGGGCTGCTGAGCGGGTCCGACGAGCAGGTCCTCCTGGGCGCCCAGCATTTCACCCGCGGCCAGTTCCGCTCGTACGCCTACGCCAACTCCTACGCGTCGGCCACCCTCACCCGCGTGCTGGAAAGCGGCAAGATGGACTGCCTGGCCGCCACCGATATGATCGGCTGCCTCTACCGCAACGCCGGCCGCGCGGGGTTCTACAACCTCCGGGGGTGTGCCGGCGTGGCCGGCCATTCGGTGGCGGCCGCGGCCGTCCGGGACAACGGCAAGCCGTCCATCGGCATCGTCGACGGTCTGGGCAAACCGCAGACCCGCGTCCGCCTCTGGCCGGAGTCTTATCCCGGCCCGCACGAGTGGCCGGACGCCTACCCGGGTCCCCGCGCGCCCATGTACGCCGCAGAACTGTTCACCCGGGGGCTCGACAATTACCTGTGGGCGGAGGGCTTCATCGCCCGCGGCCGGCAGGCGGGCACCCTGGTGCAGGAGTCCATTCCCTACCTCTCCACCTCCAACCTGGCAGCCCGTTCGCGGCAGATGCAGTTGCGCCGGCAAGCCGCGGCCCCGAAAGGGTGACCCGCCCGCTGTCGGGGCCGGCGGTCAACGCCACTCCCCCTGGGCCCGGTCAGGGGCTGGAGGCATGCAACGGTCGCGGCACGGCCGCCGAGGGACCGTTCTCCTCAAGCGGGAAAGGCACACGGAAATGGCGCGCCTGCCAGGATTCGAACCTGGAACCGACGGCT
>CAYTJE010000351.1:0-2737 GCA_964437855.1 uncultured Anaerolineales bacterium | reverse complement strand
TCAAGCGCGGCGGGTCTCGGCATACGCCTCCGTATGGACGCACCCGCCGCGCGTGGTTCGGGGGGTTACTTTTCCCGCGTCAACCCCAACCCGCACAGCGGTACGACCGACTCCATCTGCGCCTGGCCGTACTGGAAGATCGTAAAGCCGCCGCACTTGTGTTTGCGCGTAATGTTAACCTGATCGATGACCCGGTTTACATCCGTTTTGTCCGGCCAGGTGGAGAGGCCGATGCCGGGGTAGCACGGCACGCGGCCGGCCCACTGGACCTGCTGGGCCACCTCCGACTCAAATCGCAAGTTCGACGGCGTGTAGTCCATCGGGCAGACGAAATCCAAGAGGCCGCGGTCGCACCACGCCTTCCAGTCCTGCCCCACCTGGTCGCGATGGACGGCCCAGTTGCGGAACACGGCCGCGCTGATTTGGCACGCCGGCCGGGCCTTCTTCACTCGCCGATGGACCTCCTCCACGACCGCCGTGATCTGCGCCCGGCGGAAGTCGAGCCACTTGGCCCGCAGGGCCGCGTCCTCGCGCACGTCCGCGGGCCAGTTCGCCACCTTCCGCCCGATCGCTTTCTCGAACCGCCGCCGGCACCCGTCGCAGAAGCAGTGCTGGCGGTTCGGGTACCGGATGTAATCGAAGTGGATGCCGTCCACGTCGTACGTGGTGGCCACCTCGACCATCGAGTCGATTTCGAGTTTTCGGTTCGCCGGGTGCGACGGGCACAGCCACCGTGGGTCCGTCTTGCCGTCGAAACTCACCTGGAGCCGGCCCTCCTCCCGCATCCGCCGGCGGAACGCCTCCGGCGAGGAGCCGCGCATCCGCCAGTTCACCTTCCACACGTGGCACTCGACGCCATGCCTGCGGCAGGCGGCGACGCACGCAGCCACCTGGTCGCCCCGATCGGCCACCTCCGGGGCGACCGGCAGCACCTCGCTCCGGTAGTACGCCCGGTCCGCCCAGAGCATGTTCGGCACGATGGCGGTGAAGCCGTTCTCGGCCAGGACGCGGATCTCCTCGTCCCACGACTTCTCTGAGGGTCCGAACGCCGAGTGGCACCACAAGGCCCGGTGCTCGCCTTCGAGGGCGGGCTGCGCCAGGCACCGGGCCCGGACCAGGAGCCGGTGGGCCTCCGCCGCCGCGTCCACGGCGTCGGGGAACTGCTCTTCGCCCCTCAGGCGCCGGGCGGCGTCGCGGCGCGCGGCCGCCTCCGTGAGGGCGGCCAAAGCCTGCTCGCGGCCGGACGCCTCGGACGTCTTCCGGATACCGCGTGCCACCGCCTCAAACGTCTCGTACGGTCCCATGTGGCCGACGCGGGCGATGGTGCCGTCGGCCGCCTCCCGCCACAGGGCGGGCGCCAGGTGCCCCGCCAGCGCGAGCAGCATCCGCCGCTTCCGCGCCGCGTCGTCCTCCAGCAGGACGTGGGTCATAAAGATACATCGGTCCGAGATGACCACCGCCGGCAGGCCGGTGTCCGTGCCGTCAGCGCTGAACCAGCGGGCGGCGACGCGGGCACCGTGGCCCGTTGGTTCGGCCGCGCGGACGTTCCACGAGGCCTGGCCGACCTGCCTCGGCACGCCGTCCGGTGCGTCGTCCGTGAAACGGATCTCGGCGAAGTGGCCCCGCCGCTCCTGCCGCACGTTCCGCCCGCCGGCGATGCCGGTCGCCTCCACGAGGGCCGACGGCATCGTGTAGAAGGCGAGCAGTTTGCCGCCGCCTCCGAGCCAGCCCGCGACCGTTTTCGCCGCCGCCTCCGGCAGGGACGGGTTGTATGGGAGGACGAGGAGGCGTCGGCCGGCCAGTCCCTCCCGCGCCAGGTCCAGGTCGCTCGCGACCGCGGTCCGCAGGCCGGCGGCCTCGAGCATCGCCGCCGTCTGCCGGGCATACTGGGCGAAGCCGCGGGCCTCCCCGGATCCCTCGCGGATAAGCGACTCGGCCCGGACCACCAGGACGGCAGCCGGCCGGCCGAACGCCTCCAGGTCCGCCACGTGGAAGGCCGTGTCCTCGTTCGTGCCGCGCCAGGCGGAGATGCGGATACGGTCGACCCGGGCCCATCCGGCGGGCCGGCCCTCGATCTTTGTGTCGCGTTTCTCGACCGTGACCGTGTGCCACCGGCCCGTGGCCTGGGGGGCGAACCCGGCCGCGTACCACCCGTCGCCGCTGTGAAAGTAGATCGTGAAGTGCCCGACCGGTGTCGGGTCGGGCGCAAACATATTGAAGCGTATTCCCCGGCGGTCGGCCAGGTCGACCGGCCCGTGCCGGTCCCACGAGGCCCGGTCGATGTCGGTCCCGGCAAAGTTGCACGGCAATGTCAGGCACCGCCGGCCGGCGACCTTTGCCGTCTCGACCTCGGCCGAGCCCCGCATGGGCTGCCAGACCTTCTGCGCGGCGGCACTGTCCGGGTAGGCGAAGGCGTCGATGATGCACGGCTCGTCCGCCGCGGCGTCGGGTGCCGGGCCGGCCTCGGCCAAGGGCGCGCCGAACACTGCGACGCCAACGATGACGGCAATCGCCGCCGCCGGTGTGGGGTGTTTCATGGTTCACCTCCTTGGGCCCGGGACCGGGGTAAGCGACCCCAAGTGTATCCTGGGGCGCGGGCGGGTCAATGGTGGACCGCCGCGCGGCGCGGTCGGGAAGCCTCCCACACCCGCCCCTCCGGTTGCTCTTCCAGCCCGCCACCCGGAAATGGCCTTGCCCCCGGGCCGCAACCCGGATATTATATTCGCGACCTAGAATA
>CAYTJE010000350.1:0-2753 GCA_964437855.1 uncultured Anaerolineales bacterium | reverse complement strand
GGTCGGCCGGCGCCGCGGCCGGACTGCCCCGCCGGGCCTCGTAGACGAGCCACGCGGTGGCCGTGCCCGAGAGGAACAGGATGAACGCGAGGGCGATCATCACGCGGTCAGCGCCTCCGTGCCGTCGATGTGCCCGAAGATCTGCTCGCTCAAGGCCACGAGTTCCGGGTCGTCCTTGAAGACGGCCTTGAACCAGGGCACGTCCCGATACACCTCCCAGCGCTTGAAATGGCGGTCGTCGGTCATGTGTTCGGCCCCGGCCCCCTGGCCGTCGAAGGAACTCCCGCCGCCCTGGGCGGGAACCTGCGGCAAGGCGGCGTCGGTCCGGTCCGGCAGGCCGAGCGCCTCGGCCACGGTGTCGCGGTAGGTCCCGTCGGTGAGCCAGGCGTTGTAACTGACCGCCACCTCGCCCTGGCCCCCGGCGTCCCGGATACGGATGAACTCCCGGGCGTGCGCCTTCCACAGCGCCATCCAGCCGGCCAGTTCCGGAGGGGTCTCGCCGGTCGGCCACCGCCCCATCGCCGCCTGGCTGGCGAGCGTGTTGAACGGGTCCCGCAGAAGGAGGACCGTCTGGTGCGCACCCGCGACGACGTTCCCCACGGCCGCCGCGTCGGCCGGCGGCGCGCTTTCATAGGAGTACAGCACCAGGTCGTGCTCCCGGCCCACGACGTCCTCGAACCGGTGACGCCCGGCGATGGACGGGAGCGGGGCGGTGACCGCCTTGCGGTCGATGTCCCGGCCGTCGAGCACGTCGCCGTGGTTCACGTCGTTGAAGAAGAGGACCTTCGGGCTCCCGGCCTGGGACGCCACCCAGTTCATGAACGGATGGCCGCCGGAACGACGCACGTGGGCGACGCAGAGGCTCCGGGCGGTTTCGACGAAGGCGCGTTTCTCCACGAGGTCGCCGCGGTAATACGTGCGGATGGCGCGGACGACGTCGTGCGGCCTGATCATGTACATGCACCGCGGCACCACGAGGTCCTCGGCCACCTGGACGGGGGCGACGCAGCGCTCCTCGGGCGCGTCGCTCGGATGACCGTCGCCGACCGGCTGGCACCGCATCCGCCAACACCCGCCCTGGACGTTGCACGGCAGGGCCCCCGTCGTGTGCAGGAAGCGGTGCGTCGGGTAGGCCTCCCAGTGGGCCGGTTCGCGACCGCCGGCCACGACGACGCAGGGGCGATGGTGGCCGTCCCTGGGCGGCACGGCGGCCGCCAGGTGCATCGGGAAGGTCACCGGGCACACCACGCCCTCGGCGTGATAGACGAGCCGGACGAGTTGCCGGAGGTCGGTCCGGCCGACGAGGTTGACGACGCCCTCCAGCGGCAGGTGCCAGTCGCCCGCCGCACCGATCTGGACGAACTTGATGCGGCCCCGAAGCCGATTCACGACCTTCTGATAGAACGCGGGGTGCCACCACTTGCACGTCATGTCGTACTTGCCGCCGGCGGCGATGAGCCAGTACGGGCCGGTCCAGCCCGCCTCGGTCGCGGGGCTGGGGGCCTTCTTCTCCGTGTCAGAGAGGTAGAGGTCGCCGCGGAAGGCCCCCGCGGGAATCTCCACGCCGAGTTTGGCGGCCGCGTCCATGCGGAAGGCGTGGATGAAGTGATACGGAATCCAGTTCGCCTTCGTCGCCAGCGGCGCCTCCACCAGGACCGTCTCCACGTCCGGCGCCCCGTCCTCCAGCGGCGTCAGGTACGGGTTGTTCTCCCACAGGGCCGGCGCCGGCGTGCGGACGTCCAGCGCCCACCCGTCGCGGTACGTGGCCGTATAGAGGTCGCGGACGGTGGCCGTCAGCAGCACCACGTCGCCCGGCGACAGGTCGTCGGAGAGTTTGAGGATGACCTTGCGCATGGGGTGGTCTCTATCAGGTCTCGTACATCACGACGACGCCGTCGCCGCCGGTGGCCGCCGTCAGGTCGAAGTCGTACAGGTTGCAGCAGGGCGGCAGTTCGACGCTCGCGCCGGGCGCGAGGATCCAGTAGTGCGTCTCGCCCTTCTCGGAGATGTACACGTTGCCGGTGTTGGCGCCGGGCAGTCCGCCGCCCGGCGACCCGCCGCCGTAGGCCGACCCCGGCTTCTGGGCCTGCACCCAGGCCCGGACGTAGGGCGTGGATGAGGTGGCCAGCGACGCGGGGGTCTCGTTGATGGCCGTCGCACGCGAGAGGAATCCCGGCGTCCGCGCCCCGGCCGTGTGCTCTTTGACGATGGTGGCCAGGCGGCCGCCCTCGCGGGCCGGGTCGGCCGGGAGGTTGTCGGTCTTCGCCTTGATGGCGGCCAGGTTCCCGTCCTCGGTCGCCGGGTCGATCCGCGCGTCGGCCGTGTCCAGGAGGTGCACGTCGCCGATATCGACGTCCGGGTCGAACGTCAGGCCCTCGACCTTCGTCTTCAGGGCCCCCGAGTCGATCAGCGCCGCCAGGGCCTCGGTCGCGGCGCGCACGAGGTCCAGCGTCTCCTCGTGCGCGAGTCGCGGATGCAGCGGGTCGCGTTCGCCGGCCATAGCAGCCTCTCTATCTCACCACACGGAACGTCAGCGTCAGGACGCTCGTCAGCTGCCTCAGTTCGTCCAGGTGCTCGGACGCATAGAGCGGCACGTGCTCGGTCCGGACCCACACCGCCTCGGGCTGCGCCGTCAGGCGCCGGAGGCGGAAGAGGTCGCCGATCTCCTCGACGAGACCGACGAGCGGGTCGATCTCGGCGGCGCCGGCCGCCTCGAGTTTCTTCTGGACCGCCACGTCGACCTCGTACTCGAA
>CAYTJE010000349.1:0-2769 GCA_964437855.1 uncultured Anaerolineales bacterium | reverse complement strand
AAAACGGGCCCACCTCGGCGGGGGAATCGGCAAGTAAAATGGACCCACCGCAGCAGTCGCCCCGATGGGTATCGGGAAGGTGCCCCTCGGAGGGCGGCAAGGATGCTGACGGTGGACGATTACGGTGTGATACGCAGGGCGCATCGGGACGGGATGAGCATCCGGGCGATTGCGCGGACGTTTCATCGCTCGCGGCGGAAGGTGCGGGAGGCGTTGGCGGCGCCGGTGCCGCGGCCGTACACGCGGTCGTCGGATCCGCCGGCGCCGAAGTTGGGGCCGTTCAAGTCGCGGATCGAGGCCATTCTG
The DNA here is from genome assembly GCA_964437855.1 of uncultured Anaerolineales bacterium. Lineage (GTDB taxonomy): Bacteria > Planctomycetota > Phycisphaerae > FEN-1346 > FEN-1346 > BS750m-G62. Next base: position 2,463 of record CAYTJE010000349.1, on the reverse strand, counting down.
GCCGACGATGCGCAGGCGCCGCGGAAGCAGCGGCACACGGCGGCGCAGGTGTTCCGGCGGCTGCGTGGCGCGGGAAGTCTGGTGGGACAATCCCAAGACGGTGGTCCAGGCCCTGCTGCGCGGCCGGGATCGACGGGTCCACCCGGCCTACGCGGCCCTGGCCAGCCACTACGCCTTCGAGCCGCTGTTCTGCCTGCCCGCGCGGGGGAACGAGAAGCCCTACGCCGAGAACCGGGTCTACGATCTTCAGCGGCGGTTAGTTCCGGGGACGTGATACGGAATAACACGGACTGACTCGATGGTGCCACCAAGCGCCGCCGCAGGTCGGACCGACGCCCTCGGCCGCCGCATCGCCAAACTCATCCCCAACGGCTCCAACTGGGACCGGACGGACTACTACTACAGCGCCGGCCCGCGGGTGATCGAAGAGCGGTTCGCCGAGAACCAGGTCGACCCGGATACGGTTGCATCCGACCCCCGATATCAGTACGTTTGGGGCATGCGGTACGTCCACGCCCCCGTGCTGCGCGACGAGATGCATGAGGAACTCTGCGCGGCGTGCGAGAACTACGGCCGCAAGGACGGGAAGGGGAACGCATGTCGCACGTAGAAACCGCGCGGAGTTCCCGCGCGGCGGGTCTCCGCACCCGCCGCGCGTTCGCGTTTGACGTGGTGCCACGGCCGGCCTTGTCCGGCCGTGCACTCCTGCCCCTCCTCGGCATCCTCCTGCTCACGGGTCCGGCGTCGGGCGGCGAGGGGCAGACCATCCGGCGGTCGGCCGCCTTCCTGAAGAACTGGGACGCGGCGGGGGCGGCCAAGTTCCAGGCCGACGGCGTCACCAGCCTGGTGCCGCCCAGCCTCGTTGATGCCGAGGCCATCGCCGACTTCCGGCGGACCGTGGCCGAGGCCAACCAGGACGGCCGGATCACCATCGGCCGCGTCCCGCTCGACTATCGCATCGACATTTTTGAGGCCTACGCCCGCTGGCAGGGCGTGGACCTGGCGGACCACACCGCCCGCACGATCGAGGGCGACCCCATCACCCGCCCCAACGGCAACGTCTTTCTGTGCTCCAACTCCCCGTTCATCCGCGAGGCGATGAAGAAGATGGTGGACCTGTGTTCCGACGCCGGGTGCGACTGGATCTCCGCCGACCTCCAGACCGCCACCCACGACGCCCTGAAGTTGGGCGGATGTTTCTGCCCGCACTGCGAGGCCGGGTTCGCCGCCTGCCTCGGCAAGCCGCCCACGTGGCGCTACGGCGAGCACCTGCGGTCCAGCGGCTTCGACACCACGGCCCGCATCCGGAAGGAAGCCCGCCGGGGCGAGGCCGGCGACATGCCGTTCTACCGCCGGTACCGCTCCTACCAGCACCAGGCGCTGCGCGCGTGTTACGACGCCATCCGCAACGAACGCAAGTTTCTCACGTCGCAGGATTTCCACGGCCACAGCGCCCCGATGGGGACGCACGTGGACTTCGATTACGTCGGCGAGGCCATCAACCGGACGAGCAACGCCAGGATTCCGCTCCTTTACGCCCTGACCGACGCCGCCGGACGCATGAACCTCATCACCGAGGGCCCCGAAGGCGACTGGCAGAACACGCCGCTCGCCCGCCTCCGCCAGTGCCAGGCCTACGCCTGGGGCGCCGTGTGGGTCGTGCCGCACGAGCAGGGCATCAAGCGCGACGGCAAATGGAAACGCGTCAACCCGCCCGTCGAGGACCTGTACGCCTTCATCCGGACGCACCGCGACCTCTTTGACGGCTACGAGCCGTGGCCGCACGTCGGCCTCGTCTACAGCCACCTGGGGCACCGCTACGCCGCGGCGGTGAGCGAGACCGCCGTCGAGACGCTGGTCCGGCACAACGTGCCGTTCCGCCTGTGCGTGGCCGGGTCGGACTGGTGGCCGAAGGAACTCGACCTGGCGGGCCTCGCCGGCTACGTCACGACGGCCGACCTGCGATACCTGGCGCCCGCGGACCGGCAGCGCATAACGGCCCTTCAGGCACCGGTGGTCGACGTGGCGGCGCTGGAGACGCTCTGGACGAAGATGGACCGGCCCATCGACGTGTCGCTCGGCAACGGCCACGTCAACGTGGTGCCGCGGCGCCGCGGCAAGGACCGGCTGCTGCACCTGGTCAACATGGACCTGGCCACGACGCACCGGGACTTCACCGTCACGCTCAGCCCGGCGTTTGCGGGTTCCGTCGCGGGCGCGACGCTTCACGCCCCCGGCGCCGCGCCGCTGGCCCTGGAGATACAGCCGGCCGGCCGGTTCACCCGCATCCGCGTGCCGGTTCTCAAGGAATGGGCCATCGTCACCCTTCGCGGCGAGGGTGTTGAGGGGAAGCCGGAGTAGCCACCCGTAGGAACTCCCGGCAAGGCGTCACCCCCGGGGGTCCGTTGCCTAACCCGGATATTTCAGTACGCCGTGCGAAGGCGTCGGTCTTCAGCGGGAGCG
>CAYTJE010000348.1:0-2790 GCA_964437855.1 uncultured Anaerolineales bacterium | reverse complement strand
GACGGCGGCAGCGGCAACGGAAACCAGATCTACAATGTCTATGATCCCGAAACGAAGGCGTGGTCCCGGCTGCTCGACAAACCCCTGACCGACGGCCGAGGACGCATGAACGCCTACCTTCACGGGCCCGTCCAGGGTCCCGACGGCCGGTTCCACCTCGCCTGGGTCTGGCGCGATACGCCCGACTGCGCAACCAATCACGACCCCTCCTACGCCCGCAGCCGGGACCTGCGGCACTGGGAGACCGTCCGCGGCCGGCCCGTCGACCTGCCGATAACCGCCGACACGCCCGGCCTCGTCGTCGACCCCGTGCCGGCGGGCGGCGGTGTCATCAACGGGAACGTGGCCCTTGGCTTCGATGGCCGGGGCCGGCCGATCGTGAGTTACCACAAGTTCGATGAGCGCGGAAAGACGCAGGTCTACAACGCGCGATTTGCAGACGGAGCGTGGCGCATCCACCGGGTCACGGACTGGGACTACCGGTGGGACTTCGGCGGAGGCGGGTCCATCGGGTTCGACATTAGCGTCGGCGGCGTGAAGGCCGGGCCCGACGGCCGCCTCACCCAGTCGTACCGGCACCCGAGACACGGCTCCGGGGTGTGGGTGCTCGACCCGGAGACGCTGAAGCCCGTGGGCCGGGCGCCGCCGCCTAGCCCGGTCGTGCCGAAAGCGCTCCGCCGGCCGGTGTCGGACTTCCCCGGCATGGCGGTCCGCTGGCGCTGGAGCCGGGGGGAGGGCGGCCGGCCGGGCGTCCGCTGCGCCCTCCGGTGGGAAACGCTCGGCCCCAACCGCGACCGGCCCCGCCAGGGACCGCTGCCCGAGCCGAGCATGCTCCGCCTGTACGAGTTCCGCCTGCCGGGAGAGCCTTACTGACAACGCCAACGTGTGCGCGGCGGGTCTGGAGCACCCGCCGCACGCCAGACGGGCGTCATCAAGCGCGGTGGGTACGGAGACCCACCGCGCAAATGGCCGACTTGGCGTCGTAGTGCTAAGGGCATGAGACCTTGCCTTTGCGGTCCCCACCGCTTACCCTTGTAGAACGTGCCCGGTCCGGGTCCGGGTATCGTCGCAGCACGGGCGGCCGTCGCAGCATCCAGGAAACAGGGCCGCGATCCCACGCAGCCGGAGGACCGATGGGACTGCTCGACATCGACAACCTGGGCCTCGCCCTGAACGGGACGCGGATTCTCGACGGTCTGGACATGGACCTCTGGGAGGGGCACGTCCACGCCGTCGTCGGGCCGAACGGGGCGGGCAAATCCACACTGGCCAATACCATCATGGGGCTGGAGGGGTACCGCAACTACACGGGCGAGATCGCGTTCGAGGGCACGTCGCTGGCGGGCCTGGCCGTGGACGAACGCGCCCGCCTGGGGATGACGCTCGGCTGGCAGGAGCCGGCCCGTTTCGAGGGGCTGAAGGTGCCCGAGTTCGTCCGCCTCGCTGCGCGCGACAAGGGCGATGACGCCGTCCGCGACGCGATGGCCCACTGCGGTCTGGAGCCCGACCGCTACTGGGACCGGGCGGCCGACAAGACCCTGAGCGGCGGCGAGCGGAAGAAACTGGAACTCGCCTCCATCCTGGCCATGCAGCCCCGCCTGGTGATGCTCGACGAGCCGGACTCCGGCATCGACGTGGAATCGCTCGCCCGCATCCGCGACGCCATCGCCGCCCTCCGCGACGCCGGCGCCACCGTCGTCCTCATCACCCACAGCGCCGAGGTGCTCGACTGGGCCGAGCACGCCTTCCTGATGTGCTGCGGCCGCATCGTCGACAAGGGCAACGTCGAGAAGATCATCCGGTATTTCAAGGACCGCTGCATCCCCTGCGACCACAAGAACCGCCCGGACCGGACCGAAGGGAACGCCCGTGACTAGCACGGACCTGTTCGAGGTGGCGAAGATTCACCGCGAGGTCCGCGACCCGGACGTGGCCCACTTGGCCATCGGCCTGAACAAGGTCGTCTCCAGCCGCGGTGTGGAGGGGCTGGCGGTCGAGACCGAGGAGAAGGCCGACGGCGTCGATATCCGGATCACCGTGGCCGAGGGCGCCGTCATCGCCAAGCCCGTGCACATGTGCTTCGGCCTCCTCCAGGAAGAGGGCATCCAGAAGATCAATCTGCGTTTGACCGTGGAGCCGCGCGCCCGCCTCGCCGTCACCGCCCACTGCGTGTTCCCGAACGCCGAGGACGTCCGGCACCTGATGGACGCCGTCATCCGCGTGGGCGAGGCGGCCGAGTACGCGTACGTCGAGCGGCACATCCACAGCCCGCAGGGGGGCATCACCGTGGTGCCCAAGGCCGACATCCATCTGGACCCCGGCGCCCGGTTCAAGACCGACTTCGAACTTATCGAGGGACGCGTCGGCTCCATCGACATCGATTACGAAACCGTCTGCGACGCCGACAGCCGCATGGAGATGAACGCCGCCGTCAGCGGCAAGGGCGACGACCGCATCCGCATTCGCGAGGTCGGGCACCTGAAGGGCGAACGGTCCCGCGGCGTGCTGACCTCTCGCGTGGCCGTCCGCGACCAGGCCTCCGCCGACATCTACAGCGAACTGACCGCCTCGGCCGCCGGCGCGGTCGGCCACGTTGACTGCAAGGAAATCGTCCAGGGCCGGGCCACCGCCAACGCCGTCCCGGTCGTCCAGGTCAGCCATCCGAAGGCCCACATCACGCACGAGGCCGCGCTGGGCAGCGTCGACTCCCGGCAACTGGAGACCCTTATGGCCCGGGGCCTGTCGGAGGACGAGGCCACGGAGGTGATCATCGACGGCCTGCTCCGCTCC
>CAYTJE010000347.1:0-2846 GCA_964437855.1 uncultured Anaerolineales bacterium | reverse complement strand
GACGTTGCCGGCCAGTTTGCAGTCCACGCACACGGGGTAGTTGGGCTGGCGGTAGGGCTTGCCCATGAGGAGGCACTTGGCGACCTCGAGGAACTCCTCTGTGGTGATGGGGCAGCCGTGAATCTCGGCGTCGACCTTGACCTCGGCCTTCAGCGGCCGGGCCGGGATGTGCGGGAACCAGTCCTTCTTGTCGCCGTAGACGCAGGCGGCCACATCGTCCGGGTCCTGGAAGTTTTTGACGACGTTGACGCCGCCGATGGTGGCGCAGGCGCCGAGGGCCACCAGCGTGTCGGTCTTTGCGCGGATGGCCTGGATCCGCTCGATGTCGTGGGCCGTGACGATCGAGCCCTCGACGAACGTGACATTGTAGTGGTCGGCGTCGCCGTCGGAGGCCTCGCGGAAGCGGACGATGTCGGCCCGCTCCAGGATGGGCAGCAGGCGCTGGTTGGCCGCCAGGACCTGGAGTTGGCACCCCTCGCAGCAGGCCAGCGAGAAGAACGCGAGTGTAGGTTTATCGGCCATCGCGATACCCCTGTTCTTGATTTTGGATCACCGCCGCGCCGGGCAAGCCCGGCGGCTAAATGTCGTTGTTGCCGTCAATCTGAAATCCGAAATCTCAGATGCCTTCCCTGAGCCGCTTCACCTGCTCGTAGGTGAAGACCGGCCCCTCCCGGCAGACGTACGTGCCGCGAATCTGGCAGTGCCCGCACTTGCCGATGCCGCATTTCATGTGCCGCTCCAACGAGCAGATGATGCGGCTCTCGGGCACGCCCTCGGCCAGGGCCTCGAGCACCGTGAACTTGAACATGACGGGCGGCCCGACGATGACGGCCCAGGTGCGGGCGGGGTCCAGGTCGATCTCCGTGAACAGCCGCGTGATCACCCCCACCTGGCCGTCCCACGCGTCGTCGGGCCGGTCCACGGTCACGCGGGTATCGACGTCGTCGCGGCCGGCCCAGGCCGCCAGTTCGTCGCGAAACAGGAGCAGCCCCGGCTCGCGCGCCCCGACCAGGAGGGTCACCTTGCCGTAGTCGTCGCGCTTGTCCAGGACGTACCGGATGAGGCTCCGCGTGGGCGCCAGGCCCAGCCCGCCCGCCACGAACAGGACGTCCTGGCCCTTCATCGCCTCGTAGGGAAACGTGTTGCCGAACGGCCCGCGGATGCCCAGCCGGTCGCCCTCGCCGACCTCCCGCAACTTGTTCGTGACGAGGCCGACGCTTCGGACCGTGAGTTCGACCCCGTCGCCCTGGGTGGGGCTGGAGCAGATGGAGATGGGCGCCTCGCCCACGCCGAAGACCGTCACGCCCACGAACTGGCCGGGCTCGTAGACCAGGGGCTCGCCCTCCATCCGGAGGCGGAAGAAGCGTTCCGTCTCGGTCATCTGGTCGGCCGAGACGATGCGGGCCATGCGCGGCACGTAGGGGCTCTCGGCCGACGCCCCGGTCTGAATATCGGTCTGGGTCACGGCTATCGGCTCCTTGTCTGACTCGTTCGGGCCATGGGCCCCGCTGTCATGCTGAGCGAAGCGAAGCATCTCGCCGTGCAAACCGGACCACTCGTCAACGACCCCGGCGAGATCCTTTACCGGCTGCCGGCGATCTGGACGTAGGTCTCCTTGATGCTGATGGCCGCCACGCACGCCCGCTCGCACCGGCCGCAGCCCACGCAGCCCGGCCGGCCCGTCTGCTCCAGGATGTACTTGCCCTTGCGGAACATCCGATGGCGGAGCCGGCTGGACCGTTCCTCGCGGAAGTTCTCGCCGCCGGCCACCTCGGCGAACGGGTCCAACTGACACGAATCGTAGCGGCGGGTCCGGCAGCCGCCCGAAAGGTCGTCGGCGATCTCCTCGCTGACGTCCCAGCAGTAGCACGTGGGGCACGTGGTGTTGCACGACCCGCACGAGAAGCACCGCCGGGCGATCGCCTCCCACACCAGGCTGTCGTAGGACGCCTCGAGGACCTCCGGCAGGTACTTGACCTCGTACGGCAACGTGTAATGGAAGTTGCTCCGCTTCTCGTCGGCAAACTGCTGGTGGGCCTGCATGTCGTCCTTGGTGGCCGGCCGGACCGACGCCGCCTCGACCAGCGCCCGGCCCAGGTCCGTCGCCGCCTCCACGAAGTAAACCTCGCCCATCGGCGTCAGCATCACGTCGTAGCCCGACTCGGGGTACAGCGACCCCATGTCGAGGCAGAAGGACGACTCGTCGCACGGGGCCGCGCAGTCCACGCCCACGATGGCCGTGTCCGCCCGACGGGCCAGGTAGTGCGGGTCCGCCACGTCCTTCGCGAACGCCGCGTCCAGCGTCGCGATGGCCGTCACGTCGCACGGGTGCACACCGAAAAGGACCTGCGGCTCGTGCTCGATGACCGGCTTCGGGTCCGGCCCGTCGTCCAGACGGTACGAGACCAGCCGCTGCCGCGTCGGCCAGAGGAACCGCTTCGGGCCCAGAACCGTCACCGTGTAGTCGAGACGGACGTCGCCGGCGTCCTCCAGGACCGCCCAGCCGAACTTCTCGTCGCTCGGGTCCGAGACGTTCGTTTCCTTCAGGACCGGGGCGGCCACCCGGCGCTCGGCCATCAGGGCCTCGATCCAGGGAACCAGGTCGCTACGCCTGAGCACCTGTGGCAACATGGGTGTGTGCCCCTTGCTTTCGCCGCCATCCTGTCAAAAGCGCCGCCGCCTGCGTCGCCCGAGCCGCGTCGCCCGAGCCGCCATCGCCCGAGCCGCCATCGCCCGAGCCGCGTCACCCCGAGCCGCCATCGTAAGATGGCGGGTATCCCGACACGCAGGCGCGCCCCGCGCGGCGGGCGCCGCCTGCCCTTCACACCTACCCGCGACCTCACGGT
>CAYTJE010000346.1:0-2850 GCA_964437855.1 uncultured Anaerolineales bacterium | reverse complement strand
TGGGCACCGCGCCACGGCCTTTGTGGATGATGGCGAAGTTGACAAAGTAGCCTTAGCCCTACAACGCTACAAAGGGATTCCGCGCGGCGGGCGCGGTTTCATTCCGCGTTCGGCGTCTCGCGTTCCGCGTGTTCCTCGTCCAGGATGTGCCCGAGTTTGACGCGTTTGGTGTGCAGATACCGCTCGTTCTCCGGCCGGGGCGGGACGAGGATCGGCACCCGTTCCACGATCCGCAGGCCGTACCCCTCCAGCGCCACGACCTTCCGCGGGTTGTTCGTCATCAGCCGCACCTTTCGCAGGCCCAGGTCGGACATGATCTGGGCCCCGATGCCGTAGTCCCGAAGGTCAGGGTCGAAGCCCAGCCTCACGTTGGCCTCGACGGTGTCGAGCCCCTCCTCCTGCTGGAGGCGATAGGCGCGGATCTTGTTCGAGAGGCCGATGCCGCGCCCTTCCTGCCGCATGTAGATGACGGCCCCGCGTCCCTCCTCGGCGATGCGGGCCATGGCGCGGTGCAACTGGTCGCCGCAGTCGCACAGGCGGCTGCCGAAGACGTCGCCCGTCAGGCACTCGGAGTGGATGCGGACGAGGGTGGGCTCGGCCTGCACCGGCACCTCGCCGTCTTCATTGGGAATGCCCAGGCCGCCCAGCGTCAGGGCGATGTGCGGCAGGGCGTCGATGATGCTCTCGTAGGCGTGCAGGTCGAACGTCGCGCGCGCAGTCGGCAACTTGACCTGCGCCACCTTCCGGATGAGCCGCTCCTTCCGGTGCCGGAACGCGATGATCTGGGCCACCGAGCACATCTTCAGGCCGTGCTCCCGGCAGAACGGGACGAGGTCCGGCACGCGGGCCATCGTGCCGTCGGCCTTCATCACCTCGCAGATGACGCCGGCCGGCTTCAGGCCCGCGAGGCGCGCCAGGTCCACCGCGCCCTCGGTCTGGCCGGCCCGCACCAGGACGCCGCCCTCGCGCGCGCGGATCGGGAACACGTGCCCGGGGCGGACGAGGTCCTCCGGCTTCGCGTCGTCGGCGACGGCCGCCTGGACCGTCCGCGCCCGGTCGGCCGCGCTGATGCCGGTCGTCACGCCCGTCCCCGCGTCGACCGACACGGTAAACGCCGTCCCGAACCGGGCGGTGTTGGTCACGGTCTGCGGCGGGAGGTCGAGCCGGTCGATGAGGTCGCCGGCCATCGGCAGGCAGATGAGGCCCCGTCCGTGTGCGGCCATGAAATTGATGGTTTCCGGTGTCACCTTCTCGGCCGCACAGACCAGGTCGCCCTCGTTCTCGCGCTGCTCGTCGTCGACGAGGACGATCATGCGGCCGGCCTTCAGGTCCTCCAGGATGGCCGGGATGTCGCTGAATAGTTCGCTCATGGCGCGTGTATGGTACATCGGGCAGGGGCTCGGTTCAAGCCGCGGCGTCCGGCGGCACGGCTGCCGCGATTCCGATTGAATGGTTTCGTCGCGGGCGGCTATAATCCTGCCGCCCCGTAGCACTACAACGCTAACTCGAGCGCGGCGGGTCTCCGTACCCGCCGCGCAGCCCTGAAAAGGCCGTTTCAGGCGCGGTGGGTACGGAGACCCACCGCGCAAAATGCGGACTTAGCGTTGTAGTGTTAGGAGCAGAGCATGGAAGCCCTCTTCGGCGCCCTCGCCGGCGCCGTGCCGTGCCTGATGGTCGGCGGGTTCGCGGCCATCGTCGTCGTGGTGATCGTGTTTGGTATCCTCCGTGCGCAGAAACGCCGCAAGGAGATGCAGGCCCTGGCCCGGAAGTGGGGCTTCGACTTCTACCCCTCCGACCCCTGGAACCTGCCCACGTGGTACTGCCGGTTGGACCTGTTCAACCACGGCCGGTCGCGCAAGGCCGAGAACGTGATGAGCGGCGAGGCCGGCGGCCGGACCGTCGTCGCCTTCGATTACCGGTACACGACCGGCAGCGGGAAGAACTCCCGCACGCATCATCACCAGGCGGTGGTGTTCCTGCTGCCAATCGACGCGCCGGCCCTTCGCATGCGGCCGGAGAACGTCCTGGACCGCATGGCCTCCTGGGTCGGCTGGGACGACATCGACTTCGAGAGCGACGAGTTCAGCCGCCGCTACCACGTGGCCGGCCAGGACCGCCGGTTCGCCTATGACCTGTTTCACGCGCGGCTCATCGATTACCTGCTCCGCTGTGGCACGGCGCCGCACATGGAGACGGCCGGCGTTTTCCTGCTCCTCTACGACAAGGGCCGCGGCGAGGCGCAGAACTTTGAGCGGCTCATCATGATCGGCCAGACCGTCGTGAACATGATTCCCGACTATGTCTTGAAGGCCCGCGCGGTCGAGCAGACCGGCGCGACGGCCCCGGGAGGAACCGCATGACCGGTGCAATGCTCGCCATGGCCGAGGCCCTGTTTGCCCTTCTCCCGTTCTGCGCCTGTGTGGGCGTGCCGATTCTCGTGGTCGGCATTGTCCTTATCGGCATGTATAACAGTCTCGTGCGCGGGCGGAACCACGTGCAGGAGTCCTGGGCCGGCATCGAGACGGAACTGAAGCGCCGCTACGACCTCATCCCGAACCTCGTCGAGACCGTCAAGGGTTATGCCGCACACGAAAAGGAGGTGCTGGAGCGGGTCGTCCGGGCCCGGACCCGGGCCCTCGGCTCCACCGGCTCGGCCGGCGAGCAGGCCCGCGACGAGAACGTCCTCGTCGGCGCCCTGAAGAACCTCTTCGCCCTGGCCGAGGGGCACCCGGACCTGAAGGCGTCGGACAACTTCCTGGCCCTCCAGGCCGAACTCGTGGAAACGGAGAACCGCCTCCAGGCGGCCCGGCGGTTCTACAACGCCAACGTCCGCGACTTCAACGACCGGTG
>CAYTJE010000345.1:0-2872 GCA_964437855.1 uncultured Anaerolineales bacterium | reverse complement strand
GTCCATACGGAGGCGTATGCCGAAGGCCGCCGCACGGGAATGCGCCCGCTTCCGCGCGGGAATGCGACAGCGGGGCGCCCGGGGATCACTCGCCAAGCGCCAACCCCAGCCGCGCCGGGCCGATCTCGGCCATCCGGAAACCCAGGCCGGGGCCGGTCATCGAGGCCGTGTAGGCGTAGCCGTCGCGGATGCGGGTCAGGCCGGGATGGACGCGGCCGACGGCCTCATTGGCCGCCGGAAAGAACTGCCGCGCGTTCGCCTCCACCCCCAGGATCGGGTGCGTCCGGGCCGCCAGGCCCACCGACTCCACCAGCGCCAGCGAGGGGTTCGTCAGGTCCTGGACGGCGTAGGGCACGCCGGCGCGTTCGGTCATCGGAACCAGCAGCATGGCCTCGGATAGAGATTTGCACGCTTTCAGAGCGATACCCGACCAGCCCAGGTCCATGGCCAGTCGGAAGTCGTCCGGCGAGGTCAGGCTCTCGTCGATCAGCACCGGCTTCAGCGCCGCCACCGGCCGCATGTCGAACCGGTGGGCCGAGAGGTCGCGCTCGGTCGGCTGCTCGACGTAGAGGATCTCGTCAAACACCTGCGGCGAACGCTCGCGAACCTTGCGCAGGTACTCGACCACGTACGCGGGCGAGGCGCACTGCTCGTTCGTGTCGGCCGTCAGATGGGGGCGTGGCGGCAGGTCGGGCCGGCTCGCGGCGCGGACCTCGCGGTAGATGCGGCTGACCTCCAGCGTCCGGTCCAGGTCCCACTCCAGGTCCGTGCCGCGCAGTTTCACCTTCAGGCAGAAGACGCCGTCGCGGGCGATCCAGCCCTCCAGGGAGTTCGGCACGCCGTCGTCGGGCAGGCCGCCGGGCACGTCGGCCTCGCGCAGCACGTCCAGCCCGCCCACCAGGTGGAACACCGGCAGCCGCGGGGCGTAGTCCTGCCGCAGAGACTGCGACGGATAGACGCCCTTGAACTCATCGCCCAGGTAGCGGGAGAGGTCGAAGCCCATCGTCTCCGGCCCCATGCCGCGGTAGGCGTCGATACCGGCGGCCTGGCCGAAGGCATCGTGCACCGCATGGTCGACGACGCTGGCGACGACCAGGCGGGCCAGGGGCGGCATGGCGTCGCCGGGGGTATGGCGGTGGGCGGCCCGGTCGGCCAGGGCCGGCAGGTCGGCCGCCGTCTCGTGAAAGAGGGCCAGGGGGTGGGCGTAGTCGGCGACGTCGGCCACGCGGCGGGCGTAGGCGGCCAGGAGGTCGGCCATGGCCCGGCCGCGGGCCTCGTGCGACGCCTTCGACCCCGGCCAGGCCCACAGGTCCATCAGGAACATGGCTCCCCAGCCCGTGCCCACGCCGCCGGCGCGGTTCTCGGCCGTCACGCGGGCGTAGCCGAGGGGGGTCGTCTCGACCACGACGGCGCCGAACTTCAGGGGCGTGCGGCAGGGGACGGGGACGACGTGCGTCCGGACCTCGCGGATGCGGACGTCGGTGTCGGGCATGGCGGTCCTTTCACAGGGTACGCCCTCTTGTAGCCGCGAGCGCGGAAGGGGTCAACTGGTTTGCGAGCGGCGGGCGGGCGCGCCGGGTGGCATGGCCACGCTTGCGTGGCCACGAGCGAACTGCCGCGCGGCGGGTCTCCGCACCCGCCGCGCATAGCGATTCGGCGCGGTGGCCCGGTCCATACGGAGGCGTATGCCGAGGGCCACCGCGCGGGTGCCGATACCGGGGATGCGAAAATAGCGGGTTCAACTCCCATTACCGGGAGGTGGGCCTCGGCCTCGGCTCCGGGGCTGCCAGGGGCGCCCCTTTTGCCCCGCTTGCGTTGGGCTTGGGCCGAGGGGGGCTGGGGGAGATGGAATCTCCCCCAGGGTGTGCCTCGCCACAGCCGCGCCGAGTGCCGGGGGAAACCCCGCAATTGGGATTTGCCAAGTAAAGAGTCCCACCGCGGAAACGCTTGGCAAGCCAAACGCTTCCGCGGAGGGACTCGAACCCTCAACCCTCCGCTTAGGGCTACTTTGTCAACTTCGCCGTCAGCCACAAAGGCCGTGGCGCGGTGCCCCGTCGTGGGCACCGCGCGGTGGGCAAGACGGCCCGCCGCGCTAGAGTCGTTGTCGGTTGGTAAGCGTTGACAAAGTAGCCCTATCAAAGTATACCGTCAAAGCAAGCAGAGGCCAAGTCTAATCCATGCCTTCCTGTGGGGAACGGCGCTTCGCCTGGAAGAACGCCGTCAGGATGTCGCCGCACGGCCCGGCCAGGACGCCGCCGGTGACGGCCACGCGGTGATTGAGTCGCGGCTCGTCGAGGAGGCGGAAGACCGATTCGACGGCGCCGGCCTTGGGGTCGGTCGCCCCGTAGACGAGCCGGTCGAGCCGCGCCAGGACCATCGCCCCGGCGCACATCGCGCACGGTTCCAGGGTCACGTACAGGGTGCAGCCGTCGAGGCGCCAGGACTGGAGGGCCTCGGCGGCCTGGGTGATGGCGATCATCTCGGCGTGGGCGGTGGGGTCGCGGAGGGTCTCGCGCTGGTTATGGGCCCGGGCGAGAAGGCGGCCGGCGTGGACGATGACGCAGCCGACGGGCACCTCGTCGGCCTCGCGGGCGGCCCGGGCCAGGCGGAGGGCCTCGCGCATGTGCCGGGCATCGTCGTCGGTGGCGTCGTTCGCCTGAATCATACGCGTCCCCCGGAGAGGCCGTCCCGGCCCGGCCCCACGCTAGCCCGGGCCCCGGCCCGGCCCCACGCTAGCCCGGGCCCCGGCCCGGGTCAAGCGCCTTCCGGCCGTTCCGGGGCCGTGGCATCGGGCCGAAAACGGGCGGCCAAATTCACTGGTATCGTCCCAGAAGTGGGGGGCGAGCGGCCCATGGCCCCTCCGGCGTGTTCC
>CAYTJE010000344.1:0-2927 GCA_964437855.1 uncultured Anaerolineales bacterium | reverse complement strand
CTCGCAATCCGTGATTCCGGGGCCGCGGCGCACGGTTTGACAAGCAAACCGTGGCACCTTTGAGCCTGTTGCACGAACCCCGCGGCGGCCTCCGGCATACGCCTCCGTATGGACCAGGCCGCCGCGAGCCCCATACACCGAGCGTGGTGGCCTAGGAAGGCCACCACGCGGAAACAAAAAGACCTTCGTGCCACAGCCTCCTTTCTTGTTACGTTGGTTTTGCCGGTCTCAATACTCCAGCCGCACCGTCCAGGCGTTCGGCTTGCCCTTCTCCAGGACGTGCTCGGCGCTGGCCGTTTTGCCCGCCGCCTTCACCGTCACCCGGTAGGGGCCGTGGTAGCCGCGAAAGCGGAACGTGCCGGTCCGGTCGGTGGGTCCGGCGGCCCGGGTGGTCCACTCCTGGTGGATGAGCCGGCGCAGCCGCTCGTACGCCGGCTTGGGCGTGAAATCCTCGCGCAGCAGTCCCCCGCCGTCGCGCCACGACCGCCTGTCCGCCAGGTCCCACCACGTGATGGCAACGACGGCCGGGTGCCCGAACGAGACCCGGTAGAACCGTTCGGCGTACTCGGCCTGGGCGGCCTCGTCCCATACGCCCGTCCGGTGCGAGCCGGTAATCCGCTGGCCGCCCGAGGCCGGTGTGAACTCCGTGATGTGAATCGCCTTGCCGAGCGTCGCGTACCGGTCGAGGATCCGCTGAACGCGGTCGAGCGGAAACCGCATGGTGCGGGGCTCGTGGGCCTGGATGCCCAGCCCATCGAACGGCACGCCGTCGGCCTTCGCCCGCTCCAGGAGCGCGAAGAACGGCGGGTGCCCGTCGGCCATCACGTAATAATCGTTGACGATCAGATGGGCCGAGGCTTGCGCCTCCCGGGCCCAGCGGTACGGGTCGTCAATCGACACGCCCCGGCAGTGCGACGGCTCGTTCACCACCTCCCAGAACGTGATCTTGCCTTGGTAGCGCCGGACGATTTCCTGCACGCGGGCCTTCTGCACCTCGGGCGGCGGCTGGCCGTCCGACCACCGCGGCACCCCCGCGCGATGATCCCACAGCAGCGGGTGCCCCTTCATCCGGATGCCGTGCTCACGGCACCAGGCCACGACCTTGTCCGTATAGTCATACATCGGCCGGCCGCGCTCCGGCTCGTACGACCGCCAGTAGAAGCCGACGGTGGCCGCGTTGAACAACTCGCGGAACCGCCGCTTGTACGCCGCGTTCTCCTCGTCCGACCTGAACCGGCCGAACCCGTAGATGTTGCAGCCGAAGAGGAACGCGTGGCCGGTCTGCTCGACCGTGACCGAGGCGTCCGAAACGGGCTCGCCGCCGCGGACCACGCGAACGGCCGCGTCGCTCTTGCGGTGCCTCTCGGCGCCGGCGGCGGCGCGGGCCAGGGCCGCTTCCTCGCGGCGTTCGGCCTCGGCGGCGATCGCCGCGGGGGAGGCCGGCGCCGGCGCCTTCGCACCGGCCGGGGCGCACACGTCCACCCGGTCGAGCAGGAGGTTGCGGTCCTCGCCGCCGGCCACCTTATCGTTCAGAAACGCGACCGCCAGCACGTGCGGCCCAGGGGGAATCGGCACCTGGAACGTGTAGTCGGCAAACTCCCGGCCCTTGACGGCGACCGGACCGGCGGCCCGTTCGTGATCGACCCGGACGGCCATCGCCGGCCAGACGCCGCCGCACGGCGTCCCGGCCGCCCGGACGACGACCGTGTAGGTAGCCTGCTGCGGCACGGTAACGTCGGCGCCGACCTGGCCGTTGGAGTGCAGGTTCCAGCCGCCCTCGATGGCCGCGCCGGCCGTCCGGACGGGCGCCTCCTCGGCCTCGATGGTCATGGCCCGGGCGGGCGACGCCACCAGGACCGCCAGGCACGCCGCCGCCAAGAAAGAAACGAATCGGCGCATATCTAACTCCTCCAACATGGTTCTCGGGCGACAAGGGGTTCCCACCACCACCCGTGCCCCCACCGTCATGGCCCGGCGAAGCCGATCGTTCGCAGCCACGTGGCCGCCAGGGCCGTCCACTGCCGGACCGCCGGGGCCTTTGCGCCGCGCCGGCCCGTGGCCAGGCCCATCCCGTGCGGACCGTGCGGGAAAACGTGCAGCGCAAACGGCACGTGGCGGGCAGGACCTTCGCAAACAGGAGGCTGTTCTCGACCCCCGCGGCGTGTCACGAGCGTGCGGCCTCCTTCCACTCGCCGAGGCGCATGCGGCGGAGGATGTCCCAGTAGGCGCCGCGGGCGCCGGCGGCGATGGCCGACACCAGCGGCGCGTTGGCATTGTAGTTATACCCGCGGGCGTCGGCGTCGGTTACCGCCTCGGACGGCTCAAAGAACCGGGGGTCGCCCGCGATCAGGTCTTTGACGAGCGCGGCCGGCTGCTCGCCCAGGGCCGGGGCAATGTAGAACGTCGGCCGGAAGACGTCCACGGGCCCGTCGTACCGCCGACGCAGCGCCGGGTTCGTCTCAAGCGGTCCTTCGGCCGCCAGGCGCTCCGCCATCGGCGTGCCGGGATACACGCGGACGCCGAGGGCGGCTCCCACGCTGTCCGGGTTCGCCGACTTGAAGAAGTCGATGGTCTCGGCCAGGGTCTCGGGCGTCTCGCCCGGCCCGCCCAGGAGCAGGTCGACCATGACGGCGATGCCGCTGGCGCGGCAGAGGCGGACGGCGCGGGCGAGGTCGTCCCGTCGGTGCGGATGGCGGTAGGTGGCGAGCATGGCCTCGGCGGCCGAGTCGCCCGTGAAGTCGATGCCGGCGCACCCCGCCCGCCGCATCGCCCGGGCGAGGCGCGAGTCAAACGGCGTCACGGTCAGGTAGGCGTACCAGCGGACGCGGTCGCCCAAGCCCCGTGCGATGAGCGGCTCGCAGACGGCGGCGGCGTGGTCGGCGGGCAGGTTGAACTCGCCGTCGGCCAGGTGGAGGACGTCCACGCCC
>CAYTJE010000343.1:0-2959 GCA_964437855.1 uncultured Anaerolineales bacterium | reverse complement strand
TGTCACGGGGCGCTTCAAAACCGGCCACGGATGGGCGCTTCAAAACCGGCCAGTGACGTGAGGCCTTGTATACCGTCGGGTCGTTGTGCATTTCAAGCCTGATCTTGGGATCCGTTGGCGGTTTTTTCTGCCTTGGCGCCGGCCTTCGGGCGGGGCGTTGGGCGTGTCGGGTCGCGGGGCGTTTCCGTCCGGTCCTTCAGGCGGTAGCTGCGGCCGGTGATGGTGATGATCTCGGCGTGGTGGAGGAAGCGGTCGAGGATGGCCGTGGCCGAGGGCACGTCGCCCAGGAGTTTTCCCCAGTCCTCCAGCGGCCGGTTGGAGGTCATCATCGTGGACCGCGTCTCGTAGCGGCGCAGGACGATCTCGAAGAGATACTCCCCGGACCGCTTCGGCAGTTGCTTGATGCCCATGTCGTCGATGATCAGCAGGTCGGGCTTGAGGTAGCGGGCCAGGACCTTCTCCTGGCCGTCGAACGCCTCGTCGTGGAGGAAGTCGCGGACCACGTCGAAGATCGAGCGGTACAGGACCACGTACCCGGTCTTGATCGCCTGGTAGCCGATGGCCTGGGCCAGGTGGCTCTTGCCCGTGCCGGGCGGCCCCAGCAGGAGGACGTCGCGGTGCGCCTCGATGAAGCGGCAGGTGGCCAGTTCGAAGATCGTCTTCCTCCGGATCGACGGGTTGAACTGCCAGTCGAAGTCCTCCAGGGTCTTGAGGTCGCGGAAGGCGGCCGCCTTGAGGCGTCGGGCCAGGAGCCGTTCGGCCCGCACGGCCAGTTCGTCCTGGACGAGGAGTTCGAGGAACTCGCCGTGCGTCAGGCCGTGGCCGGCGGCCTCCTGGAGCCGCACCTGGAGCGTCCGCGCCAGGCCCGACAGCCGTAACTTCCGCAGCGTGCTTTGCAGGGTCTCGTTCATCGGATTCCTTTCCTATTCGCCGTTCGAGGCCGCGGGGGCCGGTTCGCGGCGGAGGGCCGCCCGCACCCACGCGCCGTAATCCGCCAGGTCGCGGATGATCGGATGCTCCTGGAGGAAGGCCAGTTGGTGCGGCCGGCCGCCGTCGCGGGCCAGCAACGTCCGGATCGTCCGCAGCCGGAACGCCCGGTGGGTCCGGGCCACGCCGCAGGCCTGGTCGATGGCCTGGGACGAATGCTTCCCGGCCAGGTGCATCAGGCCGGCCAGGACCCGCACGCCCTCGATGCCGCGTTCCCGCAGCATCGCCTCCGCCCAGCCCTGGGCCTGGGGACCGATCAGGGCGACCTTCTCCAGCAGCCACGTCGCGCCACGCTCCACCGACGAGATCTTCCGGGAGTCGAGGTGCTCGCCCTGCGTGCTGAAGCGGCCCGCCTCGTGCTGGACGTGAACGGCGATCGGCTCGAAGCGGTGGTTGAAAACCCGCACCAGGTGCCCGTCCCAGCGGACCCAGACCTGCCGGCCCAGGTACTCCGGCGGCACGGAGTAGTAGGCCTTGGCCACCTCCACGTGGCCGTCCCGGTGCACCGTCCGCCGGGCTTCCTGGAACCGCGGGAACCGCCCCACCGGCAAGGGCCCGAGCGCCGCACGCTCCACCTCCCGGAAGACCTTCCCGACCTGACGCCGGGTCGTCCCGTGGATCCGGGTGTCGGCGACCGTCGCCTCCCAGTGCGCCAGGTGCCGGTTCTGGGCGGCCAGGCTCGGGAACGTGCGGCCCTTCAGGCCGTTGTCCTGGACGTACCCGACGCCCCGTTCGACCTTCCCCTTGTGGCGGGGCGTCCGGACCCGCGTCGGCACGATCACGCACCCGTAGTGCCGCGCGAACGACTGCACCTTCGGATTCAGTTCCGGGTCGTACCAGTCCGGGTGCCGCACCATCGTCTTGGGGTTGTCGATGAGGACGGTCCGCGGCACGCCGCCCAACGCCCAGAACGCGTCCTCCAGGCAGCCGAGGAACTCGTCCGTCCCCTCCCGGAAGGCGGCCTCGCTGTAGGCCTTGCGCGAGTGGCTCAGCACCACCCGCAGCACCCGTGTCCGACGCCGGTGGCCGTCGGCGTCGATGACCGGCGCCCCGGCGCCGAAGTCCACCTGCGCCTCCTCGCCCGGCCCGCACTCCATCCGGCGGAACGGAAGCGCCGTCGTCCCGCCCACCTTCGCCACGAACCGCCGGACACTCCAGTACCGGCCGTCGTAGCCGTGCTCCGAGACCAGGTCCTGCCAGATCCGCTGCGCAGAGAGACCCTGCTCCAGCTTCGCCAGGATGATCGGACGGAAGGGTTCGCACCGGCTCCGACTGGCCGGCGCGGGCACCGATAGGCAGGCGGCACCCTCCCAGGCGCCGCCCGTGCCGGTTGGCACCGCCGCGGCGCTCGGGTCGCTTCCCAGCGTTGCCCTATCCTCCGCGGCGGCGCCCCGCAGCCTACCGCCCTCTGCCGGTGGCCGTAAAGCGATAAATCCGCCGTGCGAAGGTCCGGTGGGCCTGCCCCCTCCGGCCGGATCCGACGCCGCCCCGGCCGACCCGATGGGCGCTTTGGCCGGTTTTGGACCGCCCGACCCTCCATACGCTTCGGTGGACCCGATGGGCGCTTTGGCCGGTTTTGGGTCCAGCCACCCGGCCGACGCCCGAGGCGTCGCCGCCACGCCCGGCGGCGCAAATGCCGACCCTTCGCCCAGGGGCGTGCATGCCGACCCTTCGCCCCCGCCGGACCCGGCAAACGTTCCGTCCGCCCCCGCGGCCCGCCGCCACGCCTGGGCGACGTACCGGCCGACCGTCTCACGGTTCACGCCCAATTCCCGGGCGATCCGCCGCTGAGACCAGCCCCGCGCCGCCAGTGCCAGAATCGCTTCCACCGTCGCCATCTTGAGCCGGTTCGCCACGCCCTCCCTCCTCGGTCCCCCTCGGGAACCCAGAGGGTAACGCACGAACCGCCACCTCCTCAAAGTGGCTGGTTTTGAAGCGCCCCACGCTGGCTGGTTTTAAGCGCCCCTTGACA
>CAYTJE010000342.1:0-2987 GCA_964437855.1 uncultured Anaerolineales bacterium | reverse complement strand
GTTTTTGACCCCTTTTTGACCCTGTATGGACAGGGGGCGATATGCACTAAAATGTCGGTTCTGGCGCGCCGCATTCGAGCCGCGACCGCCAGAGCCTGCCCTGAGCGAGGCACAGCCGAGCCGAATGGGTCGCGGGTAGGTTTGAGCGTCGGCAAGTGCTGCGTGGGAGAATCGTCGCGGCTTGGGGGTACCCGCCATCTTACGATGGCGGCTCGGGGCGATGGCGGCTCGGGGGCGATGGCGGCCCGGGGCGATGGCGGCTCGGGGGCGATGGCGGCTCGGGGGCGGCGGCACGGCGTTTTGCCTTGTCGGCGGGGGCGGGGGCATCTAGAATGCCCGGTTCCGAGGGGCGGGGCGGTGCCGGAAAGGACGGCCGGCGGCCTCCCCCTCGCCGCGCGAACTGAAGGCGCTCCAGCCAAGGACCACGCCCGATGCAGACCGAGAGCGACCGTCTGAAGGCCCTGCCGCCGTATCTGTTCGCCGAGATCGACCGGAAGAAGAAGGCGGCCGTCGCCGCCGGCCGGCCGGTCATCAACCTCGGCATCGGCGACCCGGACACGCCCACGCCGGCGTTCATCATCGAGGCGGCCCGGGAGGCCGTGGCCGACCCCGCCACCCACCAGTACGCCCTGGACCGCGGCGACGCCCGGTTCCGGGAGCGAATCGCCGCCTTCTTCCAGAAACGGTTCGGCGTGGGGCTGGACCCGGAGACCGAGATCCTGCCGGCCCAGGGCACGAAGGACACCCTGAGCCACCTGCCGCTGGCCATGATGAACCCGGGCGACGTGGGCCTGTCGCCCGACCCGGGTTACCCGGTGTACCATTCGAGCATCCGGTTCGCGGGCGGGGAGGTGGTCCGGTTTCCGCTGGACGCCGCGGGCGGCTACCTGCCGGACCTGGACGCCATCGACGCGGATACCGTCGCGCGGGCGAAACTCATTTATCTGAATTACCCGAATAATCCGACGGCCGCGGCCGCCCCGCGCGCGTTCTACGAGCGGGCGGTGGCGTGGGCGCGCGCCCGCGACGTGCTCATCGCCCAGGACGCCGCCTACAGCGAGGTGTACTTCGACGAGCCGCCCATCTCGATACTTGAGATCGAGGGCGCCCGCGACGTGGCCGTCGAGTTCCACTCCCTCTCCAAAACGTTCAACATGACCGGCTGGCGCGTGGGATGGGTGGCGGGCAGCGCCGACGTCATCGCCAGCCTCGTGCGCCTGAAGAGCAACATGGACAACGGCGTGTTCACGGCCATGCAGTGGGCGGGGGCGGCGGCACTGGACGGGTACGACCGGCCGGAGATTCACGACCTGCGGGCCATGTACCGCCGGCGGCGAGACTGCCTCGTGGCGGCCCTGGAGAAGGCCGGCCTGGCGGTCAACCGGCCCGAGGCCACCTTTTACGTCTGGGCCGCGTGCCCGGCGGGCCTGGACAGCCGCGCGCTGGCCGACCGCCTGCTCGCCGAGGCGGACATCGTGGCCACGCCCGGCGTCGGGTACGGCGAGCGCGGCGAGGGGTTCGTCCGGTTCGCCCTGACGGTGCCGGAGGACCGGCTTGAGGAGGCGGCCGGGCGGATCGAGCGGCTCGCGTTCTAGGCCCAAGCCACAGGCTGCAAGCCGAGCCCCGCACGCTGTCATGCTGAGCGAAGCGAAGCATCTCGCCTTGGCTGTTGCCGTGTTGCCGTTCCGCACGGCGAGATTCTTCGCTCGCTGCGCTCGCTCAGAATGACAACCTTTGGCGGGACGCGGATTACGCGGCGGCCTGGTCCATACGGAGGCGTATGCCGAAGGCCGCCGCGCGGGAATGCCTTTTCCGCGCGGTGGCCTGCCGACGGCGCGTGGGGATGGGTGCCACCGGAAAGGCCCCGCCATCTTACGATGGCGGCTCGAATAACGTTTGCTTTCCCGGCGCACGTCATGGCCACCGCTTACATCGGTCTCGGGGCGAACGTGGGGGAGCGCGAGGCGACGATCCGCGCGGCCGTCGACCGCCTCCGCGCCCATCCGCACATCACCGTCGTGGCCGAGAGCCCCCTCATCGAGACCGAGCCGGTCGGCGGCCCGGCGGGGCAGCCCCCGTTCCTGAACGGGGCGGCCGCGCTGGAGACGGACCTGGACCCCGATGCCCTGCTGGAGGTGCTGAAGGGTATCGAGCGCGGCCTCGGCCGCCGGCCGCGCGGGCGCTGGGGGCCGCGGGAGATCGACCTGGACCTCCTCCTTTACGGCGACCGCGTCGTGGAGACCGAGCGGCTGACGGTGCCGCACGAGCGTCTCGCGGAGCGGCGGTTCGTCCTGGAACCGCTGGCCGCAATCGCCCCCGACGCCCGCGACCCCGTCACGGGGCGGACGGTGCGGGCGATGCTCGAGCGGCTCCGCGAGGGGGAGCGCGGGGGGCCCGCCGTCGGCAGGTGAATCTGCGCACCCGGGCGCGGGAAGGAGCGTCGCAGGCTCAGCCGACGGGCTGGGGCCGCTCCGGCGCGCGGTCCGGCGCCTCGTCCGGGCCGGTCGTGGGCGTGCCCGGCGAGGGGGCCGGGTCGGTGGACGTCCCGGTCGGCTCCAGGTAGCCGTGCGCCTTGCAGGCGAGGACGAGCCCGCGGGCGATGGGTCCGGCGGCCTCGCCGCCGTGTCCGCCGTGCTCGACGAGGACGGCGAAGGCGACGCGCGGGGCGTCGGCGGGCGCGAAGCCGGCGAACCAGGCGTGGTCCTCGCCGCGGCCGGCCTCGGCGGTGCCGGTCTTGCCGGCGATGCGGACCTCCGGGGTCCGGACGTGGCGGTACCCCGTGCCGCCGGGCTCGTTGACGACGGCCGAGAAGGCGTCGCGGAGGACGCGCATGGTGCCCGGGCTGACGTGGAGTCCGGGCCGGGGCGAGCCGGGGGGCGGGGCGAGTTCGCGAACCAGTCTCAGGGGCGGCATCCGGCCGCCGCTGGCCACCAGGCCGTACAACTGGGCCGCCTGGAGCGGCGTGACGAGCAGTTCGCCCTGGCCGA
>CAYTJE010000341.1:0-3010 GCA_964437855.1 uncultured Anaerolineales bacterium | reverse complement strand
CAGGCCGTCAGGAATACGTCCGAAGGTGGCCGGGAGTATAGCGACCCGCTCGCGATGTACCAGCGATGGCGCCGGCGCCTGTCGAAGGACGCCGAGGACGAGACCGCCCCCCGCCGGGACGGCCCCTCGCCCGCGGGCGACGCCCGCACGAGCACGCAACCCGACGCCGACCAGGCCGACCAGGCCGACCAGGCCGACCAGGCTGAAACGATTGACCTGACGTCCACGTCTCGCGACGAGGGGGTGATTGTGGCCGGCGGCGCCGACGGTGAGGTGGCCGGTGCCGATCCCCCGGGGCCCGTCCTCCGGCCGCACGGCATCGAGGGCGAGGTCGTCACCGGGCCGCTCCGCATGCGCCGGTCAGACCGGCCGGAGAACACCTACGTTATCGAGTCCGGCGATACGCTCTACGATATCGCCATGCAGCAATACGGCGACCCGAAGTTCGTCCAGGCCATCCAGGAGGCGAACCCCGGGCTCGACCCGGCGCGCCTGCGCGTGGGCGACCGCATCGTCCTGCCCGTGCCGAAAAAGAAGACGCCCCCCTCGGCTGAGGAGAAGAAGAAGCGGCCGAAAGTCTATGTCGTCAAGAAGGGCGATACGCTTATCGGCATCGCGCGACAGATTTATAACGAGTCGGCGATGTACCCGAAAATCTACGAGGCCAACAAGGACGTCCTCTCCTCCCTGAACGCCCGCCTGTACGTGGGCATGCGCCTCCGCCTGCCCGAGGCGGAATAATCCCGGCGCCGCAGGTCTCCCCGATTATCATTCCGAATGAGCGGAGCATATTCCTGCGCGATGGGTCTCCGCACCCGCCGCGATGCGCCGGGTGCCACGGATTGCTTGCCAATCCGTGCCTGCTGGTCCGAGAACACGGTTTGACAAGCAAACCGTGGCACCTTCGTGATCGGCGCGGTGGGTACGGAGCCCCACCGCGCAAAAGGCGCTTGTGGCGTTGAGCCGTCGACCGCCCGTGCGGGCGGAGCCGAAAGGCATAGCCCCGCAGGTCGGCGGCCTTTACTTTCTGAACGTCGGCTTGTTTCCCAGCGTCCGCGCCGTTACCCTCGCGACGTGGGGCGAGCGCCAGGATGGCCGAGACGCGGGACAATACGAGCGGGACGATTCACGTCGGCACGTCCGGGTGGTCGTACGACGACTGGCGCGGACGATTCTATCCCCCAGAGGCGCCCGCCCGGTTCGACCGCCTGGCCTACCTGGCCGGGTTCTTCGATTGCGTGGAAGTCAACGCGTCGTTCTACCGCCCGCCGGATGCCCGCGCCGCCGCCTCCTGGCTCCGCCGCACGCCGGAGGACTTCACGTTCACGTTTAAACTGCACCGGCGGTTCACGCACGAGCGCGAGGCGCCGTGGACGGCCGACGAGGTGGACGCGTTCCGCCGAGGTGTCGAGCCGGTGCGCGAGGCCGGACGCCTCGGGGCCGTCCTCGTCCAGTTCCCGTGGTCGTTCCGGTGCGACGAGGACGCGAGGCGGCACCTGGAGGCCGTCCGCCGTGACTTCGGCGATCTGCCGCTCGTCGTGGAGGTCCGGAACGTCAGTTGGACGAGCGGGTCGGCGATTAACTTTCTGCGGACTCGCGGTCTCGGCTTCTGCAACATCGACCAGCCGCCCGACCGCGCCGGCGTGCCGCCGATGAGCCTCGTCACCTCGCCCGTCGGCTACGTGCGGCTGCACGGCCGGAACCGCGAGGCCTGGTTCGACCCGGAGGCCGGCCGCGACGCCCGGTACGATTACCTCTACCGCCGGGACGAGTTGGATGAATGGATTGCCCGCATCCGTGACATCGCTTGCCGGAGCGAGGAGACGTTTGTCTTTGCGAACAACCATTACCGCGGGCAGGCGCCGGCCAACGCCCTTCAGATCCTGTCCCGGGTCGCCGGCCGCCGCGTGCCCGTCCCCTCACCGCTCGTGCGGACGTACCCGTTCCTGGAGCAGGTAGCCGAGGAGGGGCTGCCGCCGGGCGAACAAGGGACGCTGTTTTGATTTTGGATTTCGGATTTGAGATTTCAGTTTTTGGGCTCTCCTCCCAAAACGGCGGGAGGGCGTGGCGCTTTCTCCTGCATAACCCCAATCCAGGCAAGAGGTTAGGTACGTTGTCAGCCTGAGGGGATTGCGACCTGATCCTGAGCCACGCCGACACGGCCTCTGGGGGAGATTCCATCTCCCCCAGACCCCCTCGGCCCCTGCCCAACGCAATGGGGGCAAAACCCACATCGGAACCTGCCTCAAGCCCCTGGTGCCCCGGAGCCGAGGCCGAGGCCCTCACGCCCACCACGGTGTTGGGAGGAGAGCCGGTTTTTGAATGTCGGAGTCCGTGGGCGCCGAGGTTATCGCGACAGGCACGCGGTGCGCAGGAGGAAGCCGCGCGCGTCATGCTCGTGGGTGTCGAGCAGCTCAATCGAGCGGCCCGTCACCAGGGCGCTGAAGCCGAAGCGGTCCCTCACGCGGTCCACGATGCGATAGAACGCCTCGCGGCGCAGGTGGTCGTACTCGCCGAAGAGACCCATCTGCCGGCCGGCCGGGGCCAGGTGCGACAGCCGCGCCCCCACCAGCCGAACGCCCACCCGCCGCGTGTGGACCCGGCGGAAGAGGTCCCTCGCCACCGGCCAGAAGTCGTCGTCGTGGTCCGAGAGGGTCGGCAGGCTCCGGCTCCGGCCGACCGTCTTGAAGTCGGCGTACCGGATCTTGACGCCCACGGTGCGCGCGAGCAGCCCCTCCTGGCGCAACTGCCGGCAGGCCCGTTCCATCAGGTAGAAGAGCATGGCGGTCATCTGCTCGCGGTCGATGAGGTTGGTCTCGAAGGTGGTCTCGCGGCTGATGGAGCGGGGGAGGGCGGCGTCGGCGGTGACGGGCGTCGGGTCGATGCCGCGGGCCCGCTCGGCGAGCGCCCGGCCGGCCGGACCGAAGTGGTCCGCGAGTATCGTCTCCGGAAGGCGCGCCAGGTCGCCGATCCGCTGGAGGTTGTACCGCTGGAGGCGCTCGGCCGTCCG
>CAYTJE010000340.1:0-3012 GCA_964437855.1 uncultured Anaerolineales bacterium | reverse complement strand
TTGTGCAACTCACTTCGAGCAGCGCGCGTCGCAAGCGCCGCGGCGAACCCGGGCGCCCCTCGCTTCGCTTGCGCGGCCCGTACGGGCTGCGCGTCTCCTCAACTCACTTCGAGCAGCGCGCGTCGCAAGCGCCGCGGCGAACCCGGGCGCCCCTCGCCGCTTGCCGAGACCCTGTTACGCCACGGCCTCCTCGGCGTCGAGTTCTTCGTCCTCGTCCTCCGGCGCATCGGTGACCATGACGTCGGTCGTGAGCATGAGCGAGGCGATGGAGGCCGCGTTCTGAAGCGCGGTGCGGGTGACCTTGGCCGGGTCGATCACGCCCATCTGGATCATGTCGCCGAACTCGCGGGTCCGGGCGTTGTAGCCGTGCGTCTTGGCCATGCCGCGAACCTCCTCAACGACGACGGAGCCGTCCTCGCCGGCGTTGGCGGCGATCTGGCGGATGGGGGCCTCCAGGGCCCGGACGATGATGTCGACGCCGATTTTTTCGTCGCCGCGGGCCCGCTTGCGGGCGTTCTCCAGCGCGTCGGCGGCCCGGAGGCACACCACGCCGCCGCCGGGCACGATGCCCTCCTGGACGGCCGCGCGCGTGGCGTGCATGGCGTCCTCGATGCGGGCCTTCTTTTCCTTGACCTCGGTTTCGGTGGCGCCGCCGGCGCGGATGACGGCCACGCCGCCGGTCAGTTTGGCGAGCCGTTCCTCGAGTTTCTCGCGGTCGTAGTCGCTGGTGGTGGTCTCGATGGCGGTGCGGATCTGGGTGATGCGTTCCTGGACTTGCCTTTTGGTCCCGCCGCCGTCGATGAGGGTGCAGGAGTCCTTGTCGACGACGATGCGGCCGGCGGAGCCGAGTTGCGCGAGTTCCAGGTTCTCCAGGCTCGTGCCCAGGTCCTCGCTGACGAACGTGCCGCCGGTCAGGACGGCAATGTCGCCGAGGATGGCCTTGCGGCGGTCGCCGAAGCCGGGGGCCTTGACGGCGCAGACCTTCAGGACGCCGCGGAGCCGGTTGACGACGAGGGCGGCCAGGGCCTCGCCCTCCACGTCCTCGGCGATGACCAGCAGCGGCTGGCCGCTCCGGGCCACCTTCTCCAGCAGGGGCAGGAGGTCGCGGAGGTTCGACAGTTTCTTCTCGTGGATCAGGATGAGGGCGTCTTCCAGGACGCTCTCCATGTTCTGCGGGTCGCTGATGAAGTAGGGGCTCAGGTACCCCTTGTCGAACTGCATGCCCTCGGTGAAGTCGAGGACGGTGTCGGTGCCCTTGCCCTCCTCGGCGGTCATGACGCCGTCGTTGCCGACCTTATCGAGGGCGTCGGCGATCAGGCCGCCGATGGTACGGTCGTTGTTGGCGCTGATGGAGGCGCACTGGGCGACCTCGTCGTGGCCCTTGAGTTTGCGGCTCTGGTCCCAGATACTGTCGACGGCGGCGTCGACGGCCAGGTCGATACCGCGTTTCAGGGCCATGGGGTTGGCGCCGGCGGTCACGTGCCTCAGGCCCTGGTTGAAGATGGCCTCGGCCAGGACGATGGCGGTGGTGGTGCCGTCGCCGGCCACGTCGGCGGTCTTGGAGGCCACCTGGTTGGCCATCTTGGCGCCCATGTTCTCGAACTTGTCCTGGAGTTCGATTTCCTTGGCCACCGTCACGCCGTCCTTCGTGACGGTCGGGCCGCCGTAGGACTTCTGGACGATGACGTTTCGGCCGGTGGGGCCGAGCGTGACGCGGACGGCGTCGGTGAGTTGCTTGAGGCCCTGGGCCATCTTGCGTTTGGCCTCGTCGGCGTAAAGGAGTTGCTTGGGCATGGGTTCTCTCCCGTGGGTTCGTCTTACGTTTGCGCGTGCCCCCTTCGCCCCCTATGGGGATGACCCACCCGTACGGGCGGGCTCGAACGGCAGGCGCGTTACTCGACGGTGGCGAGGATGTCGCTCTCGCGCAGGATCATGTACTCCTCGCCGTCCACCTCGATCTCCATCCCGCCGTACTTCGCGTAGACAACGGTGTCGCCCTTCTTGACGGCGGGCTCGGCCCGCTCGCCGGACTCCAGGGTCTTGCCGGGGCCGACGGCGATGACTTTGCCCTGCTGGGGCCGCTCCCTGGCGGTGTCGGGCAGGACGATGCCGCCCTTGGTCGTTTCCTCGGCCTCCAGCGGCTGGACGACGACGCGGTCTTCAAGCGGTTCGATGGTCATGGGTTGGTCTCCGTGGGTCTCTCTGAGGTTCCTGTTTTCCCGGATGACGCCGGCCGCCCATACGGGTCCGTTCCGGACAAGCGGCGGGGCTAAATGTATCTCGGCCAGGTCTGGCTGCGTTGCGTTGGCCTCACGGCCCCCGGCCGCAAGCGGCCGGGCGAACAGAGGCGTCATGCGGCACGTCGACTGCGGCCGCCATACCAACATCCCAAATCCGAAATTGTTTACATCATGCCGCCCATGCCGCCCATGCCGCCCATCCCGCCGCCGGGGGGCATGCCGCCGGGCGGGCCGCCCTCGTCTTCCGGCTCGGGCCTGGTGGCCACGCAGGCGCCGGTCGTGACGAGGAGGCCGGCGACCGAGGCGGCGTTCTGGAGGGCCGTGCGGACCACCTTCGTCGGGTCCACGACGCCGAACTTCAGCATGTCGCCGTACTCGCCCGTGTCGGCGTTGAAGCCGTAGGCGCCCGACTCGGCCAGGATGTTTCGGACGACCACGCCGCCCTCGTAGCCTGCGTTGGCGGCGATGTACCAGGCGGGCATGCGGATGGCCCGGCGGACGATCTCGACGCCGGTGGCCTCGTCGCCGCCGGTCGTCTTGACCTTGTCCAGGCCGCCGAGGCACCGCAAGAGGGCCACGCCGCCGCCCGGCACGATGCCTTCCTCGATGGCGGCGCGGGTGGCGTGGAGGGCGTCCTCGACGAGGGCCTTCCGCTCCTTCATTTCGACCTCGGTGGCGGCCCCGACGTTGATCTGGGCGACGCCGCCCGAGAGTTTGGCCAGCCGCTCCTCGAGTTTCTCGCGGTCGTAGTCGCTGGTGGTGGTCTCGATGT
>CAYTJE010000339.1:0-3013 GCA_964437855.1 uncultured Anaerolineales bacterium | reverse complement strand
GCGCAGGCCGTCGTCGATGCCCTGAACGGCCATCAGTTCGGTCGGGGGTTCGAGGCGGCGCGGGGCTACCGGCCGGAGTTTGAGTTGCGGGAACTGGACAAACTCCACGTGACGGTCGTGCCGGGCAATATGGAGGAGGGGCGTTTCGACCGTGCGCGCTCCGAGTTCCGGCCGCGGGTCGACGTGGCGGTGCAGCAAAGGGTGGATGCCCTCGACGTGGCGGGGATCGACGCGCTGATGGACCTGACACAGGCAATCGCCGACGTCCTCCGCAACCGGAACCTGACCCTCGCGGACGGGTCGACGGCCCGGTGGGCGGGGGCCGAGTGGTCGACGCCCTACGCCCCGGAGGAACTAAAGGCGCGGCACCTGTTCGTGGCCGTACTGACTCTTGTCTACGCGGTCGTGAGGTGACCCCATGAACAACACCCTCATGCGGAAGGTGGACGTGACGGGCGACTGGACGGCCCTGGCAGCCGAGCGGACCGTCGCCAGCGTGACGATCTCCTGCCCGCCCGGCAACGCCGGGAACGTGGTCTTCAAGGGCGACACCGGCCAGGAGGTGCCCTGGGTGCCCGGCGAGTGGCACACCTTCCAGCGCGTCGACTTGGCCGAGGTCGAGATCAAGGGGACGGTCGACGACGCCGTGACCGTGGTTGGAGGGAGCTGGTGATGCCGTATCGCGCAGGCGGTGGCATCGAGTCGGTCGTCGAGGACGCCACGCCCCAACTGGGCGGCGACCTGGACCTCAACGGCCATCGCATCGCCGACCAGGCCGGCTCTCCCGACGCTCGCGGACCGGGTGCGCAGGACCTCCAGTTGGATAGGTTGAACGGTGCCGATGTCGCGAGCGGCGACCAGGCAGTGATCGGGGGCGGAAAGTACAACGAAGCCTCCGGAAGCCAGGCGACCGTGCCAGGCGGTTATTCGAACCTAGCAACCGGTTTCCGTTCATTCGCCGCTTGCCGCGGTGCCCGGGCATCCGGTCAATACGCCGTCGCGATGGGAAACAACCCGGTGGCGAGCGGTGGCTCAGCGGTCGCGATGGGTTACGAGGCGAAGGCGAGCGGTGACTCAGCGGTCGCGATGGGTTACGGGGCGGAGGCCACTGCCCTCGCCTCTTTCGCGGAGGGCCGGGCGTCCAAGGCGCGGCTGCGGGGCGCTCACGCCCACGCGGCCGGGAGTTGGGACGAGGCCGGCGACTGCCAACTCGGCCGGTACGTGCTCAGTGGGCGGACCACGGATGCCGACTGGACGGAACTCTTCCTGGACGGGGCCTCGGCGCGGCTGACCATTCCGGAAGGTTACGTGTTCGGCGTGACGGTCAAGATCACCGGCGCCCGCGAGGATGCTGCGGAGGTCGCCCGGTACACCTTCGAGGGCATCGTGGAGAACCTGGGCGGGACCGTCGCGGTGAACGGTTTCATCGAGACCGCCGTGCACGAGGACGACGCCGGCTGGGACGCGAAGGTCGAGGCGGACGACGTGAACGACTCGCTCAAGGTGAGCGTGCAGGGGGCCGCCGGCGCGGAGATTCGGTGGGTGGCCCGCGTGGAGACCGAGGAGATCGGCGGGTTCGGCGGCGGAGGTTCATCGTGACCTGGCAGGACGACATCACGGTTGGCATCAAGAGTTTCGAGCGGCCGGAGGCCGTGCGGCAATGTGCCCGCTCCGTCCGCGAGCGTTATCCCGGCGCAGAAATCCTGGTCGGCGACGACAGCGCCGAGCCGCCGGAGGTGCCCGACGCCGACGAGGTGATGCACCTGCCGTTCGACGTGGGGTTGACGACCGCCCGGAACCTGATGGTGGACCGCGCGGCCCGGCCGCTGTTCCTGTTGATGGACGACGACATGACGATGTACGGCCGGACGGACCTGGAACGGATGTACCGGGTCCTGACCGAGACGCCCTTCAACCTGGTCGGCGGGCAGATGGGGACCGGCCCCTGGCACGGCTGCTTCGCCGTCGAGGGCGATCGGCTGGTCCTGTACGTCGGGGCCTGGCGAGACGTTATCGACGGGCACCGCCGGTACGACTGCGTGCAAAACTTCTTCCTCGCCCCGACCGACCTGCTCCGCCGCCACCGGTGGACGGACGGCGTGAAGATCGGCGGCGAGCACGCAGGGTTCTTCTGGCGGGGCAGCGTCTACCGGGACAACACGCTCCGCGTGACCCGCGTCCGCTCGTTCGTGGCGCACAGTCACCGGTGGAACACGGAGCGGTTCCGCCGGATGACCGGCCGGCGGGGGGTGTCGCGTCTTGCGCAGTTTCGACGGTTCGGGTTTCGTGAGGTGGCCACGCGCCGGGGGCACAAGAGGCCGATCCGGGAGATCGCCTGATGGCCGAGCGTTTCGTCATCGTGGCGCATCCGCGAAGCGGCTGCCACCTGCTCCAGGGGCTGCTCGCCGGCCGCGGGGACCTCCGCACGGGCGGGGAGGTCCTGAAGCGGCTCGATGTCTGCGGCGTGGTGCCGAGAGCCGGCGAGCGCGTGGAGGACGCCGTATGGCGGACGTTCGACGGGATTATCGTCCACTACACGCCGGACACCGAGTTTCAGGCGTTTCGCGACTGGGCGTTCAACCTGGACCGCGCGGAGCGATACATTCTGCTGTGGCGGCGGGACTGGTTGGCCGTGCTGGTGTCGGCGAAGGTCGCCCTGATGCAGGGCGTGTGGATGGTGACCGAGAGCGGGGAACCGCCGGCAGGCGAGGCGTTCAAGGTGCCGGAGCGGTGCCGACGGCCCTCCGAGGTTCCCACTCCCCGGCTGGCCGTCTCGCCGGTGGAGGCGCGGCTATTCCGGGACCGGTTCTTCGCGCGGCTCGACGAGGCCCGTGCTCGTCTGGCGGAGACCGGCAGGCCGTATCTGGAGGTGACGTATGAGGACCTGTGCCAGCGGCGGGGGGAGACCTGCGAGAGGGTCCAGAGGTTCCTCGGGCTGGACGAGCGCGACCTGGAACCGCTGACCTGCCGGCAGCGGACGGAACCGCTGTCGGACGTGATCACGAACTGGGAC
>CAYTJE010000338.1:1362-3023 GCA_964437855.1 uncultured Anaerolineales bacterium | reverse complement strand
GCGCGAAAAAATCACAGCCTCTGAGCGAAGCGAAGGATCTCGCCGTGCGAACGGCAGACAGGCAAAGGTCACGGCGAGATTCTTCGGCCCCGCCCATACAGGTCCGTACCGGACAAGCGGGGCCTCAGAATGACAGCCTTGTTGGATAAGGGGGATTTGGCCATGCACATCGGTCCCGGGTTCCTGTCGCCGGCGGTGTGGGCCTCGACGGCGGCCGTCGGCGGGGCGGCGCTGGCGGCCTCGCTGGCCGTGGCCAACCGACGCCTCGACGACCGCCGACTCGTCCTCATGGGCGTCATGGGCGCGTTCGTCTTTGCCGCCCAGATGGTCAACTTCCCCGTCCTGCCGGGCACCAGCGGACACCTGGGCGGCGGGTTCCTGCTCGGCGTGCTCCTGGGCGCCCCGCTGGCCATCGTCGTCATGGCCTCCATCCTCCTGGTTCAGGCCCTGGTGTTCCAGGACGGCGGGGTCGAGGCGCTGGGGGCCAACGTCCTGGTGATGGGCATCCTCCCGGCCCTGGTCGGCGCCGCGGTGCGCGGCCTGTGGCGACGCCGCGCGGGGCCCCTGGCCGACGTCTGCACGTTTCTCGGCGGGCTGGCGGCCGTCCTGATTGGCGCCACCGTGGTCATCCTCCTGCTGTGGCTGTCGGACACGCTGCCCGGATCGGTGAGCCTGGCCCAGGCCGTCGGGGTGATGGACCTGGTGCACCTGGTCATCGGGGTGGCGGAGGGCGCGGCCTCGGTGGCGGTGGTCCGGTTCGTCCTGAAGGCGCGGCCGGAGGCCGTCTTCGAGGGAGCGGGCGCCCCGGTGGAGGCGGTATCGGCGTGACCAAGACGAATCGCAACACGCTTCTGGTGGGGCTGGCGGCGGCGATCGTCGTGGGCGGCGGGGTGTCGTACTTCGCCTCGGCCTGGCCCGACGGGCTGGAGAAGACCCAGGCCGACCTCGGGGCCGACGCGCCCCGGCACGGGGGCGTCGAGGCGCCGCCGGTCGCGTTCGACGAATACAGCCTGGCGTGGCTGGGCGATGGATTCTGGGCCAACGCCGCCGCCGGCGTCGTGGGGGCGATGCTGGTCCTGGCCATCCTCCTCGGCGTGGGTCGGCTGCTCCGGCGTCGGGCGTCCTAGCACGACAACGACAACTCGTGCGCGGCCCGTACGGGCCGCGCGGGAAGGAGAGCAGTGCCGCGCGGTGTGCCTCCTGGTGCACCGCGCGTTCGGCGCAGCGGGTACGAAGACCCACCGCGCGATTGCTCCGGGGGACCCCGCCCGAGCCCGACCGTGCTGAGGGGCAGCCCGTGCACCACATGATGCTGGACCATTTCGCGAACCGGTCGACGCCGGCCCACCGTCTGGACCCGGCCGCCAAGACGGTGGCCCTGCTGGCGGTGGTGCTGGCGGCGGTGCTGGTGACGCGGGACCGGTTCCTGGCGCTCGCCCCCCTGGCCGGAGGACTGGCAGTCTACCACGCCGT
Organism: uncultured Anaerolineales bacterium; assembly: GCA_964437855.1. GTDB lineage: Bacteria > Planctomycetota > Phycisphaerae > FEN-1346 > FEN-1346 > BS750m-G62. The sequence goes on along the minus strand of CAYTJE010000338.1, from coordinate 1,550 downwards.
GAGCCGGACGCCCCTGCGGTACACGTTCCGCCGGCTGGCGGTGGTCTCGCCGCTGGCGGTGGCGGTGGTGGTGCTGTTTCCGTTCCTGGAGCCGGGCGAGGCCGTCTGGCGATGGCCGGTGGCCGGCGGCGAGGTGGTCGTCACCCGCGAGGGCCTCGTGCGGGCGGGCCACCTGCTCTCGAAATTCG
>CAYTJE010000338.1:0-1352 GCA_964437855.1 uncultured Anaerolineales bacterium | reverse complement strand
GCTGCTGCTGTTGGCGACCACGCGGTTCCAGGACCTCCTCCAGGGCCTGGCCCGGCTCCGCGTGCCGAGGGTCCTGGTCACGCAGTTGGCGATCCTGTACCGGTACCTGTGGGTGCTGATGGACGAGGGGATGCACATGCGAATGGCCCGGGCCGCCCGCGACGGCGGGCTGGGCCCGTGGCGGCTGCGGTGGCGGAGCCGGGCGGGCGTGGTCGGCGTCCTGTTCCTCCGCTCCTGGGACCGGGCCGAGCGCATCTGGCGCGCCATGGCCGCACGCGGCTTCGACGGCTCGCTCCACGCGCCGCGGCGGGGTCGGCTCCGGCCGGCCGACTGGCTCTTTGCGGGGGGCGTCCTGGCGGCCAGCGCGGCCCTGGTGGTGGGAGACCGCGTCTTTCTTGGCTGATGGATAGATGGTTCCGCGCGGCGGGTGTCCCCACCCGCCGCGCGAGTGGGTCGAGCGCGGCGGCTCGGGAGAGCCGCCGCGCGGAATCGTGTATGGCTGAGCCCATCGTCCAACTCGACGACGTCCGCTACCGCTACCCGACGGGCGCCCAGGCCCTGGACGGCGTCACGCTGGCGGTCGCCCCGGGCGAGCGGGTGGCCCTGGCCGGTCCGAACGGCGCCGGCAAGAGCACCCTGGTGCTGGCGATGGCGGGCTTTCTGCGGGCCGAGGGAACCATCCGCGTGGCGGGACACACGTTAACGCCTGGCTCCGCCCGCGACGTCCGCCGGCACCTGGGCCTGGTGTTCCAGGACGCCGACGACCAACTGTTCATGCCGCGGATTGGCGACGACGTGGCCTTCGGCCCGGCCACGATGGGCCTTGAGCCGGAGGAGGTCCGGGCGCGCGTCGGCGAGGCCCTGGCGGCCGTGGGCCTCGAAGGCTGCGAGGACCGCGTCCCGTACCATCTGTCGGTGGGCGAGAAGCGGCGGGCGGCCCTGGCGACCGTGCTGGCCATGCGGCCGCAGATTCTCGTCCTGGACGAGCCGTCGGCCGACCTGGACCCGCGGGGGCGTCGGCGGCTCATCGACCTGTTGGGCGGCCTGGAGGCCACGCTCCTGCTCGTCACGCACGACCTGGACCTGGCGGTGGAGACGTGCGAGCGGACCGTCGTGATCGACGCCGGCCGGGTCGTGGCCGACGGGCCGACGGCCCAGGTCCTGGCGGACCCGGCCTTGGCCGCCGCCCACGGCCTGGAAGTGCCGCATCGGCTGGCGGGGCAGGGGGGCCAGTAAGAAGGTCGCAGGCCACAAGCCGCAAGCGGCAAGCCACGACAAGATGCGTGTGCCCCGCCGTTTGTGTGGCCCGGCCGGGAGACGTTGTTGGTGTGGCCCGGCCGGTCTTGCCCGGC
>CAYTJE010000337.1:0-3041 GCA_964437855.1 uncultured Anaerolineales bacterium | reverse complement strand
CCTCGTCGATCACGTCGATGGCCTTGTCCGGCAGGTACCGGCCGGAGATGTACCGTTGGGAGAGGTCCACGGCCGTCTGAAGGGCCCCGTCCGTGATCTGGACCCGGTGGTGGGCCTCGTAGCGGTCGCGGAGCCCCTTGAGGATATCGAGCGTTTCGTCGGCGGACGGCGGGTCGACGATGATGGTCTGGAACCGGCGTTCCAGGGCGCCGTCCTTCTCGACGTGCTTGCGGTACTCGTCCAGGGTGGTGGCGCCGATGCACTGGATCTCGCCGCGCGACAGGGCGGGCTTCAGGACGTTGGAGGCGTCGATGGCGCCCTCGGCCCCGCCGGCGCCCACCAGGGTGTGCAACTCGTCGATGAACAGGATGATGTTGCCGGCCCGGCGGACCTCGTTCATGACGGCCTTGATGCGTTCCTCAAACTGGCCGCGGTATTTCGTACCCGCCACCATCATCGCCAGATCCATGACGACGATGCGGCGGTTCATCAGGAGTTCCGGCACCTCGCTGCTCGTGATCTGCTGGGCGAGGCCCTCGACGATGGCGGTCTTCCCCACGCCGGCCTCTCCCAGCAGGACAGGGTTATTCTTGGTGCGCCGGCACAGGACCTGGGTGACGCGCTCGATCTCGTCGCGCCGGCCGATGACCGGGTCGAGTTTGCCCTCGGCAGCCAGTTGCGTCAGGTCGCGGCCGAAGGAATCGAGGGCGGGCGTCTTGGACTTGCCCCGGCGGGCCTCGCCCTCGCCCGTTTCGCCCTCGGCTTCCATGCTGGCGCCGAGGATGTTGAGCACCTCGGCCCGGACCTCGTCAAGTTTCAGACCCAGGTTCATCAGGACCTGTGCGGCCACGCCGTCGTGCTCGCGCAAGAGGCCCAGGAGCAGGTGCTCGGTGCCGACGTAGTTGTGGCCGAGGTTCCGCGCCTCCTCGATGGCGAACTCGATGACCTTCTTGGCCCGGGGCGTCTGGGGCAGTTTCCCCATGGTCACCATGGCCGGACCGCTCTTGACGATCTTCTCGACCTCCAGGCGGATCTTCTTCAGGTCGACGCTCAGATTGTGCAACACGTTGGCCGCCACGCCCTGGCCTTCCTTGACCAGGCCGAGCAGCACGTGTTCGGTACCCACGTACTCGTGGTTGAAGCGCTGGGCCTCCTGGTTGGCCAGCGCCATGACCTTGCGGGCACGGTCGGTGAATCGCTCGAACATACGGTTACCTCACATCATGCAATCAGGGCCAGGCCCGAGGCCCGCCCTGCGCCCGGTCGGCTTACCAGCCCTATTGTAGCCGGGCGGTCGCGGCGGTTCAACCCCGTGCGTGAGCCGCCGCGTATGGGCAGCCATCTCACGACGCCGGAGACTTGCCGCCCATACGGGCGGCTCACGCCGGGTCTGCGTCTCTTCTATCGTCAGAATCCCGAAAGCGTCCCACAGAAAAACGGGCCCCAGCCCCCCGACTGTGACAACGCTTTCCAGCATCAGCACGACAACGTTACGAAGGCCTTCTGCGGGGTGGGGCTCCGTACCCACCGCGCGCCAAAGTTCCTTTTTGGCCTGCGAGGCGGGTACGGAGACCCGCCACGCCATCCCTGGACAAGACTTACTGAACCCGCTTAGGGCGACTTTGTCCACTTCGCCATCATCCACGAAGGCCGTGGCGCGGTGCCCCGTCGTGGGCACCGCGCGGTGGGCAAGACGGCCCACCGCGCTAGAGTCGTTGTCGGTTGGTAAGAGTTGACAAAGTAGCCTTAGACAGAACTTATCTGAACCCGCATAGTCCGCGGGGGCCGGGCCGCGACCGGGAGGGAGCGGCTACCGCTGGCGGCCCGGATTTGCCCGGCCCGCCAGGGCCGCCTGTTCCCGCTGAATACGGAAATCCCACCGGCCCGCATCGTCCAGAAACCGGGCACGACGCAGTAGCCGGGCGGCCCGGCCCTTCCGGCCCCTCCGGCAAGCCAGCCACGCCAAGTGGAGGGTGGCCTCGACGTCGTCCGGATCGCGGGCCAGCAGGGCCCGACAGGCCTGCTCCGCATCATCCAGCCGGCCCTGGAGCGTGGCCGCGAGCACCTCGCGGAACGCCTCGTCCCGCGTGTCCGAGACCTTATACGCCCGAATCTGCCGACCGCGCACATAAAGCAGCCCCTGAGCCGCCGCGAAGAGCAGACCCGCCGTCACGCCCATCGGCGCAACGGCCGCCGCCGAGGCCGCATCGGGCCAGATCAGAACGCCCACCAGGACCACGCCGACGGCCGAGACCCACAGAACGGCCAGCAGCCCCCCTGCCACGAGCCGGCCCACGAGGACCAGCCCGGACCCCGGGACCAGCACGTTCGCCGTCCAGACAAGCGCGGGATGGGGCAGCCGGTCCATGGTGCCGCGCTTATAGGCCCGCTCAAGCCGGGCGTCAACCGATTTCGTTTGGAAAAAGGTTCCAGGAGTCATTTCTGCTTTCCCGCAGCCCACCTGTGACGGGTGCGGTATAGGTTGCTCAAATGACTCCCGGAACCTGTTTCGGCCGGCTCGAACGCGACCTGCCATTCTGGCAGGCGCGAGGCGGGAGCCCAGTCCCACCTGTCGCAATGGCAGGCGTGCAAGGGCTTGCATCGAGGCCGAAACCCGCGTTATCATCCAATAAACGCCTCCTCGGAGACCGGAAGGCCTCAGGCCGAGGCTGGCACAGAGTTTGCACTTTATCCGGTTCAGCGAACCGTCGCCGTGAACCCGCACACGACCCGGCCCCCGCCGGGCGCCGCGGAAAGGAGTTACCACATGGCCAGCAACAAAGTCATCGGCATCGATCTTGGAACCACGAACTCGTGCGTCGCCGTCCGCGAGGGCGAAAACGTGACGGTCATCCCGAACGCCCAGGGCAGCCGCGTGACCCCCTCGGCCGTCGCCGTCGGCGACAAGGGCGAGCGCCTCGTGGGCCAGGTGGCGAAGCGGCAAGCCATCACCAACCCCACGAACACCATCTTCTCGATCAAGCGCTTCATGGGCCGACGCCACAACGAGGTGGCCGAAGAGGAGAAGATGGTCCCCTTCG
>CAYTJE010000336.1:0-3060 GCA_964437855.1 uncultured Anaerolineales bacterium | reverse complement strand
GCCGTTCGAGCCCGCCGCGGAAGCGGCGGGTCACCTTCGTCCGCGGTGGCACGTGCCAAGGCGGACCAGGATAACCGGCTGCTCCCGCAGCCGGCTCGAACGGCAGCGCGCTTGGCCTCGCCCCGCATTCTCTCCGCCCCCTTTCATCGCCCCATCCCCCTTTGGTATCATGATGACCGGCAGGGATGGCGTGCGGCGCGCGTGATGCGCGAGGCGCCGCGGCGAAGGGAACCCCGTCGGCACGGAAGGAGGTTGCCATGGACGTCGTCAAGTTCCTGAAATCGAACAAGGTGAAGTTCGCGCTGCGGCACCATCCGGCCCGGTACACGGCCCAGGAGGTGGCGGCCGCCGAGCACATCAGCGGCGAGGCGGTGGCCAAGGTCGTCGTCCTCAAGGCCGACGGGCGCCACGTCATGTGCGTCCTGCCCGCTACCCGCACCGTGGACATGGACAAGGCCCGCCAGGCCGTCGGCGCCGGCACCGTGGCCCTGGCCACCGAGGACGAGATCGCCGACATCTTCCCCGACTGCGAGGTCGGCGCCATGCCGCCCTTCGGCACCGAGTACGACCTCGAGACCTACCTCGACGCCCACCTGGCCGAGGACGAGCAGATCCTCATCCCCGCCGGCCGGCACGAGGACTCGGTCCTGCTGGCCTGGAAGGACTACGAGCGGCTGGCCCGGCCCACGGTCGCCGACATCGGCGTCCACGCGTAGAACCGGTGTCGTTACGGGTTGCTGCGCGGCTTTCCTTACAGGTTGTTGCGCGGCGGGTTTCCGCACCCGCCGCGCGCCAAAGTGTTGTTGGTCTGCGCGGCCCGCACCCGCCCCGCACGTCAGTCTGAGCGCGGTAGGGACGGCGACCCACCGCGCTCACTTGGACGGTCCTTTTACCGCCCTTAATCAAGCCGGCTCGGTCACGCCAGCCGATGGCCCGTCACCGCCTCGCCCGCCAGGCGGTACGTGGCCAGCGTGTCCGGGCCGGTCCGCAGGAGGGCGAAGGTCTCGCGCCGGCCGTCGGCGAAGTCGCGGGCCAGGTCCAGCCGGTACCGCATCTTGTAATCGCGGCGGACGGGTCCGAGCCAGGCGCCCCGTGCCTGGAGCCCCTCCGGCCTCTCCTGCCACCAGGCCAGGGCGGCGTGGGCGGCCTCGTCGGCCGACGCCTCCGGCGTAAACGCCTCGGCCTCGGGCGGACCGCCGGCGGTCCCCACGTGCCACCCCTCCGCCCGTTCGATGATCGCCGGGCTCACGGTCGGCAGTTCCGCCACCAGCCGGGCCATCGCCTCGATGCCCGTCAGGTTGCTTGCCACGACGATGCCCTCGGCGTACACCGCGTCGGCGTGCTCGCCGCACAGGTAGAACGTGCACCGGCGGGTCGGCCGGCCGTCGGCGTCCAGCCACTTCGAGGCCTGGTGCCAGGCCGCGTCGGTCTCCGCCTGGCCGCAGGCGGCGCAGACGCGGCGGACGACGGGTTCGTCGTTCTCCACCACGTCGCGCGCGAGCAGCAGCACCCGCTCGCGCAGGTTGCGGTCGTGGGCCGTCACGCAGTCGTCGCAGACGCGGATGAAGACCCACGGCCAGAAGCCGATCATCGACCGGTACTCCGGCAACTGGAGCCGGCGGTGCAGCCGGCCCCGCGGCACCGCCCGTTTGCAGATGTCGCACTCGGCCATGGGGCGCTCCTACTTGCTGACGAGCATCCAGATGCCGATACCGATGAACCCCGCCGCCGCCACGTAGTGCAGCACACGCTCCGGGACGACCGTCTTGCCGGCGTAGCCCAGGACGGTGGCGATCACCGTTGCCGCAATCAGCGCCAGGCACGCCCCCAGGCACACGTCCCACGGGAAGACGCCTTTGCCCGACTTGCTCGCGAACAGCAGGACGGACAGTTGCGTCTTGTCGCCCAATTCGGCCAGGAACACGATGGCGAAGGTCGCCAGCACGGTCTTCAGTTCCATCCCCGTTCTCCCTCACGCCGCCGCAAACGGAGCCAGGATAGCCGCGCCGCCCGCGGGCCTCAACGACAAAGTCGCCGCCCGCGCCGCCGGCGCGAGCGCCGCACCCGCGCCGCGAACGTAAGCGCGGGGCCCGAGCCGCGAACGTGAGGTCGCGGGTACTCCATCAGGCGGCGGGTCGGGCGCGGCGGGTCGGGTACGGCCGAAATCGCCACAGGTCCCCGCCCGCTCGTGCCGATAAACCCGGTGAGGCGGTCCCCTGCGCCCGGAGAATGTCCGGGTTTCCCCTGCCACGGACGGGATGACGGTGCGCCCATCGCCCGATGACCGCGGCCTGCGGCAGGTGGGGGGGCTGCTGGACGACCTGGCGGGTCGGCTGCGGCGCCGCGCCGCCCTCTCGGCCGCCCTCTGGACGGGTGCGGCGGTGTTGACGGCCGCGTCGGCCCTGGTCGTCGCGGACGCCGCCCTCGGTCTGCCCCCGGCCGCGTATGTGCCGGCGGCGGCCGGCGGCGCCTTGGCCGTCGGGCTGGCCTCGGCCGCGGCGTACCGGCCTCGGCCGTCGGCGATGTACCTGGCCCGGCTGGTGGAGCGCCGGCGCCCGGAACTGAAGAACGCCCTCGTGACGCTCGTGGACCTGTCGGCCGATGCGGCCTCGGACCGCTCCCAACGGGATCCGCACGGATCGGCCCGGGCGGCGCTGGGCCGGCGGGCGGGGCGGATCCTCGCGCGCGACCCGGCCGGTGCCTTCCTGCCGCCGGCCGCCTGGCGGCGACCCGCCTGGGCCCTTGCGGCCGCCGCCCTCGGTCTCGGGACCGTCCTCTGGCTGGCCCAGGGCACCGCCGTCGCCCCGTGGGTGTCGGGCGCGGAGGCGGGCCCCTTTGTTGATTCTGGCAAAAGCGATATCCGCTCCGCAGGGCAAGAGGCTTTGCGCGGCGGGTCTCCGTACCCGCCGCGCAGGCTACCCCTTGCGGCGGCCGGCCCCGCCGCGGGCGCGACACGGCCCGCGCCCCGCAAGCGGGGCGGCGAACCCGACGGCGCCGGCGCGCGCGGCCCGGGCGCCGAGGGCGCAGAGGGTTCGGAGGCGGCTGCCCTCGCCGGGGGCG
>CAYTJE010000335.1:0-3097 GCA_964437855.1 uncultured Anaerolineales bacterium | reverse complement strand
CCGCCATCGCCCCGAGCCGCCATCGCCCCGAGCCGCCATCGTAAGATGGCGGGTATCCTGATCCGCCAACGAGCCCCCCACGCGGCACGCCGCGCCCGCCTCCGAACCTACCCGCGACCTCACGGTCGCGGCTCGGGTCCGTGTGGGGGCGGAGCCCCACGCGGCCCCGAAGCCACGTATTCCTGCGCGGCGGGCTTCGGCATACGCCTCCGTATGGACCAGGCCGCCGCGACTGAGTTCGGGGCGCGTCTGGAGCATCGAAATCGCTGCCAGAGCACACGCCCTGGCCGCCGAAAACCGATATTTTAGTGCATATCGTCTTTCTCCTATACGGGGTCAAAAAGCGGTCAAAAACGATCAATTCTGAACAAAAAACGAAAAAAAGTCGAAAAAAGCCGAAAGTTTCGCCTTACCCATTTTAACATTTGCGCGACAAATCGGCTCTGGCGCTCGAAAAAGGAAGATTCGGGCGCCAAATAGGGCCCCAAACCGTGTTTCGCCCCCCGGCCATTTTCTCAGAATATATGAACAGCGCCGCTTACTGACGTGCGCGGCTAGCGGGTGCGCTGGTTGAGCGTGTGGTGCCGTTGGCTAGCCGCGAGCGCCAGCGAGCGGGGGCAGGCGCGGCATGGGCGGCCGGGTGGTGCGGGGACGCTTGTTGGGCATGGGGGGCGGGATACGAACGACCGGAAACGTCTCGGGCCTGACGGCCAGGGGCTCGGCTTACTGCTCGCGCATCGCCTTGTCGCGCAGGACACTGGCGGCGGCGTGCTTGGCGGCAAACTGGCAGGCCGCATCGAAGTCCAACCCCGCCGCCGTCGCCGTGATGGGCTCGTCGGTATCGGGCGGGGTCACGGCAAAGCGGCCGTCCGGCTGCGGCTTGACGACCGACAGGCCGCGGTCCGTCTCGTGGCCCGTCTTGCAGCGGAAGCCCTTCTCGGTGGGCGTGTAAACGTCGCCCTCCACCTCGAGTTGCGTGATCGTCGCGCCGCCGTCGGCGGCCTTCTCGATCCCCACCTGGTACCGGATGCCCTTGATGTACCCGGTGACGGGTTTGACCTGGTCGCTCATTGTGTGTCGCCTCCGCTGAAAGCCTGGCCGGGCGAATGCGTGTCCGGAAGGCGCCCGGGCGCCGGCATGGACGGCCGCCGCCTCCGGCCGGTGAGCCCCTTGCTCACCCCGCCCCATTCTACGCCCCGCCGCTCCGGCCGCAAGCGTTCGCCGGGTAGATCTCCGCTTGCCTGGTAGCGCGACCCGGGCGGGCCGCCCGCGGCGTAGCGCCATCGTGCTACGGCGTTGCCGGCTCCGGCTGGACGAGCCGGGCAACCCGGCGGGCGAAATCGTCGACCTCGCGCTCCGCCAGGAACCCGACGACCATGGCGCTGGCGTGGCCGGGGCCCATGGCCCAGCGGATCGAGGCGTCCTTCTTCGCGTCGTCGTGGCGGAAGGCTCCCTCGCCGATGAGTTTCATGCCCAGGATGCCCTTGCCGGCTGCGGCCGCCTTCGCCAGAATCGGGGCCACCTGCTCGGGCGGACCGCCCATCTTGACGCCGAAGGCGTTGACGCGGGCGTGGATGACGTCGACCCAGGGGTCCTCGGCGGCCGTCTCCAGGGCCGGGATCGCGTGAATCGACACGCCGTGGGCACGGATCACGCCCTTGGCCTTCAGCCGCTCCAGGAGGTCCATCTGGCGTTTCTGCTGGTCGGTCCACGTTTTGGCCGTCATGCAGTGGATCTGGACCAGGTCGATGTAGTCGGTCCCGAGTTCCTTCCGGAAGCGGTCCACGACGACGTCGGCGTCCGGGCGTTCCTTCTCGGGCAGGCCGCCGCGGCGGACCCAGATCTTGCTGACGAAGGTCACCTTCTCGCGCGGTACGTCCTTCAGGGCCCGGGCCACGTAGGGATGGGTGCCGTAGAGGTCGGCCATGTCGAAGAGGCGGATGCCCCGGCGGTAGCAGGCCTTCAGGAGGGCCTCGAAGCGCTGCCGGCCGAGCCGGGTGTGGTCCGATTGCCGCTTGCCCCCGCGCATGCCCGTGCCGATGCCGACCAGGCTGGTCCGGATGCCGGTCTGGCCGAGGGTCACGGTCCGGTACGGCTCGGCGCCGCCGGCCTGGCCGGCGATGGCGCCGCCGCCGACCAGCGCCGTGCCGGCGCCGGCCAGGGTGGTCAGAAACGTGCGTCGGTTCATGCTCATCGGCGTCTCTCCCTGCGTATCGGTCGCGGCACCTTTACTATACGCCGCCGCGGCGGGTGAGGGAAAGGGCCTTTCCGCCCGCCCGCGCCGCGGGGACGGGGGCCGGCGGTCAGGGGGCCGGGCCGTCCGGGGGCGAGGGGGACGTCGGGGCGTTCTCGGCCCGGCCGCGGCTCATCTTCGCCTTCAGGCGGAGGGCCGTCTCGCGGAGCCAGCGGCCCGCCCGCGTCCCGGGGACCATCAGGGCCAGGCCCGGAAAAATGAAGATCCACCCCGGCATGATCGGCAGCACGAGCCCCAGCAGACCGACCAGGAGCAGGAGGGCCCCCAGGGCGATGCGGAAGGGCCGCTTGGCGGTCCGCCAGGCCTGGTGGAGTGTCTCGTTCAATACGCACGCAGCCGGCCGCGGGTTCACGTCGGGCCATTAGACCTACAACGCTACAAAGGCACTCTGCGCGGTCCGTACGGACCCGTGCTGTAAAAGGGTACGGGCCGCGCGGGAAGTAGCGTAGTAGTATTAGACCGCATCCGACCGGGACGTGCAAGGGTTCCCCGCGGGCGCGGTGGTCACGTTGGCGGGGTGCGGCAGCCGGCGCATGCCGTCCCCGGCATCCGGGTGCGATGGTGAAGGGTCCGTGCGGGGTGCCGACGGCGAACCGGTCGCTATCGTGCACCGTCATTCGATGGGGCGGATAGGAGCGTCTCGCCGCGGGGCCGTGCGGGGACGGCGGATGCGTTTTTTGGTTCAACACCCATTACCGGGAAGGCGGCCTCGGCCCCGGCTCCGGGGCTGCCAGGGGCGCCCCTTGAGGGGCGATTCCGGAGGAGCGCGGCGGGTCGGAGCCTGTCCCGAGAGGTTGTGACTGAATTCGTCTTTGTGTGGCCGCCCGTGGGGCGGCGGAGCGT
>CAYTJE010000334.1:0-3117 GCA_964437855.1 uncultured Anaerolineales bacterium | reverse complement strand
GGATACAGAAGGTGAAAGTAACCTGTCAGCAGTGTGGCAGCCCTATGAAAAAGGCGACGCTATCCAGTGGGAACTGCCTGGGTATCATTGTGGCCCTGGTGGTTCTGTTTGCGGGACTATTCGTCACCATCTTTTTTTTCTGGACAATCATTGGCCCAATTATCGGCATCCTCATGATGCTCGCCGCTCTCTTCATGGGCGGGAAACGACGGAAGGTTTGGAAGTGCACCAAGTGCGGATTTGTATTCGATCGAGCATGAGGCATTAGGCTTCCACTTGCCTTGCAACGTCCCCGGTCGGCACTCATCGCACCGCCTACCGCCCCACCTCCACCCGCCCCTCGCCCTCCAGCCGCAGGACGAGCGCGCCGGCGGCCTCAAGCCACGTCACCGAACCGTCGCCGGAGGCATCCTTCCCGTCCACGCGCACCCGAGGCCGCTTCGAAAGGCCCGAGACGAGCACCCGGTACGGCGCGGCCGGCCAGCCTGTGACGGCCAGCGTCACGCCCGTCTCCGACCCGTCCAGCACCCGCACCCGGCCCAGGGCATGCACATAGACGCCGGCCTTCCGGCACACGGCATAATCGTACGCCGGCGGCATCCCGTACAGGCGAACGGCACACGCCTGGACCGTACCGGGGTTGATGGCCGGCCCCGCCCGGACCTGCTGCCGGAGTTCGAAGAAATCCGGCAAGAGCCCCTGCCGCTCGGCATCGTCCTGCTTCCAGGTGTGCTGGATGCCGGCGGCGGCGATGCCGTCGGCCAGGCGCTTCCACGGCCCGTCGGGGTCGCGGCGGGCCAGCCAGTACAGGGCGTCGGCGTACACCAGGCCGCACCACTGGACCGGCCGGCCGAACCAGACCGGCGCCTTCCAGTTCGTCGCCCCGAGGACGGCGATGGTGCTGTACGGCCCGACCGGGCCGTCCGTCGGACGGGTCAGGTAGACGAACGGCACGCCCGTCCACGCCCAGTACCGGGCCTGCTCCAGGAAGTGGGCCTCGCCGGTGAGTTCGTACCCGAGCGTGTACGCCCGCACCAGGTGGGCCGCGGCCAGGATGTCCGGCGTGTGCAGCGGCACCTCCCACGTCTGGGCGCCGCGGGGAACGGTGCCCGCGAACCGGTCGAGCGCCCGCAGGAGGCGGCGCCCCTCGGCCACGAGGTCCGCATCGCCCGCGTAGACGGCGGCCTCCAGGGCATCGCGGACCGGCCGGGCCGCCAGGCCGCTGGCCTCCCGCGCCCAGTGCGTGGAGGCGTAGTCGGGCTTACCCTTGCGCTGCCGATAGAGCAGCCGGCCGTCGGCCTCGAAACGCCGGAGATGCCCCCGGGCCGACCGCCGGGCCCGCTCGACGCTCTCGGCCACGTGGCCGTAGAGGAGCGGCACGACCGGGTGCCGCACGTGCGCCACCCCCGAACGGTAGTAACCCTGCGGGTTGACCTGGCCGACGGCCGCGGCGGCGGCGCGGCGAAGGCGGCCGGCCAGGTCCGCGTCGGCCGCCTGCGCCGCCAGGTGCCGCATCCACGCCGCCGGACCCGCCGCGGGACCGGCCTTCCACTTCGGCCAGACGGCGTGGCGGTACCGGTCGCCGTCGCGGATGTCGGAGTCCAGCCACCCGGCCGACGCCAGACGCACGTATCCCAGGGCGTCGAGACCCGTCTCGGGCACGGGCGGCAGGCCGCGCAGCCGCACGTACTGCCGGACGGCCGGGACGACCGTCTCGCCCTCGCCGCCGATGATGCAGGCGCGGAGGACGAGCGGCTCGCCGGCCTCCAGCCGCTCGGGCCATCGCGGCAGGACGTGGCCGGGCCGGCGGTTCTCGCCGCGGGCGCCGGGGAACACGAGGCCCATCGCGTGCCCCTTGGAGCCGAACGTGCGGTCGTGCGAATCGAAAAGGGGCGCCACACGCGGGTCGCGGTCCCAGATGAGGCCGACGTACCGGCCCTCGGCCGCCACCGCCGTCAGCGGAAACGTGATCTTGTGGGCCGACGGCACCCGGCGGGTCGACTCGGGACCGCGAATGTCCTTCTCGCTGGACGACGGCTCGTCCGCCAGGTACTCCAGGCCGGCGAAGACGGCCTGGCGCTTCGTCGTGCCGAAGGTGCCCTGCCCCGCCACCAGCATCAGCATCGGCAGGAAGACGACCTCGCGCGGGCGGTCGACCGTCACGCGGACCGTCACGTCGACACTGCCCTCGCGGCCGGGCACGAGGCGCTGCGCGATGCGCCACGTGGCGCCGTCCGGGTCGCGCCGGCCGTCCTCCCACGGGATCCACCGGACCGCGCCGCCGTGGACGTAGCCGATGCGCATGGGCCGGAGGCCGTCGGCCATCGGCTTACCGGCCACCTCGACGGTGAGCCGGGCGGGGTCGGTGCGGTCGTAGCGGACGGTCAAACGGCCGGAGCGGACGGCGGGGGCGTCGGGCGGCAGGTGGGGCGGGGCCGGCGTCGGCCAGTCGGGCGCCTCGACGGCCACCCGCCGCGCGAGGCGCATCCACGCGATGACCGCCTCTCCGCCGCTGCCCGGCGGGTCGATCCGGAAGCACGTCTTCGGCCCCAGCGGCGGCAAGGCCACACGCCGCTCGACCCACCGGCCGCCCGCCGGCACGGGGAACCGGACCGACCGGGCCTCGCGCGCCGGCGAACCGGCCTCGTAGTAGAACACCTGGCACGACCCGCCCGCCTCCGACCGGAGCCGCATCCGCAGCCACAGGTCGGCCTCGGCGGGCAGATCCACCGGCGGCCCCGCCAAGTGAGGGTCCCGGCCGGTAATCGTCAGGCGCAGGCCCTCCGGCGTGGCGGTCGGGGGACCGAGGTGGTTCACCCGCTTCCACCGAGCCACGACCTCCGGGCGGGTGAAGTCGAAGCCGGCCAGCGGCTGGCCGCCGGAAGCGGTCTCGCACAAAAGAAACAGCAGCGCTCCGGCGCCGAGCGCGCCGGCAAACCAGGTCGGGCGTGGCGTCACGGCGATCCTTTCGCGCGAAAGAGACGGCACATGGCGCGGTGGCCAGTCCTGGGCACCGCGCAGCCTGAAACTATTGCACTCACGGCGCGGCGGGCAGGACGGCCCACCGCCCGCGCGGCGGCCCTCCTGGGCCGCCGCGCCCTCTGGCCCGTATGCGCG
>CAYTJE010000333.1:0-3125 GCA_964437855.1 uncultured Anaerolineales bacterium | reverse complement strand
ACCTGACGTACCGAAAGCAGTACGTCGACGGGCGAAACCAGGCCGTGGGCAGCCGCCCGCCGCGCTCCGTCGGGGCCGTGGCCAGCCCCATCATGAAGAAACTCTCTGGCGGCCATCACGACGTCAAGGCCACCCCGCACGAGGTCAAGATGGTCCGGTTCTGGATCGAGTCCGGCGCCCCGTATCCCGGCACGTATGGGGCGCTGGGCACGGGCATGATCTACCGGCACATACAGAGCAGGGCGATTCGGCACGACACCGACTGGCCGGAGACCAAAGTGGCCAGGCAGGTTATCCAGAAGCGCTGCGCCTCCTGTCACAAGGGTAACCTGCGCCTGCCCACCGCCCTGTCGAGCAATACCAAACGTTACGACCGCGAATTCGTGTTCAACCTGAGCCGGCCCGACAAGTCGCAGTTCCTCCTCGGCCCCCTCGCCAAGAAGGCGGGAGGCTACGGCACGTGCCAGGCCAAGGCCAAGCCACCCAAGGGCAAGAAGACCGTCCCGCCGGTTTTCGCCGATACCCGCGACCCCGATTATCAGAAACTCCTTGCATGGATCCGCCGCGGCAAGCAGTATTTAGAGCAGGAGAACAAGCGGTTCGACGTGGACGGCTTCCGTCCCGGAAGGCCGTACGTCCGCGAAATGAAACGCTACGGCATCCTGCCCGACGGGCTGGGGCCCGACGACCCCGTTGACCCTTACGCCACCGACCGGGCCTACTGGAAATCCTTCTGGTACAAGCCGGTTACGCAATCGGCAAGGAGAAACCGATGAACCGTATCGCATGGCCTCTGCTGCTCGTGCTCGGAACCCTGGCGGCCGGTTGCGGCGGCGCCCAGACGTGGAAGGCGCAGCAGGTGACCGCCGTCGGCCAGTTGGCCGTCCCCGAATGTGCCGCCGTCGATGCCAAGACCGGCAAGGTCTACGTCTCCAACATTGACACCGACACCGGCGCGCACTGGGCCGACGACGGCAAGGCGTCGATCGCCCTGCTCGCGCCCGGCGGCGCCCCCATGAACCTGCGGTGGCGGGTCTCGACCAAGGAGACGCCTCTCCACAGCCCCAAGGGCATGGCCGTCCACCAGCGCGTCCTCTACGTGGCCGACAACACCCGCGTCCTGGGCTTCCCGCTGAGCCCGGCCAAGGGCATTAAGCCGCTCGAAGGGCCCAAGGGGCGGCGCCTGAACGACGTGGCCTCCGACGGCGTGGCCGTCTACGTCTCCGACACCGCCGACGGCGTCGTCTACCGCATGGCCGCCGACGGCGTCACGCGCGTCAAGGCGCCGGCCGGCGTCAACGGCATCACCTTCTTCAAGGGGACGATGTACGCCGTCAGTTGGGACCTGCACGAGGTTTACAGGCTCGACCCCACCGGCGAGGGCGAGCCGGTCCCCCTGGGCCTGGCCCGCCACTTCAAGACGCCCGACGGCATCGAGGTGCTCGAGGACGGCACGATCCTGGTCTCCGACATGCAGGCAGGCCGCGTGGCCGCCGTCGCCCCCGACCACGACCACGTGTACACGCTTCTGGAGTTGCCGACGCCGGCCGACATCGGCCTCGACCGCGAGCGCCGCCTCCTCTACGTGCCCCAGTTCGAGCGGGACTGCGTCACGGTCTGCCGCCTGATCCCCGTGGAGGAGTAACGCCCCGCCGCGCGACCCGGCCGGTGGGACGAGGATGGCATGATGGTTCATGGTGGTGGATTGCATCGGTTTGCGACCGCGGTGCTCCTGGCCGCGGTCGCCGTCTCGATGGGCGCCGCGGCCGCCCGGTCAGGCGCCGGCGCGCCGCCGCCGAAGGCGGCGGACCCCCTTGCAGCGGCGGTGGACCGTGCGCGCCGGGCCGTTCGGGACCTGGCCGAGACCTTCGGCCCGCGTTATCCCGATGCGGCGGCCTATCTCGTCCGCCTGGATGAACTGGCCCGGCAGGCGGAGAAGGCCTCCGACGGGGCCCGCAAGGCGCTTGGCGCCCGGCTGCGCACCCTCACACGCGAGGCCCTGCTCGCCAATCCCCTCGTCCGCGACCATCCCATCCTGTTCGTCGTCCGGCACCAGTACCGCGGGGACCACCACAACACGGCCACCATGTTCCAGAACGGCGAGATCAACGCCGGCTCCTTCCAGGGCGGCGGGGCGGTCAAACTGCTGCACCTCGGCGATGGCGGACGCCTCGAGACGCTTCTCGACCTGCCGGACGGCGTCGCGCGCGACCCGGACGTCCACTTCAGCGGCGAGCGGGTCCTCCTCTCCATCCGCCGCCAGGCGCGCGACGACTACGCTATCTACGAGTTGGACTTACGGCGCGGCGCGGTGGGCCGGGAGGCCCACCGCGCGGAAACTCAGGTGAAGCGCGGCTACGAGTTGGACTTACGTCGCGGCGCGGTGGGCCGGGAGGACCGCCGCGCGGGAAACGCCCCACGAGACCTGCCGCGCCCCGCCCGCGGCCGGCTGCGCGCCCTCACGGCCCTCGTCGGCGTCTCGGACATCGACCCGTGCTACCTGCCCGACGGTCGCATCGTCTTCGCCTCCACCCGCGAGCCCAAGTTCTGCATGTGCAACCGGCACATCATGGGTAACCTGTTCCGGATGGACCCGGACGGCGCGAACGTGCACCAGGTCGGCCACAGTACCCTGCACGAGGGGCACCCCGCCCTCATGCCCGACGGCTCGGTCCTCTACGACCGCTGGGAGTACGTGGACCGCAACTTCGGCGACGCCCAGGGCGTGTGGCTGTGCCGGCCGGACGGCACGAACCACGCGCTCCTGTGGGGGAACAACACGGCCTCGCCCGGCGGCGTCATCGACGCCCGGCCCATCCCCGGCACGGACCGGTTCGTCGCCACCTTCACCTCGTGCCACGACCGCCCGTGGGGCGCGCTGGCCGTCGTCGACCGCTCCCTGGGGATGGACGGCAAACCGCCCGTCGTCCGCACCTGGCCGGCCGATGCCATCGACCATGTGATGGTCGGCAACTACGACCGATTCAAGCGGGTCCGGCCGAAGTACGAGGACCCGTACCCGCTCTCCGATCCCCAGGTTCCCGCCTCGGCCGGCAAGTACTTCTTGTGTTCCCGGCAGACCGACGGCGGGCCGATGGGCCTCTTCCTGGTCGACGTCTTCGGCA
>CAYTJE010000332.1:0-3169 GCA_964437855.1 uncultured Anaerolineales bacterium | reverse complement strand
CGATTATAGCCCGCCCATCGCGTGAGTCAATGCGAAGGTCGTTCCGGTAGCCTGTACGCCCGTGCGGCGAGGCTTATTCATGCGCGGCGGGGGCTGCCGTTCGAACGGGCTATCCCGAGCCCGCCGCGGAAGCGGCGGGTTATCCCCATCCGCCGTGGCACGTGCCATGGCAGATAAAGATGTCCGGCTGCTTCCGCAGCCGGCTCGACATCGCCGCACGTCACCCCACCGCGAGCGCCAGGCCATAGTTCACCAGCGCCAGGCCCGTCGGCAGGGCGTGCCAGGCGTCCCGCGGCGTCAGGGCGACGATCATGACCGTGTAGAGGAGGTCCACCCCGGCCGCGACGGCCAGCAGGGGCCAGGCGAGCGGCGAACCGTACTCGGCCGCCAGCGCCACGGCCACCGCCAGGCCCAGGTTCAGGACCATCCCCAGGTTCGTCTCGAGGAGGTTCAGCACGAGCCGGCGTCGCCAGTACCCCGGCGGCGGACCGCAGCCCGGCACGATCCGCGCAAGGCCCAGCACGGGATACAGCAGCGGATGACACGCCACGCTCACCGCCGCCGTCCAAAGAAAGAACGTGGACACGTAGTGCTCCCGAACGCGCGCGGGGCAAGCGCCGCGGCGAACCCAACCATGACCGACTGTGCGAGACCACCCGCCAGGTCAGCGTCCCGGCTTGACGCCGACGCACTTCATCTGGTGCTGGTCGCGGATGACGAGGTACCCGTCCGAGAGGGCCATGGGGGCCCAGATCTCCTTGCCGTCCAGCAACTTCACCTTGTCGAGCGACTTGAACCCCTCCGGCGAGGGCTGCACGATGTGCAACTCGCCCGTCTTGCCGTCCATCTGGTAGATGAGGCCGTCGGCCGTCAGCAGCGTGTTCCCCTTGCACAGGTAAGGATCGCGGCGGGTCCGCCACCGGATTTGGCCGTCCAGGCCGAAGCACACCATCCCGTTCGCCATCTTGTTCGTATTGCAGACGGCGTACACGTGCCCCTGGTACAGGACGGGCTGCTGGACGTGGGAGCCGACCTCCTCGACCCGGTGAAGCCCCTCAGCCTTCCAGGCGTCCCCCTGGCGCCCGACCCGGATGATCTCGGACCCGGCCTCGTACCCGCCGGTCAGGAAGAAGCGGTCGTCGGGCAGGGACGTCGGGGCGGGGGCGCCCGCCACCCGCACGCGGAACGCGTACGTCCACAGCACCTTGCCGGTCGCCGGGTCCAGGGCGGCCACGCCCGTCTTGGTCTGCTGGATGATCTGCTCGACCCCGGCCACGGTCGCCACGAACGGCGAGTGGTAGTACATGCCGCCGATGGGCTCGGAGCGCCACCGTTCCTTGCCGCTTCCCTTCTCGAAGGCGATGACGCCCACCGACTTGCTCTGCGGCGCCACGATGACCGTATCGCCGTACAGGAGCGGCGACTGGGCCACGGCCCACTTCGGCTCCCGACCGCCGTAATCCTTCAGGAGGTGCTTCTGCCACACGGGCCGGTGCGTCTGACGGTCCACGCAGTGGAAATGGCCGTGCGACCCGACGAGGTAGAGGAACGCCTCGTCCACCGTCGGCGTGCTGCGGGAGCCCGGATGGCTGATCCCGCCCGGCGCCGGATACCCGAACGTCCACCGTTCCTTGCCGGTGGCGAGGTCGAAGACGCGGAGCACGTCGGCCCGGCCCTTCCGGCGGTCCAGGATGTGGACCCGGCCGTCGCGGATCGCCGGGCCGCCGTAGCCGGGACCGACCTCGACGGTCCAGAGGACCGTGGGGCCGCCTTCGGGCCAGGCGCGCATCAGCCCCGTTTCCGGGGAGGTGGCGTTGCGGTCCGGCCCGAGGAACTGGGGCCACTCGGCCGCCCACGTCCATGCCGCCAGACCCGCCACCATCGCAAGCGTCAGGCACGTTCGCCGCACGGTCGCCTCCTTTTGCGCTCGTCCCCTCCGACGGCCGATAGCCGTCCGATGGATGTAACCGCGCCCCCGCCCATCGGGAACGGTCCGAATCCGACAGCCGTCTCCGGGGCGCGGTGCCCCAAGAACAGCGCGGTAGCGGTCTTGCCCGCCGCGCGGCCGGTCCGGGCCCCGCTGCTGAGCCCGGTAAAACACAATGTGGCGTGGCCCGCACGTTGTCATTCTGAGGAGGCCCGCAAGGGCCGACGAAGCATCTCGCCTTGGTCGTCGTTTTGCCGCTGGCCCGGCGAGATTCCTCACTCCGCTCGGAGTACAGCGCATCGGCCCCGCCCATACAGGTCCGTACCGGACACGCGGGGCCTCAGAATGCCATCCGGCTTGGCCCTGCGACATTAGCGTTACCGGCCTCAATCGTCTCGGCCGGTCGGCTCCGGGGCCGACTCGCCGTCGCGGACCTCCGGCTCGATCCGCTCCTCGACCCGGACAAAACCCGCCATGATCGCAAACGCCCCAAGCGTCGTGATGACCGCCAGAACATATTCCCCCGCCCCGCAGGCCACCCCGATGGCCGACAGGCTCCACAGGCCCACGGCCGTCGTCAGGCCGCGGACGCTCGGTCCCTGGCGGAAAATCACGCCGCCGCAGATGAAGCCCGTGCCCATCAGCGTGCCCTGGACGAGGCGGATGATGTCGCCGTCCGCCATCCCCAGCCCCACGAGCGTGAAGGCGCAGGAGCCGAGGGCCAGCAGCATGTGGGTCCTCAGGCCGGCCGCCTTGTCCTTCTTTTCCCGCTGCCAGCCGATCACCGCCCCGCACGCCCCCGCCAGCACCAGGCGGAGCAGCATCTCGCCGTAGTAGACCACCACCTCCAGCGCCTCCGGGAGGGAGGCCCGGACGGGAATCGCATCGGCCAGGATCGCGTTCATCGTGCCCTTCCTTCTTTCGACGCCGACCCACCGGCAGGCGGGCCGCTGAGGTCGCCCCATCATAAGAGGCGGGCCGGCGCCGACGCAACCGCACCTCGAATGCGAGTGAGCGGCGCCGTTCGCCCGCGGACGACGCCGAGCAGGGTTTCCGTCGCTATTGAACCCGGTAAAACCAATGTCGCGCTCTTCAGGTTTCGTGGGTGCCACGGATTGCTTGCAATCCGTGTTCCCCGGACCAACACACGGTTTGACAAGCAAACCGTGGCACCCTCCTTGTACCATTTGCGGATTCAACTCTGAAACGCAACACGGCCCCCAAGCCCCTGGAGCCCCGTCG
>CAYTJE010000331.1:0-3212 GCA_964437855.1 uncultured Anaerolineales bacterium | reverse complement strand
GCCGAGGCCGACGACCAGGCCGCCACCGACGATTACAACATGGCGGTCTGGCTGTACGGCTCGAAGAAGTACGACCTGGCCGCCGAGGAGTTCGAGGCGTTCCTGGCCAAGCACCCCTCGCACGAGAAGGCGCCGGACGCCCGGCTGGGCCTGGCCCGGTCGCGGCTGCACCTGGAGAAGCCGACGGAGGCGATCGAGGCCCTCGAGACCCTCCGCCGCAAGCATCCCCGGTTCGAGCGGATGGCGGTGGCCCTGTTCCATCTGGGCCAGGCCTACGCCGACGCCGGCCAGGCCGGGAAGGCCGCCGAGACCTTCGAGCACCTGCTGGCCAAACACGCCGACCATTACCTGGCGGCGTGGGCGCGGGCCCGGGTGGGCGAGGTGCACCTGGCCGCCGGCAACCCCAAGGCGGCCGAGCAGGCCCTCGCGCCGCTGGTCGAGCGGTTCCTGACCGGCAAAGGCGCCGAGGCGCACCTGAAGGCCGAGCGCGAGCGGCTCGAGAAGGAGGCGCCGCAGGCGGCGCGCGGCCTGGAGTCGCTGCTGGTCCGGTCGCACCTGAACCTGGGGCTGGCCCGGCTCCGGGCCGAGCGGTTCGACCCCGCCCGGGAATCCTTCGAGACGTTCCTGGCCCTGGCCGGGGAGAGCGACCTGGCCGAGACCGCCCGCTTCTACCTGGCCCAGAGCCTGTACCGCCTGGGCCGGCACGAGCGGGCGGCCGACGTGTACGAGACGATCAGCCGGAACCGTAAGAGCCCGCTGGCGGCCGACGCCGCCTTCGAGCGGGCCCTGGCCCTGTACGGGGGCAAGGACTACCCCCAGGCCGCCAAGGCGTTCCGCCGGGTGACGCAGCGGTTCGGCGACTCGCCGCGGGCCGCCAAGGCCCGGCTCTACGAGGGCATCTGCCATCTTCTGGCCGATGCGGCCGACAAGGCCGTCGCCCGCCTGCGGGAGATGACCGACGACGCCGAGGCCCAGTACTGGCTCGGCAAGGCGTACCTGAAGACGGGCAAGCCCGGCGAGGCCCGGGGGGCGTTCGAGCGGGCCCGGAAGGCCGACCCGGACGGGCCGCGGGCCGCCGACGCCCTCCTCGGCGTCGCCGACGCCCTCCTGGCCGAGGAGCAGTTCGACCAGGCCGCCGACGCCTACACGCGGTTCGCCGACACGTTCGGCCAACACCCGGACCTGCCCCGCGCCCTGTACAGCGCGGCGGCCTCGCTGTACCGGGCGGGCCGGTACGCCGACAGCGAGACGTTCTGCGAGCGGTTTCTCTCGGCCGCGCCGTCGCACGACCTGGCGCCCCGGGTGCGGTTCATCTCCGGCGAGAACCGGTTCCTGCTCGGGCAGTACGCGGAGGCGGCCGAGCGGTACCAGGCGCTGATCCGCAGCGGCGATGATTCGCCGGACCTGCCCGCCGCCCGCTTCCGCCTGGCCTGGATCCGCTACTTCGACGAGGCCTACGACGGGGCCCTTGCGCTCCTGGACGCCATCGACACGAAGGAGGCCGAGGCGGGCCTGGCGGCCGAGGCCGCGTACCTCCGCGGCAACTGCCTGATGGAGCAGGAGAAGTTCGCCGACGCCGCCCGCGCCTTCGCCGAGTACCTCGACCACAACGCGGCCGAGCGGTACCGCGACGACGCGCTGCTGAAGCGGGGCCTGTCGGCCAGGCGGGCCGGCGAGGCGGGCGAGGCGACGGCGTCACTGAAGCGGCTTCTGGATAAGCACGGTTCCAGCCCGCTGGCGCCGGAGGCCGAGTACCACCTGGCCGACCTCCTGGCCGGGGACGACCCCGACCGGGCCGCCCGCCATTACCGCCACGTGGCCGAGACGTACCCGGACCATCGCCTGGCCCCGTTCGCCCTGTCCGGCCTGGCCGAGACGGAGGCGGCGCGCGGCCGCGCGGAGCCGGCCATCGAGGCGTACGGCCGGCTGGCCGAGCGGTATCCGGACTCCGACCTCGCGCCGCGGGCCCTGTATCGCCGGGCGGCGCTGCTGGCCAAGGCCGGGAAGCACGCCGAGGCCGCCGACGCCTTCGAGCAGGTCGTCAAGCGGTTTCCGGACCACGCCCTGGCCGCCGACGCCCTGCTGGGCCGGGGCCTGGCGCTGGAGGCGGAGAAGCGGTTCGCGGAGGCGGCCGAGGTCTTCCGCCGTCTCCTCGCCCGGACCGACGACGGCGAGACGAGCGAGCAGGCCGCCTACGAACTCGCCTGGTCGCTCCAGCAGGCCGGGCAGGCGTCGGAGGCGGCCGAGGCGTACCGCCGGCTGGCCGAGCGGTTCCCCGCCGGTCCCCTGGCCGCCGACGCCCACTTCCACCTGGCCGAGGCCGCCTACCGCGACAAACAGTACGAGAAGGCGGCCCCGCTCTACGAGAAGGCCCTGGCCGCCGACGACGACCGGCTCCAGGACAAGGCCCTCTACCGCCTGGGCTGGTGCCGGTGGAGGCAGAAGCAGTATCCGAAGGCGGCCGCCCTGTTCGACCGCCTCGTGGCGGAGTGCCCCGAGAGCGACCTGGCGGCCGAGGCCCGCCTCCAGGCCGGCGAGGCCTACGCCAGGGCCGGTCAACCCCGCGAGGCCGTCGAGCGCCTCCGGACACTCCTGGACGCCAAGCCCAAAGACTTCGAGCACGCGGCCGAGGCGCGGTTCCGCCTGGCCGAATGCCAGGCCCTCCTGGGCCGGCACGAGCAGGCCCGCCGCACCTTCACCGACCTGGAGACGAAGCACCCCGACTTCAAGGGCATGGCCAAGGTGCAGTTCGGCCTCGGCAAGGCGCTGTACGACCTGAAGCGGCACGAGGAGGCGCGGAAGCGGCTGCGGAAGGTCCTGGCCCTGGCGGACACCGAGACCGCCGCCAAGGCCCAGTTCTACATCGGCGAGACCTACCTGGCCGAGGACAACCCCCGCGAGGCCCTCAAGGCCTACCTCCGGGTCGTCGCCCTGTGGGGCGGGTACACCGAGTGGGCCGCCGCCGCCCAGTTCGAGGTCGGCAAATGTTACCGCGCGCTCGGCAAAGACGCCGACGCCCGCGAGGCCTTTCAGAAGGTCGTCGATACCTATGGCAAGACCAAGTGGGCCGACCCCGCCCGCGAGCAGTTGAAGCGCTGACATCCAGCCGGCCCGGACGGGCCGGGCACACGCGCACGACACGCAATCATTTAGCACTACAACGCTAACTCGTGCGCGGCGGGTCTCCGCACCCGCCGCGCAGCCCTAACAAG
>CAYTJE010000330.1:0-3218 GCA_964437855.1 uncultured Anaerolineales bacterium | reverse complement strand
CACACCGAGAACCTGCCCGACGACCTCAAGGAGACGGCCGAGGCGGAAGGCGGGTGACGCGTGCGGCTCATCGTGCTCGGCTCCGGCACCAGTCACGGTGTTCCGATGATCGGATGCCGGTGCCCCGTGTGCACGAGCGACGACGCACGGAACCGGCGGACCCGCACCTCGGCCGCCGTCCGGATGGGCGATGAAACCCTCCTCATCGACACGACCCCCGAACTCCGGCTCCAGGCAATCGCCCGGGGGATCGACCGCGTGGACGCGGTGGTCCTGACACACGCCCACGCCGACCACGTCATGGGCTTCGACGACCTCCGCCGGTTTGCCGAGTTGGCCGAGAGAGCGATTCCCGTCTACGCCCATCCCAGCGCGCTGGCCCGCGTCCAGCGGATCTTCACCTACGCCATCACCGACGCCGGGTGGGGCCGCTTCGGCATTCCGATCGTCCACTGGCACGCCTGGACCGAGCCGGTGGAAATGGCCGGCCATCGCCTGACGCCCGTGCGCCTGGAGCACGGCGCGCTGCCGGCGTTGGGCGTCCGCGTGGACGCCCCGGACGGGGCGTCGCTGGCGTGGTGCCCGGACTGCGGCGGCATCCCGCCCGCCTCGATGGACCGCCTGCGCGGCCTGGACGCCCTGTTCCTGGACGGCCTCCGGCACCGGCCGCACCCCACGCACTTCACGGTGGCCGAGTCGGTGGAGGCGATTCGCCGCCTCGCCCCCCGCCGGGCGTACCTCGTCCACATGGCCCACGACCTGGACCACGCCGCAACCGAGGCCGCCCTGCCCGAGGCGCCGGAGGTGCCCGGCGGCATCCGGCTGGCGTACGACGGATTGCAGGTGGACGTGAGTGCGCAGGCCGGGACGAGCCGCGGCTGAACGTTCCCTATCCCCTGGCGGGAGAGGGTCAGGGTGAGGGGGTCCGCATGCGAATGTCAAATGCCAAATGCTGAATGGCAAATCACGCTGCGCGTCAACGGACTCGCAACGAGAAGCCCCGCACGCCACGACGGCTGTCCGTGCCGGAGGCACAGCTGTACTGTGGCCACGGGCGTCAGCCCGTGGAAACGGGTGCAATCACGTGTTTATGTTGGTTTGTGTGAAGCCCCGGAGGGGCGACTGAATTCTGACCTGCCTCTTATTCGCCCCTGACGGGGCTGAGGGAAAACAACAAGAGGGGCGCACGCGGCCTTCGCCACCCCGGCCTCGCGGCCGGGGCTACAGCGCAGTCGCCCCTGACGGGGCTGGGTGGTGCGGCCCCGCCTTCGTGACTCCGTTACTGCGTTACTTCGTCACTCGGACTTTCTTCACCCTCACCCCCGCCCTCTCCCGTCAAGGGAGAGGGAGTAGGCTGCCGCGGCAGGGCCGCGGCCTACCTCTCCGCCGGAAGGGCCATCAGGCGCGACCAGGTGCGGAGGAACATCCGGCCGCCCGCCACGGCGGGGGTGGCCTGGCACAGTTCGCCGAGGTCGGTCCGGCCGAGGAGTTTGAACGCGTCGCCCGCCCCCACCACGACCATCTCGCCCTTCTTCGAGGCGTTGTACACCTTGTCGCCGACGAGAATCGGCGAGGCATAGTACGTGCCGCCGCCCACCCGCTCGCGCCACAGGCGCTCGCCCGTATCGGCCCGGACGCACGAGACGACGCCCTTCTCAGTCCACAGGTACACCCGGCCGGCGCGGGCGACCGGCGTGGGGACGTACGGCGCATCGTCGGTGACCTTCCAGGCGACCTCCGGCTTGGCGCCGGCATCGGTCGGGGGGCGGATGGCGATAACATGCTTGCCCTTCCCACCCGTGCCGCAGGTCGCCAGCACAAGCCCGCCGGCGATCACGGGCGAACTGACGACCCGCTTCGGCATGGCGCCGGCCACCTGCCACATCAGGCGCCCGGTGGACGCGTCGAGGCCGGCCACGCCCGCGGCCTTGCTGGTCACGATAATCTGCGGGTCCCCGTCCGTCGGCCGGTAGACGCATGGGACCGAGTAGGCGGCCTTTTTCTTGCCGGGGCGGTCGGTCTTCCAGCGGACCTTACCGGTGGCGGCGTCGAGGGCCACAATGGAACTCGGCCCGCGCTGGTCGTTCGTCAGGACGACCGTGTCGCCGACGACCATCGGCGACCCGCCGTAGCCGTGCCAACTCTCCCACGGCCCGAGGCTCTGCCGCCACACCTCCTCGCCACCGTGCGTGAGGGCGACGACAATGTACTGCCGCGGTGTGGCCCACGAGAGGTACAGCCGCTCGCCGTCCAGCGCCGGCGTCGTGGCGGCGTAGGCGTTCAGCGCGTTCTGCTTGCACGGGGAGGACTCATACGTTTTCGTCCACAGACAGGTGCCGTCGGCGGCCTGGAAGCACTGGATGAACCGCGTGGCGGTCTTCTGGTCGCCGCTGGTGATGAAGACGCGGTCGCCCCAGACGACCGGCGAGGAATGCCCGCCGCCCGGCAGGTCGGCCGTCCAGGCGTAGTCGGCGTCGGTCCACGTGGCGGGGAAGGTGACGCCCTCGACGACCGCCCGGCCGTTCGGGCCGAGGAAGCGCGGCCAGTTGACGGGGCCCTCGCCGGCGGCGTGCGTCGCACTCAGGACGGCGGCCGCGGCGACGGCCACAACGGCCGCCCGTGCCAGGGTCGAATATCGCATACAAGTCACTCCCGTTACGAACCAGGCAAAAGGAATGCCCGAGGTTGTCATTCTGAGGAGGCCGCAAGGCCGACGAAGAATGACATCTTCACTCTACCGGGCCCAGCAAAACCTTGAACCTTGAACGTTACGCCACGTGCCGCCGGTTCTTACTTCGCCTGGCCCTCCACCTTCTCCTTCTCCATCGTCTCCATCGCCCGCTCGATATGTTCCATCGCGCGGGTGGCCCGGCCGGCGGCGAAGGCGTTGGCCGCGTTCGCGTGCGACGACGAGTGTTTCGGGCTCTCGGCGTCCTTCTTGAGGAGGCCGGCAAGGCGCTGGGCCTCGGCCACGTGCTTGCGTGCGGCCTCGGCCTTGCCGGCACGGACCGCACGCCACGCGCGGACGCACGCGTCATAATACAGCAGTGTCCGCTCGCCGTAGGTGAACAGCCGCTCGTCCTCGGCGATGCGGGCGCGGACGCGGTCCGGCAGGTCCGCCGTTGCCAGGGCCTTGTTGATGAGGGTCCGGCACCGGCGGGCGGCCTCGACCATCTCCAGGAACGTCGGGCCGTTGCACTGGACGCCCGGCTCCCGGC
>CAYTJE010000329.1:0-3221 GCA_964437855.1 uncultured Anaerolineales bacterium | reverse complement strand
CGCCTCCGCCGCCTGACAAGCATCCCCATTCCGCCGAGGGCCAGCAGCGCGAGCGTGGCCGGTTCGGGCAGGGGCACGACCTCGCCGGTGTCCAGGATGCGGGCGTCGTAGACGCCGGGGGGCAGGTCGGCCGGGTCGTGGAAGCGAATACGGGTCAGTTGATCCGCCGTCAGGCCGGTCGCGTCGGTGCCGAAGAAGAGCCCTTCCGTCCCGCCGCCAGCCAGGTCGCCGCTCCACTGAAGCACATGGATGTAACCAGGCCACCCGGCACTGCTGCTGTCTTCAAACTGGAGTAAGGAGGTCGAACCGGCCCCGAGATCGACAAACAAGCTGCGGGTTGAAGTTAGCGTCAGGGTGCCGAGTGCTTCGTCATATCCGTTTGTTGCGAGGCTCCCTTTGTAAACGCTTAGGTGAGCGTCGTCGCTGATCTGATGGGAGTTGAGTAGTCGGAGCGTGCCATCGTCGAACTGGATATCGCCGTTGAGTGCCGTCACACCGGTGGGTTTGGCGAGTTCGACCGTGCCGTTCCGCATGTACAGGGAGGCCACGGCGTTTGGGCTGGGTCCGGAGAGGCGGAGGACACCGTGGTCCCACATGTCTAGGCAGCCGCTTGACAGGGGCACCTGTATGTCGCAATCCACCGCCGCTGCACCGTCGGCAATGTATGCCCGTCCGAAAGACAGCCACTGGTTCTCCGGATTGGTCGTCGACAGGGAGGTGACGAGCGACGTGGTCTCGTCGGCGTAGGTCTTGATGCTGTTCCCTTCCATGGACGTGCCCCGCTCGCCGGTCCCGACGATGAGCGTGCCGCCTGTCATTTCCAAGTTGCCGAATGTAATGGGCTCATCGGCCGGCCCGCCGTCCGGGCCGTTGCCGTCCGCGGTGAACGTACCATGGTCCAAGGTGATTGTCGCCAGGTCGAACGGCACCTGGTCGGAATCGAAGGTGCCACCCGCGTCCACGGTCACGTTGGGGCCGGTCCCGGTGAAAGCGACCAGCGGACGAAAAGTGCCCGAACGGACGTGGAAGGTCGAGCCCTTGTCTGTCGTGAATGAGCGACTGGTCGTGAGGTCCGAAAGGGTCTCCAGCGTTGTATCCCGGCACAGTTCCACGCCGTTGGCCGGGTTGCCAAGGGCGGCGTCGGAGTTGACTGCCAGCGTGCCTCCGCGCACGACCGTGTCCCCCGTGTAGGTGTTGGTGCCGGTCACGGTCAGTTTCCCCTCACCGTCCTTCTTCAGCCCCGAATTGCCCGCGATAGGGCCCGTAATCGTCGCCTCGTTCCCGGCGGTGACGCGGGCTCCCACGTATCCGAGCGTCAGCGGTTCCGTACCGGTCAGCGTGTAGCCGTCGCTGGCGAACGTGAGGGAGCGGGCCGCGGCGGGCTCGGCCAAGGCCACGGTGCCCGGGTCGCCGGCGAAGACGGCGTCGGGCGGGATACTGCTGTCCCAGGCGACGTCGGCCGTGCCGTCGGACCAGTCGGCGGCGGTCGTGTTCCACGTGCCGCTGCCGCCCGTGGGGTCGGCGGGATTGTGACCGGGGTCCCAGGTGCGGTCTTCGAGAACCTCGGCCTGGGTGCCGGCACCGACCTTCTGGCCGGTCGAAAAGGCGTACAGGTCGAAGTCCACAGGCGCAATGGAGTTGGCGTCGAAGGCGCAGTCGTACTCGCCCTCGGGCCGGCCTTCGCCGATGCGGCCGAGGTCGGGTGTATCCCAGCCGTTGCGCTCTCGGTCGGCCAGTATGGCCGCCCCCAGACCGCACGTCGGGGAGTCCGGATCGCCGTATGGGGCGTTGGTGAAGACCTCGGTGAAGTCGCGTCCTTCGGGGCTTTCGCCGCCGGGGCCGAAGGCGATGACCGGTTCGGGCGTGGGAGCGTCCAGCATGCCGCCGAAGGTCCACTCCCACTCCGGGTCCATCTGGCCCTCGACCGTGATGCTGTCGCCCGCCGGGATGTCCGGGAGGACCAGGTAGCGCGGGTGGTCCGTGCTGAACTTGATGTGCGCGTCGGTGATGGCGTGGGCCGCCGTGTTGGTCAGCGTCCAGGAGGTGGCGGGGATCTGCGGCGTGCGGTAACGCAGACGCACGTCAAGCGTAATGACAGGAGGGCCGACATGGCCACCCCCACCCGGGTAGATACCCTGCGTCCACATCTTGCTGCAGGCATAGTTCTCCTGGGCCGTGGGCAACGTGACGTCCGGGCCCGGTCGGCCCAGAAACACGCGCTGGTTCCATCGCCGGAGATCGCCCGCGCCGCCGGGATCCAGCACCTCCAGATAGTCCACGT
Organism: uncultured Anaerolineales bacterium; assembly: GCA_964437855.1. Taxonomy (GTDB): domain Bacteria; phylum Planctomycetota; class Phycisphaerae; order FEN-1346; family FEN-1346; genus BS750m-G62. The sequence continues at coordinate 940 of CAYTJE010000329.1, read as the reverse complement.
CCGAGCCGCGCACAAAGGAGCCGTACATCCCCTCCGGAAGCGGGTCCTCGTCCTTAAAACTGATCTTATATCCTTCGATTTCATTGTTCGGCTCGTTTGAACTGATGGTCACGTTGTGCTCGTAGACCAGTAGCGTGTTGTTTTGGAAGAACTCCACCTGGGCGCCCGGCCCTGCGCCGAACGAATACGCCTGGACACGGCCTGCGCCCACGGCTAGAAGCAGAGTCACGCACAGCCCCTTCGCCAACAGCCTCGTGCCATACCCCATCGGATGTGCCCCCTTCATCAAACGGATTCTCGGCGGTCCCGTCGAACGGGCCTTTCTTCCCAGGGCCCGCAGACCTGGCGGCCCCATAGACAAAGGGCGGTCCCGGAGACCTCCCCCGGAACCGCCCGTGCGGTCCACGTCGACTGCAAACAAAAAGCGAGACAGGCCGGTCGCCTTCCGGCACCGGTCTAACCCCGCACAAGTAAGTATAATCCAGAAAAGTGTGTTTGTCAAACGCCTTGGTTCGGAAAAGGCGCCGGAAATCCTTGCCGGAATGGTCTTCTCCCCCTCACCCGGCTCCTCTCCCATGGGAGGAGAGGGGATCTATGTCGCCCGCCGGGGTAGCCGCTCGGGCCCGCCTTTGAATGAAGATTCCACCCCCATCTGCCGAAAATATCCCCGGAGAGCGTATCGCCGGTGCCGGGCAGGGGGCAGGGAGCCCGGCCGGCGCAGGAACCGGCTCTCCACGCCCGTGCCGAGGGGGCACGCGATGTACCACGAGTATTTCCGTTTCCGCGAGGAACCGTTCAACATCACGCCCGACCCGCGGTTCCTGTACCTGACGGGCCAGCACCGCGAGGCCCTGGACCACCTCCTGTACGGCATCCGGCAGCGGAAGGGGTTCATCTGCCTGACGGGCGAGGTCGGCACCGGCAAGACCACCCTCTGCCG
>CAYTJE010000328.1:0-3250 GCA_964437855.1 uncultured Anaerolineales bacterium | reverse complement strand
ATAACACGCTGGAGGGCCTGAGGCACCGGCGGCTGCCGATGTTCAGCGTCCAGTTTCACCCGGAGGCCTCGCCCGGGCCGCACGATGCGCTGTACCTGTTCGACCGGTTCCGCGACCTGATGGAGCGGGGGGCCGATGCCTAAACGGACGGACCTATCCACGATCCTGGTCATCGGCTCCGGCCCGATCATCATCGGGCAGGCGTGCGAGTTCGATTACTCCGGCACGCAGGCGTGCAAGGCCCTGCTGGCCGAGGGGTACCGCGTGGTGCTCGTGAATTCGAACCCGGCCACCATCATGACGGACCCGCAGTTCTCCCGCCGCACCTACGTGGAGCCGATTACGCCGGAGGTCGTCGAGACGATCATCCGCCAGGAGCGCCCCGACGCCCTCCTGCCGACCGTCGGCGGGCAGACCGCCCTGAACACCGCCGAGGTCCTGGCACAGCGCGGCGTGCTGGATGAACTGGGCGTCGAGATGATCGGCGCGAGGCCCGAGGCCATCGAGAAGGCGGAGTCGCGCCGGCGCTTCAAGGAGGCCATGGAGCGCATCGGCCTGGCGGTGCCCGCCGGACGGGTCGTCCGGTCGGTCGAGGAGGCGATTGAGGCCGGCCGGGCGATCGGCCTGCCCGTCATCCTCCGCCCCAGTTACACGCTCGGCGGCACCGGCGGCGGGACGGCCTATAACCTCCAGGAACTCAAGGCGATGGCCCGGACGGCCCTGGAGGCCAGCCCCATCGGCCAGACCCTCATCGAGGAGTCCGTCCTCGGCTGGAAGGAGTTCGAACTGGAGGTCATGCGCGACCTCGCGGACAACGTCGTCATCATCTGCTCCATCGAGAACGTGGACCCGATGGGCGTGCACACGGGCGATTCGATCACCGTGGCCCCCGCCCAGACGCTCTCGGACCGCGAGTACCAGGCCATGCGCGACGCGGCCGTGGCGATTATCCGCGAGATCGGCGTCGAGACGGGCGGGTCAAATATCCAGTTCGCCATCTGTCCGCGGACCGGCGAGATGCGGGTGGTGGAGATGAACCCGCGGGTCAGCCGCTCCAGCGCCCTGGCGTCGAAGGCCACGGGGTTCCCCATCGCCAAGATCGCCGCCAAACTGGCCGTCGGCTATCGGCTTGACGAGATTCCGAACGACATCACCCGCGAGACGCCGGCCGCCTTCGAGCCCACCATCGACTACTGTGTGGTCAAGGTGCCGCGCTTCACGTTCGAGAAGTTCCCGCAGACCGAGCCGGTCCTCAACACGTCGATGCACAGCGTGGGCGAGGCGATGGCCATCGGCCGCTCGTTCAAGGAGGCGCTCCAGAAGGCGCTGCGGTCGCTGGAAATCGGCGTGGCGGGCCTCGACGACCCGGACGAGCGGCTGGAGGGCGAGGCCCTCAAGCACGCCCTCGTCACGCCCTCGCCGGACCGCATCTTCCACGTCAAGGCGGCCCTGGCCGGGGGGATGGGCGTGGATGAGGTGTATCGCCTGACGGGCATCGACCCGTGGTTCCTGGATAACATCGCCCAACTGGCCGAGACCGAGGCCGACCTCCGCCGACGCGGCGCCGGGGCCGGGCGCCTGGAGGACACGCTCTCGGCTGCGGAGTTGCTGGCCGTCAAGCAACTGGGCTTCTCCGACCGGCAACTCGTCCGGCTGCTCGGTGCGGCCGGCGAGGAACAGGTCCGCGCCTGGCGCCTGTCGTGCGGCGTCCGGCCGGTCTACAAACTCGTGGACACGTGCGCCGCGGAGTTCGAGGCCTTCACGCCGTACTATTATTCGACTTATGAACAAGCCCCAGTCACAATCGCCTGAGCCGCTTGCGGCACTCCGGGGATGCCGCGCGGCGGCCCCGTCTCCCGCGCGGCGTGCAGTCTTGCCCGCCGCGAGAGGCGCGGTCCCGTCTCCCGCGCGGCGGCCTTCCCAGGGCGCCGCGCCCGGGATGCGTCGGGGGTGGTGGCCCGGGAAGGCCACCGCCCGGAACCTGCATAGCGCGATGCCCTATGAGCAAAGACCAATCAGCACCGCCTGAGTCGCTCGTCTCCCCCCGCCGGGGCGAACGCGTCGTCGTGCTCGACTTCGGGTCGCAGTACACCCAGTTGATTGCGCGGCGGATTCGGGAGTGCGGCGTGTACAGCGAGATCGTCCCGCACACCGTGGCGCCGGGCGACCTGTCGGCCGAGGCGCCGGCGGCCCTGGTCCTTTCGGGCGGGCCCGCCTCGGTGACCGACCCCGACAGCCCGTCCTGCGACCCCGGCCTCCTGCGCCTCGGCATCCCGGTGCTCGGTATCTGCTACGGCCTGCAACTGATGACCCGGCTGCTCGGCGGCGAGGTGGAGCCGGCCGAGCGGCGCGAGTACGGCCGGGCCGAGGTGCGCGTGGTCCGCAAGCGCGGCCTCTTCGCCCGCCTGCCGGACCGGATGCGGGTCTGGATGAGCCACGGCGACCAGGTCCGCCGGCCCCCCCAGGGGTTCGAGGTGCTGGCCCGCACGCCTACCGCGCCCGTGGCGGCGATGGGTGATGCGCGCCGCCGCCTGTACGGGCTCCAGTTCCACCCGGAGGTCGTCCACACGCCGCGCGGACGAGAGATTCTCGAGAACTTCCTCTACCGCGTGGCGGGGTGCCGGGGCGGATGGTCCGCCGCCTCGTTCGTCGAGGAGGCCACGGCCGCCATCCGCCGGCGCATCGGCACCGAGCGGGTCCTCTGCGGCGTGAGCGGCGGGGTCGACTCCTCCGTCCTGGCCGCCCTCCTGCACCGGGCCATCGGCGACCGCCTGCACTGCGTGTTCATCAACAACGGCCTGCTGCGGAAGAACGAGCCGGCCGGCGTTCGCGCCAAGTTCCGCGACCATCTCGGCATCCGGCTGCATTACGTGGCGGGCGCCGATGCGTTTCTCGACCGGCTGAAGGGCGTGGCCGGGCCGGAGCGCAAGCGGCGCATCATCGGCAATGTCTTCATCCGCGTGTTCGAGAAGGAGGCCCGCCGCCTCGGCCGGCCGCCGTTCCTGGCCCAGGGCACCCTGTACCCGGACGTGATTGAGAGCGTCCCGGCCCACGGGGGCCCGTCGGCCGTCATCAAGACGCATCACAACGTGGGCGGGCTGCCGTCGAACCTCCGCTTTTCTCTACTCGAACCGTTCCGCACCCTCTTCAAGGACGAGGTCCGGCGGGTGGGCGAGGCGCTCGGCCTGCCGGAGCGGATGATCTGGCGGCACCCGTTTCCGGGGCCCGGCCTGGCGGTCCGCATCGTCGG
>CAYTJE010000327.1:0-3293 GCA_964437855.1 uncultured Anaerolineales bacterium | reverse complement strand
ACTTCGTCTTCCGCCACGCGGACGGGACGACGGTCCTCTTCGAGATCGTCGGGTTTTGGACGCCCGAGTACCTGGCGAAGAAACGCGAGACGCTCCGCCGCTTCCGCAGCCACACGGTGCTGCTGGCCGTGCCCGAACGGTCGCTGCGCGAAGGGGCCGAACCGGGCGAGCACGTGGTCGTCTACAAGACGGCCATCCGACTCGGGCCGGTGATGGAGGCGCTGGAGAGGCTCCGTTGTGAGGCCGAAAACGGGTGATCGGTAAGGGGGGTGACCCCCTGGTCCGGGCCCGCTGAAAGCGCGCTGAAAGGCAGGGGGCGTGAAGCCGTAAGCCTTTGTCTTATGGCTACTTTGTCAACTTTTACCAACCGACAACGACTCTAGCGCGGTGGGCAGTCTTGCCCACCGCGCGGTGCCCACGACTGGGCACCGCGCCACGGCCTTTGTGGATGATGGCGAAGTTGACAAAGTCGCCTTATGTAGGCTTACGCCCCTGCGACCCTTGACTCATACTCCCTGGGTCGGAGGTTCGAATCCTCCAGGGCCCACCACCGTAACTCCTTTCGTAAAGCGGGGTTTGGGGTCTGAAACTACACCAGGTGTTTGCTCTCAGAAGTCGAACCACTCCAGAAGCCGTCGAAGGTTCTTCTTTCTCTCCTTCGAGCCGTAATACGTGAGCCGGTCCAGTTCAGACTCCACCAAGGCACTGGCCATGCGTGCCGTCAGGGCCATGAGGCGCTTGGCTTCCCCAACGTGGCCCTCCGCCGCATCCTGATCGACGTTGACCCACAGGTACGGATTACGCCGAACCGGATTATATCCACAGAGCAGCCTGCGGTGATCGCTGAGCAGGTTCACCAGGGACGATAGGACCGTGCGGACCGCGGCCTCGTCGGGCCGGGCGGCTCCCGATCTTGCCCTTCCACAACACTTCGTAGTCGCCGCGCCTCGGGGCCCACGGGTGCCCGGGAGACACGGACGTCGCAAACACCTCGACGTCCGCCTCGAGGCGCAGTCGCACCACGTCCTCAGGCTGCACCGGGGGAGGCGGCAGGCCTGGCTCCTGCGGGGCGCGCTGAAAGACCTTTCCTGACCGAGTGTCCGTGAGCGTGAACGCGACGTGCCCGTCTTGCGGGCACTGGTTCAAGAGGTTGGTCTTGGGGTCCACGCCGCTGGGATCAAACCCCAAGGAAAGGGTCAAGGCAACCGTCGCCCCCATCGGCACCACGTCGCGGTCGGCCGCCAGGGAACACCGCAGGCCATCAGATGCCTTGCCCTCGTTCGCTTCGCGGGTAACGGCTGAATCGGGAGAAGGGGTTGCATCCGGGCGGCCGGGATCGGCCCGGCACGCCGCAACAGCCGCAAGGACCGCCGTGACCATCAGGATAGGATGGAGTCTCGCGCTATGGCGAACAGGACATGACTTGGCCTCCGGTTTCGGCGACCTGACAATGCGCTGAACGCGCCTTTCCCCGGCACCGCGGGCAACCGCGCCGGTTGAAGAGGCTGGTCACCCGTCGAGCGATCCCCCATGCCAGTCCACCGCGCCCTTGCCGGCCTCGTGGTCCTCGCCCTCTGGCCCGCAGCCGCCCCGGCCGCGGAAACGGTGCGGGTGGACGTGGCCAACGGGGCGCCGCGCCTCCTCGTCGACGGCAAGCCCGTGCGGGCACGCATGTTCTGGGGCGCGCCGCGGCGGCCGAAGCCGTATGCGATCGGACCCCAGGCCAAGCGGATCGCCTTCACGTTCTCGCCGACCCTCGACGAACCCGACCGCGCCACCCTGCACCTGCGGTTCGGCAAGACCGCGGGCGACGTCTTCCTGGACGACCTCCGCGTCACGGACCTCAACGCCGGGGCGGACACGATTCCCCTCTGCGACTTCGAGGCGGGCGCGGAAGCCTTCCGCCGCGCCTGGACGGTCTGGCCCACCGGCAAGGCCAACACCGTCGGCCGGGTGGACGTGGTGCCCGGCGCCGGCCGGGACGACTCGGCGGCCCTGCGCGTGCGGCTGCGGGCCCCGCCGGAGGGCACGTGGCCGGACTTCCACCTCTACCACCACCCGACCCTCGCCCTCCGGGCCGGCCACCGGTACCGCGTGACCCTGTGGGTGCGGGCCGCGCCGGCCCGGGGGCTGACCCTGGCGTTCTACCGGCCCGGCCAGCCGTTCGTGTACCTGGGCGGCCCGCCGACGCCGTTCGCCGAGCAGATCCGCCTGGCGGCCGACGCGGGCGTGGACTTCGTGAGTTTCCCGCTGCCCATGCCCTGGCCCCGCCCGGGGCAGGCCGCCGACTGGACAACCGTCGACGCCCGGTGCCGCCGGGTCCTGGAGGCGAACCCCGACGCCCTCCTCCTGCCGCGCGTCGGCATGAGCGCCCCGCCGTGGTGGCGACAAGCCCATCCGGACGCCGTGATGGGGTGGGACCGTCCCGGGCAGAAACGCGAGGTCGCGGCCGTGGCCTCGCCCGCCTACCGCCGGGCGGCCGGCGAGCGGCTCCGCGCCCTCGTCGAACACCTAGAGGCGGCGTTCGGCCCGCACGTGGCGGGGTACCATCCGTGCGGCCAGAACACGGGCGAGTGGTTCTACCAGGACACGTGGCGTCCGGCGCTGAACGGTTACTCCGCGGCCTCCCGCCGGGCGTGGCGCGGATGGCTCCGACGACGGTACGAGACGGACGCGGCCCTGGCCGACGCCTGGGACCGGCCGAACGTCACCCTCGAAGCGGCCGAGGTGCCCTCCCCCGAGGCGCGCCGGGACGCCTCCGGGGGTATCCTGTGGCACCCGGCGCGGGACCGGCCGGTCATCGACTTCGGCGCCTTCCAGCAGGTGATGATGGCCGACTGTGTGTGCCACCTCGCCCGGACGGTCCGCCAGGCCACGGGCGGCCGCAAACTCGTCGTCTTCTTCTACGGGTACACGTTCGAGTTCGGGGCGATCCGCAACGGCCCGGCTACCTCCGGCCACTACGCCCTGCGGCGGGTGCTCGCGTGCCCGGACATCGACATGCTCTGCTCGCCCATCTCGTACGGGGACCGCGGTCTCGGCGAGAGCGGGCCGGCGATGTCCGCCGCCGAAAGCGTCGCCCTGGCCGGCAAGATGTGGCTCTACGAGGACGATACCCGCACCTGCCTCGGCACGGGCACGTTCCCGGGCTGGGCCGACGGCGTGGACACCCTGGAGCACACGACCGCCCTGCTCGTGCGGAACACGGCCCAGTGCGCGCTCAGGAACTTCGGCACGTGGTGGATGGACCTCGGGGCGACCGGCTGGTTCAACGACCGGCGGATGTGGGCCGA
>CAYTJE010000326.1:0-3304 GCA_964437855.1 uncultured Anaerolineales bacterium | reverse complement strand
CGAGGCTTGCGCGCGTCATGCTCCTGCATGACACCCCCAAAAACCGCGAAGAGCCCTTAAAAAAGCGGGAGATTATACTTGACTCTTACACTCGGAATAATAGGATTATAAAGAGCGCGTGTGAAACCCGTTTCCGGACAAGGAGTCGTTTTGGTTCTCGGTGGAGGCTTACGGCCGGGCCGAAGAGCCACGATAGAAATGGGGCGATGCGGCGCACCGTGTGAGCCGAAAACGCAATCGGAGCCTCGGGGTACAGATGCCATGCTCATCTCCCAGAAATGCCAGTACGGGTTGCGGGCCATTTTCGAACTGGCCCGCCGGGGCGGGGGCGGGGGCGAGCCCGTCAGCGTGGCCGAGATCGCCCGAGTCCAAGCCATCCCGCCGCGGTTTCTCGAGATCATCCTCGGCCAGTTGAAGCAGGCCGGCTATGTCGTGTCCCGGCGAGGGGCCCGAGGCGGGTACCTCCTGGCCCGGGACCCGGCCGAGATCACCGTCGGCGAGGTCATCCGGGCGATCCAAGGCGAGATCGGGCCCGTCCACTGCCAGGTCGAGAGCAGCGGCTGGGAGTGCCCCCTCTCCGGCAACTGCATCTTCTTCCCCATGTGGGAACGGGCCCGGGCGGCCCTCTCCGATGTCTTCGACGACACGACCTTTGCCAATCTCGTTAGAAAAGAGGCGCGTCACGCCAAGGCGTCGCCGGCGGGCTCGGTCTGAAGCGGCTGATGCGAGGAGGGGGGATTTTTTGGAAGAATAGGCTGACCGAACCGGTCGGGATAGTTGGGTAGTGGCGGCCCGCGTCAGTGGCAGAGATCGCGGCCGCCTACCAGCCTTCCCGGCCGGAGGAGGCCGCGATGTGGGACTACAGCGAAAAGGTCCGAGAGCATTTCCTCCGTCCCCGGAACGTCGGCGAGATCGAGAACCCCGACCTCGATGCCACCGTCGGCAACATCGTCTGCGGCGACGCCCTGCGGCTGATGGTCCGGCTCGACAACGCCGGCCGTATCCGCGACGCCAAGTTCCAGACGTTCGGCTGCGCCAGCGCCATTGCCTCCTCCGACGCCCTGATCGAACTGATCCGCGGCAAGACGATCGAGGAGGCCGGACGTATCACCAACGACGACATTGCCGCCTACCTCGACGGCCTGCCCGAGGCCAAGATGCACTGTTCGGTCATGGGGATGGAGGCGCTCCAGAAGGCCATCGCGCGGTACCGCCACCAGCCGTTCGAGGACGCGGACCAAGGGCAGGTCGTCTGCCGGTGTTTCGGCGTCACGGACAAACTCATCGAAAAGGTGGTCCGGGCCGAGGGGCTCCAGACGGTCGAGCAGGTCACCCACTGGACGAAGGCCGGCGGGGGCTGCGGCGGCTGCCACGAGACAATCCAGCAAATCATCGACCGCGTCCGGGCCGAGCCGGGGGCTGCGCCCAAGGCGGAAGCGCCGGCCCCGGCCGGCATGACCAACCTGGAGCGGATCCGCCGCATCGAACAGGCCATCGACGAGGAGATCCGGCCCGCCCTCCAGCGCGACGGCGGGGACGTCGAACTCGTCGACGTGGTGGACCGCCGCGTCCAGGTTGCCCTGGGCGGCACCTGCGCCCACTGCGGCGTCCGCGGCGTGACGCTGCGCGACCTCCTCCAGCAGCGCCTTCGCGAACAGGTGGACCCGGACATCACGGTGGAAGAGGTCGCCGCCCACGCCCCCGCTGAATGAACGGGAGATACGCGATGCGCAAGGTCATCTATCTTGACAATAACGCCACCACCGCCGTGGCCTCCGAGGTGCGCGAGGCCATCTGGCCGTACCTGACGGACCTGTACGGCAACCCGTCGAGCATCCACACCTTCGGCGGGCAGGTGGCCAAGGCCGTGGACTGGGCCCGCCAGCAGGTGGCCGACCTCCTGGGGTGCCATCCGACCGAGATCCTCTTCACCTCCTGCGGCACCGAGAGCGACAACACGGCCATCCGCAGCGCCTTGGCCGTCCGGGGCGGGCGCCGGCACCTTATTACGAGCGCCGTCGAGCACCCGGCGGTCAAGAACCTGGCCGAGATGCTCCAGCACGAGGACGGCTACCGCCTCACGTCCCTGCCGGTCGATGCCCGCGGCCGTATCAGCGTGGCCGACCTCGGCGACGCCGTCGACGACGACACGGCGCTGGTCTCGGTCATGTGGGCGAACAACGAGACCGGCGTCCTCTCGCCCGTCGAGGACCTGGCCGGCATGTGCCGCGACCACGGCGTCCTGTTTCACACCGACGCCGTGCAGGCGGTGGGGAAGGTGCCGATGCAGGTTTCGGACCTGCCGATCGACATGCTGAGCCTCTCCGGGCACAAACTGCACGCGCCGAAGGGCGTCGGGGCGCTGTACGTCCGCCGGGGCACGCGGTTCCATCCGTCCCTGGTGGGCGGTCACCAGGAGGCCGGCCGCCGCGGCGGCACGGAGGCCGTGCCGGCCATCGTCGGCCTCGGCGCGGCGGCGGAACTGGCCAAGCGGCACCTCCAGGAGGAACAGACCCGTGTCAGGGCCCTCCGCGACCGCCTGGAGCGCGGCCTGCTCGAGCGGTGTCCGGGCGCTCGCCTGAACGGCGACCCCGTCGCGCGGCTGCCCAATACCTCGAACGTCAGTTTCGAGTACGTCGAAGGCGAATCGATCTTGCTTCTCCTCGACGAGCACGGCATCTGCGCCTCCAGCGGCTCGGCGTGCACCAGCGGCAGCCTGGAACCGAGCCACGTCCTGCGGGCGATGGGCGTCCCGTACACCGCCGCCCACGGCTCGGTCCGGTTCAGCCTGAGCCGGTACACGACGGACGAGGAGATTGATAAGGTGCTGGAGGTGATGCCGGGCATCATCCGCCGGCTGCGGGAGATCTCGCCCTTCGGGCGGGAGGAGCGGCAGGAAGTCCGCGCCGGGCCTTCCGCAGCCTCGACCGGCGGTTGAAACCGCCCTCCCGGAGAGTGCGGGTAACACTCGTTTGCGGGACCGACACGAAGGAGGCGCAACCGATGGCTCGCATTTTCGACGACATCACGCAGACGATCGGCCGGACGCCCCTGGTCCGCCTGAACCGCGTGACCGACGGCGCGGCGGCGGAGGTCCTGGCCAAACTCGAAGCGTTCAACCCCTGCGCCAGCGTCAAGGACCGCATCGGCGTGGCCATGATCGAGGCCGCCGAGGCCGAGGGACGCCTCCAGGACGGCGCCGTCATCGTCGAGCCGACCAGCGGCAACACGGGCGTGGGCCTGGCGCTGGTCTGCGCCGCCCGCGGGTACCGCCTCGTCCTGACGATGCCCGACACGATGAGCA
>CAYTJE010000325.1:0-3338 GCA_964437855.1 uncultured Anaerolineales bacterium | reverse complement strand
TCCTCCTGGAGGTCGTCCAGGGCGAGGGCGGGGTGAACCTTGCCCGCGCCGACTTTCTCCGCGCCCTCCGCGACCTGTGCGACCAGCGCGGCATGCTGCTCATCATCGACGAGGTCCAGACCGGCGTCGGCCGCTGCGGCACGTGGTGGGGGTACCAGGCGGTCGGGAATGCGGAAGGTGGAACGGGGAATGCGGAACAGGCCCACTCGCAAGGTGCAGGCGATGACGCCCGTTTAGCCGCAACGCGAAGCGAAGTGCGCGAACCCGCCGGCGACGTCGACGCGCAACCCAGTCCGAATTCCGAAATCCGCAATCCGCAATCCGACATTGTACCGGATATCATGACCCTGGCCAAGCAGTTGGGCGGGGGCGTGGCCATCGGCGCCATGTGCGCCCGGCCGGAGGTGGCCGACCGCCTCGTGCCCGGCACGCACGCGTCCACGTTCGGCGGGAACCCGCTCGCCGCCGCCGCCGGCTGCGCCGTCTTCGAGATCGTCCGCGACGAGGACCTGCTTCAGAATGCGCAGCACATGGGCCAGTACCTCCGCCGACGGCTCCTGGAACTGAAGCAGGAGACGCCGCTGGTGGCCGAGGTGCGCGGCACGGGGCTCATGGTCGGTGTGGACCTCGCGCAGAACGGCCAGGACCTGGTGGCGGCGTGCCTGGAGAAGGGCCTCCACGTCAACTGCACCCACGAGACGGTCCTGCGCATCATGCCGCCGCTGACCATCACCCGCGACCAACTCGACGAGGGCCTTGACATCCTGGCCGACGCGATGCGCCAGTGGCAGGCGTAGGGTACGCCGTTCGAGCCGGCTGCGTTTCGCGGCGCCGTGCCTTTCGCGCCCGCTGCGTAAGCAGCGGGGTACGGTCGAACGTCGGCGCGAGTTTGGGTTGCCCAAGTCGCGCCGCACCGTCGGGTACCCGCGAACTTACGTTCGCGGCTCGAACGACGGTGGTCGAACCGCACGTGACCCCAATAAGGCGAAGTGTCATGCCATCCCGCCGCCGCGCCGCCGACCGCCTCCGCCCGATCCGCATCACGCCGGGCTTTATCACGAGCGCCGACGGCTCGTGCCTGGTGACCCTCGGCCGGACCCGCGTCGTCTGCACGGCCACGATCGAGGACCGCCTGCCCCGCTGGCTCCGGGGCGGCGGCAAGGGGTGGGTGACGGCTGAGTACGGCATGCTGCCGGCCTCCACGGGCGAGCGGGTCCGCCGGCCGGGCCCGGGCGGCACGAGCAGCCGCGGCACGGAGATCCGCCGGCTCATCGGCCGGGCCCTGCGGGCGGGCATGCGGCTCGATGCCCTCGGGCCCAACCAGGTCATCGTCGATTGCGACGTCTTAGAGGCCGACGGCGGGACACGCTGCGCCGCCATCACGGGCGGATGGGTGGCCCTGGCCCGGGCCGTGGCCAAGGGCCGGGCCGACGGCCGGCTCCCCGCCGACACCCCGGACCCCATGGCCGAGCAGGTCGTCGCGACGAGTTGCGGCCTCGTGGACGGCGAGGCCCTGCTGGACCTCGACTATGCCGACGACCGCCGGGCCGCCGTCGACGCCAATATCGTGATGACCGCCGCCGGCCGGCTCATCGAGGTCCAGGCCGCCGGCGAGGAGGCCACCTTCTCCGGGGCCGACCTGACGCGGCTGCTTCGCCTGGCCCGGACCGGCTGCCAAACCCTGGCCAAACACCAGGCCCGCGCGGTAAAAGGGGAATAGGCGCCTCGAGCCGCGCGCGGAAGTCGTAGTTTCTCTGTCATTCTGAGCGAGCGACGCGAGCGAAGAATCTCGCCGTGGCTTTTGGCGTTTTCACGCCGTACGTAGGGTGGGTGCTTGTCGGAGCGAAGCGTAGACCCGTATGGGCACCCACGCGGTCTCTCGCGCGCGGCGGGTTGAGATAACCGGCCCTTTTACGGCGACCCTTTTACGGCACGGGTCCGTATGGACGGGTCCCACGGACCGCTTCCGCGGCCGGCTCGAACGGCGCAACCGTCGCCGCGGCCGGCTCGACGGGTGCGGCGCCGCCCGTAGGGGCGGGCAGGGGCGACCCGCGGGACGGGCCGACCATGGGAGGACCCCGATGAACGTGCCGCATGCACCACGCCGTTGGCTCCCCGCGGCGGCCGCCGCGCTCGCGATGGCGGGTGCCCTGCTCGCGGCCGCCGGCTGTCAGGGGCCGGCGACGGCCGGGGACCGCCGCCTGACCGTCCTCCTGCTCGAGTACGAGGGGCCGGAGGCGGTCGCGAGCGCCCGCCGACTGGCCGGCGAACTCCACGCCCAGGGCCTCCAGGAGGTCTTCACCGTCGAGGGCGATCAGTACGCCAGCGTCTGCGCGGGACGGTTCGACTCCTGGAAGGACCCCGAGGCCGACCGGATGCTCCGCCGCGCCCGCCGTATCCGCGACGCCCAGGGCCAGTATCCGTTCGCCGGCGTCATGCTCATGCCGGTGCCCGAACCCCTGCCGAAGAACCCCTGGCCGCTGGAGGAGGCCGACGGCCGGTACACCCTGATCGTCGCCAGTTGGGAGGCCCCGGGCCGCATGGGCCGGGCCCAGGCCTACGGCCGCCGGCTCCGCGACCAGGGCTACGAGGCGTACGTGTACCACGGCCCGTCGAAGAGCACCGTGTCGGTCGGCGCGTTCGGCCCGGAGATCTTCGACGACGCGAGCAAGGTGGGCCGGGCCGACGCCCGTCCGAAGATCGTGTCGCCGGCGGTCCGGCGGCTCCAGGAGGCGTTCCCCACGCTGGTCCTGGAGGGCGAGCCGGCGCCCGCCGAGGCCAGACTCAAACCCTATCTCGCCATCATCCCCGGCCGGCGGACGGCCGGAACAACCGGTCCCGACGTACCCGACGCCCTCTACCGTGTCACCATCTGCCTGGTCGAGACCGAGACGGGGCTGGCCGCCGGCCGGCTTCGCGCCTCCGGCGTGGCCCAGGGCACCGACCAACTGCCCACGCTCGTCGGCGCGCTGGTCCGCCAGATAATGCAGGGGCTGGAGCCGGACCCGCCCGCCCGCGTGGGGGTGGCGGGCGTGACCACCGGCGCCGACGCCCGCCGCGCCGGCCTCGAGGCCATGGTCCTGAGGGCCCTGCCGGCGGCCCTGGCCACGGCCGGTGTCGACAAGATCCGCCTCTACAGCCGCCAGGGCACCCTCCAGATCCTCCAGGCCCAGGACCGGACCGCCGAGCAGGTGCTCCGCGATCACCGCGCCCTGAAGGGCCTGGAGGGCCTCGACTACGTGCTGGTCGCCTCGGTCCGCCGGCAGACCTGACCCAAAACATCCCGCGCGGTGTATCTCCCGATGCACCGCGCGAGGCGGCTGCGGCCGCCAAGGCGG
>CAYTJE010000324.1:0-3352 GCA_964437855.1 uncultured Anaerolineales bacterium | reverse complement strand
CCGGTCATCTCGGGCGCCAAGGCCGTCAAGGCTTTCGAGCGCGCCGGGTGGCGCCGAGACCGGCAGAGGGGCAGCCACGTTGTGATGCTCAAGGAAGGGGAGATGGCCAGTCTCTCCGTGCCCCAGCACCGTGAACTCGCGCCCGGCACGCTCCGATCGCTCATCCGCGCGGCACGCATGACGGTAGACGAGTTCGTGGACCTGCTCTGAAGGTTGCTGAGGGTTTCGCGTGCCGGAGGCACGCCTGCACGTAGCCCCGGGCGCCAGCCCGGGGAAACCTAGCCTTCATCGTCGAACAGGTCCGGCTCCTCGCCGGTTTGTTTGCCCTTGTTCCCGCCCTTCGGCGGCTTCATGCCGAGATGGTCGTAGGCGGGGGGCGTGGCCACGCGGCCCTGGCGGGTCCGGGCCACGTACCCGATCTTCAGGAGGTACGGCTCGACCATGTCGACGAGCGTATCGACCTCCTCGTTGAGCGTGGCGGCGAGGGCCTCGATGCCGGCCGGTCCGCCCTCGTACGTGCCGATGAGCGTGTGAAGGAACTTGCGGTCGAGGGCATCGAGGCCGCCCTCGTCCACGGCCTCCATCTCCAGGGCCCGGCTGGCGATATCGCTGGTGATGCGGCCGTCGGCCTTGACCTGGGCGAAGTCGCGGACCCGGCGCATCAGGCGGATGCAGACGCGCGGCGTGCCGCGGCTGCGTCGGGCGATCTCGCCGAGGGCCGCCTCCTCGGCCTCCACCTCCAGCAGCCGGGCGGCCCGGCGGGCCACTTCCACCAAATCGCCCTCAGGGTAGAACGCGAAGTGGTGGAAGATGCCGAAGCGTTCCCGCAGCGGCGCGCTCAGGAACCCCGCCCGCGTCGTGGCACCGATCATCGTGAACGCCTGGAGCGGCACGTTGATGGTCCGGGCGAACGAGCCGCGGTCCACCGTGATGTCGATCCGGAAGTCCTCCATCGCCGGGTAGATGAACTCCTCGACGACCGGCCCGAGGCGGTGGACCTCGTCGATGAACAGCACGTCGCCGGCCTGGAGGTTCGTGAGGATGCCCACCAGGTCCGCCGGCCGCGTCAGGGCCGGGCCGGAGGTCGTCTTGATGCCGGCCTCCATCTCGGCCGCCACGACGTGGGCAAGGGTGGTCTTGCCGAGCCCCGGCGGGCCGTGGAAGAGGAGGTGCTCCAGCGGCTCTTTGCGCTGCCTGGCGGCCTGGATGGCGATGGTGAGTTTCTCGCACAGGTCGGCCTGGCCGATGACCTCCTCCAGGCGCGTGGGGCGCAGGGCCAGCGAGGACCGGTCCTCGTCGGGTCCCTGGCTTTCCGGGCTGACGATGCGTTGGCGGGGCATAAGCGCCTCGTTGGATTACGGTCGTTGCTCCGACGTACCCCGCTGCTTACGCAGCGGGCTCGGCGTCGCTGGAGCCGCGACCGTCAGGTCGCGGGTACTTCCGCACGTCGTGCGCCGTCAGTCATCCCTCCGCCGAGGTCGGTCCCTGGTGGAACGCCTCGCGGACAATGGCCTCGACCTCGGCGTCGGCGCCGAGGCGCTGGTAGGCGGCGTCGACGCGGTCGGCTGCCTCCGGGCGCGCCAGGCCCAGGCTCATGAGGACCGAGATCGCTTCCTGCTTCGACTCGGGCTGCTCGGCGCCCGCTTCGGCGGCGGCGAGGGCGAACTCGTCGAGGCGGCCGGCCAGTTCCGCCACGATCTTGCCGGCGGTGCGGCGTCCGATGCCGGGCAAACCGGCCAGCGTGCCGGCGTCGCCGGCCTCGATGGCCGCCGCGATCCGCTCGACCGGCAGGGCCAGGCTCTTCAGCCCCTTACCGATGCCAATGCCCTGCACGCTCACGTAGAGGACGAAGAAGCGTTTGTCGGTCTCGGTCAGGAACCCCACGAGACGCGGCGCCATCTGGCCGTACGCCGGGTTTCCATCGAAGTATTGCAGCGTGTGGAGCGTGACCTGGCGGCCGAGGTGCGGGCGAAGGTTGTCAGCCGTGGTCGGTGCCACCATGACCTCGTAGGCCACGGGCCCGGCCGCCACGACCGCCCGGTCGTCTGTGATACTCTCGAGTTGGCCGCTGATGCGTGCGATCATGGCGCTTCGGTCACCCGGACGGCGTGGTGCGCGTGGCAGAGGGCGACGGCCAGAGCGTCGGCGACGTCGGCGGGCTGGGGCGGCTCGGCCAGATCAAAAGCCGCCTGGATCGCCCGCTGCATCTGGACCTTGCCGGCGTGCCCGCTGCCCGTGAGGGACTTCTTGACCTGCGTGGCGTTGTAACTGGCGACGGGTTTGCCGGTCTCGGCGGCCGCCAGGAAGATGACGCCGCGGGCGTGGCCCATCAGGATGGCCGTCCGCGGATGCTTGTAGTGGGCGTACAGGGCCTCGACGGCGACGGCGTCGGGGTTGAACTCCGCGAGGACCGAGGCGAGGCCCGCGTGGATTTCGAGGAGGCGGTCCGCGAGGTCGTCCTCCTGCCGCGTGCGGATGACGCCGGCCTCGACGAGGGCAGGGTGGGCCCCGCCGCCGGCGCCGTCGACGACGCCGTAGCCGGTGCGTTCGAGGCCGGGATCGATGCCAAGAATCTTCATGAATGCGGATTTCGGAATGCGGATTTCGGATTGGTCTCGGTCACTCCGGCTTCCCCTCCATGGCATCGCAGAAGACGGCCAGTTCTGATTCAAGTTGCCTCAGCGTTTCTTCGCAGCCGAATACGGCGTCGGCCATCTTGTCCCAGCGCAGGTCGAAGGTGTAGGCGTGGCGGAACATATGCCTGAAATCGAGATACCGTTCGAGCACGTCGCGCATTGCATCCGTGATCACGCGGGGCCGGGAAGCACCGGACCGGGCCATGGCGTCGAGCAAGTCGCGATGTGCCGACGGGCCGCCGGGTGTACTGCCGTCGCACGCCACCGCTATGCGCTTGAAGAGGTTCTCAACGCCGTTGTAGAAGGAGTGCAGCATGGCGGCCAGAGCCCACCGTTCGGGGGACCCGGGTGGTTCCCGGCGACAGCGGTTGATCAGAGGTGCAGATTCATCGAGGAGCCGTCGCAGCATGCCCTGTTCCACGGCCAATCTCTCGCGCAACTCAGGCGACACGCTGGAGCCCCCCTTTCCGGCGAAGGTAGTCGGTGAAGGGATTCTCCTCATCCAGGTCCACGAGGTCGACGGGGCGACCCATTGCACGCGCCGCGCGACCCATGGCCTCCAGGAAGCGTTTCGGCGGCAGGCCGGCCACGGCAAGGTCGATGTCGGAGTCCTCGCGGAGGCGGCCCGTGGCGGCAGAGCCGAAGACGTAGACCTCGCGGGCGCCCGCGGATCTGAGGGCCTCGGCGGCCGCTTGGATGCGGTCTTTCAGGTCATC
>CAYTJE010000323.1:0-3382 GCA_964437855.1 uncultured Anaerolineales bacterium | reverse complement strand
GCATGGCCACGTGCACGCGCGAGCCGTCCGGCAGCCGGGCGTCCATCATCGGCCGGTCGGGGTCCACCCGCTTTCCAACGTACTGGAGGAGGTTCCGCACGGCCGCCATCAACGCCGCTTCGCTGGGGAACCTGGCGTCGGTCAATTCCAGTTGGCCCTTGCGCTCGATGTACACCTCGTCCCCGCCGTTGATCATGACCTCGGTGACGCTCGGATCCCGCAGATACTCGCCCACCGGATCGAGGAAGTGGTAGATCGTCTTCTCGAAGATGTCTTCGAGGCGGAGGTTTTCCGGGGCGGCGACCGCCGTTTCATCCACCTTGGCGGGGACAGCCGATTCCGGCTCAGGCGAGCGATTGTCATCCGGCGCAATCATGGCACACTCATCCCGCAAACAGTTCCACCATATTATACGAGAGAGGACCGGCAAACGCCACCGGGGAAAACCGCTGAAAACCCGGATCGTCAGCCCTGGGCGGCCCAGAACACGTGGATCGCCCCCCACACGAAGTACCCCGCGATAACCGACGTGAGGGCCGTTTTGGCGAGCGCCCCGCACAGGAACCCCACGAGCGTGCCCGCCCCGGACGTGACGGCCTTCTTCGCCGTGCTCCCGGCGACCAGTTCCCCCAGGACGGCCCCGACGAGCGGTCCCAGGATGATGCCGAACGGCGGAAACACGAACAGGCCGACGACCACGCCCACGGCCCCGCCCAGGATACCCGCCTTCGAGCCGCCGATCCGCCGGACGCCCCACACGGGCACGAGGTTATCCAGGACGGCCACCAGCACCGAGAGCCCGCCGAGCACAACCAGCGTCGCGACCCCGTAATCGTGCACCCCCGTGGCCTGGAGGCAGAGCAGCGCGAGGAACGCAATCGGCGGCCCCGGCAGCACAGGCAGGATGCACCCGGCCAGCCCCACGGCCAGGATGACCAGGCCGAGGACGATTCCCGTGATGGCAAGGGCAAGGGCCATGGGGCTGCCGGCTTCTCCGAGCCGTCCGCGGCTCTACCACGACAACGCTACAAAGGCATTCTGCGCAGTCCGTGCGGACCGCGCGCCACGGTTCGGTTGTGAGCCTGCGCGGCCCGTACGGGCCGCGCACAAGGGTGGCGCAGCAGGACTACGGGCCCGCATCGCGCGGGCCCACGGTGCGGAGGTCAATCGGCTCGAAGCCGACCTTGAAGGCCGGCGACTCCGGCGGCAGGCGGAAGTCCCCGGCCGCCGGGTCCCGGAACTTCGGGTCCGCAAACAGCGAGTGCCGGTCATGCCCGGCCGCCTGCCACGCCTGGAACGACTTGCCCCCGAAGTCCTGCGGCTGGTCCGACGTGTCCCAGTAGAGGTTGTGGTCGGCCTGGTAGTTCTGCTTCGTCCAACTGTCACCGAAGATCTTGCCGTCGTCGGAGAGCACAATGTTGCGCGTGAACGTGAGAGCGCCTTCATCCCGCCGGCGAAGAATCTCGTAGCCGTCGGCGAAGGCGAAGATGTTGTTCCGGACGACGTGCTTCTGGCCCATCTGCTTCCAGCAGGCGTCCGGCACGTTGTAGACGACGTTCTTCTCGAAGAGTATCTCCCCGCTGCCGTTGTCCACCTGGATACCGAACGTCGGGTGCGTCGGGCCGTCGGTGTACCGGACGATGTCGTGCACGAGGTTGCAGCGGAGCACGGTGCCCGGCTGGCGGGCGAGCGTGTAGAGGCCGCTGCTCGCACCCACCTTGCCGTGGCCAAGGTCGTAGACGTGGTTATATTCCACGATGTTGTGGTGGGCGGGTGTCAGGACGTACCGCCACACCCATCCGATGGAGATGCCCATACCGTACAGGTCGTGGACCGCGTTGTGGCTGATGGTGTTGTGTCCGCTGTGTCCCACCCAGATGCCCGTCCCGCCGAGGTAGATATGGCCGCCGTCGTGGATGCGATTGTCGGTGATGACGGTATGGCTCGTCTCCTCGTCGGGCGTGGGGGGCCGGCGGGGGCCGTCGACCTTGACACCGCCGGCCCCCAGGTCGTGCATGTGGTTGCCGACGATGGCATTGTGCCGGCTGCCGGCGAGCAACTCGATGGCGTACGTGCCGACGTGGACGATTTCGTTGCCCTCGAACCGGCAGTGCCGGAGCCCCGTGCCGCGGATGGCCCCCGGCACGAAGACGTCGGACTGCCGTTCCTGGTAACCGCCCTCGGGAAACGCCGCACCGCCGTGTGCAAACGTCAGACCGCGGAACGTGACGTGCCGGACAAAGTCGCCGCACGCGGCATCGCCCTCCAGGCGGACCAGGCAATCGAGCGCCGGGGCCACGACGGGCGTCTCGCCCATCGTCTCGCCGGGCATGGGCCGGTACGAGAGGACGCCGGTCTTGCGGTCCAGATACCACTCGCCGGGGCGGTCGAGCCCCTCGGGCACGTTCTCGACCACGTACCGCGGACCGTACCAGTCGAACGGGCGCCGCTTGGATCGGCTGCACGGGCCGGCAAACCAAACGACGTGCTCCGGCTCGTCGACGCGGGCGATGGGCAGACGGGTCTCGCTCCAGCCGAAAAACTTGACGATCTCCACGTCGCGGAGGTTCGTCCAGTCCGCCCGGATGTCGCCGGGCTTGAAGCGGAACGCCCTGCGGTTGACGGCGTCGCCGCGGTCCTTCGGCTTGACGAGGCCGACGAGGTGGAACCAGCCCTCGTTGGGCATCCGCGCGCGGGGTCGGCGATGGCCGTCCACAAACAACTGGCGGAACCGCCACCGGCCGGCCTTCACCTGGGGCAAGCGGACCTGCCAGGCGCCGTCGCCGCCGGCTTTCCAGCCGGTGATGCGCCGGCCGCCGCTGACCACCGGCCGCTCGCCGGGATACGCCGCATACGTGACCGGTGCGTCCTGGGTGCCGGAGTCCTTCGGCTCCAGGACCAGCGGCTCGGTCAAGCGATACGTGCCGCCGCGGAGGAGCACCGTGACGGGCCCGGCCCGCCGGCCGTCGGCCGTCAGCCGGCGCAGGGCGTCGCGGGCGCGGCGGAGCGTGGCGAAGGGCCCGCCGCCCTTCCCGTCGGGGGCGGGCAGGCGGCCGTTCCAGGAATCGTCACCGTCGGGCGAAACGTAGACCTCCGCGCCCTGACCGCCGCGGGCCATCACCGGGGCGAACAGCAGAAGGGCCAAGGCGGCGGCCGACAGGCAAGTTCGAACCGCACGGCGCATGGGCATCGCTCCTCCAAGGGTTAGGGCTACTTTGTCAACTCTTACCAACCGACAACGACTCTAGCGCGGCGGGCCGTCTTGCCCACCGCGCGGTGCCCACGACGGGGCACCGCGCCACGGCCTTTGTGGATGATGGCGAAGTTGACAAAGTAGCCTTATGAGGCACCCGGACCGGCGAGGCAACCGGGCGTTCGCGCG
>CAYTJE010000322.1:0-3393 GCA_964437855.1 uncultured Anaerolineales bacterium | reverse complement strand
GGCACCGCGCCACGGCCTTTGTGGATGATGGCGAAGTTGACAAAGTCGCCCTAACAAAGCAGGCCCCGGGAGGGGCGTCCCGAGGCCGTGGGCCTTGCGTCGGCGCGCGGGCCCCGGGCGCTAGCAGTCGTTGCCCGGAACCGGTTTGGCGGCGCGCCGCGTCATCGCCGGGTACTATCGGCCGGGGGGCGCGGAGGGTCAAGGAAAAACCGGACCGGTCGGGTGCCACCGAAGCCGCGTCATACGGTGCGCGCCGTTCGAGCCCGCCGCCGCGGGGACGGCCCCGCCCCCCGCCGCGCGGGTTCCGCTTGTATCGCCCGGGCGGTGTGGTACGATTGACGCGGGGTCGCGGCGCATCTCGTACGGAGGTGTTTCCCATGAGACGATGGACGCAGGCGGTGTGGGCGGCGGCGATGCTGCTGGCGGTCGCGTCCCCGGCTGTCGCCGCCGAATCGGACCGGGCCGGGCCCTACCTGAAGGCCGCGCGCACCTTCGCCGACGCCGTCCTGGCCCGCGGCCGGGATACGTACGGCCCGGAGCGGACGCCGCTGTTCGTCGACGGCCTGCACGTCGAGACGCTGGAGCCGGTCCGGTGGAAGAAGGACGGGCAGACGTGGGTCCTCTCGAACTTTGCCAGCCAACAGCCGCTGCTTCGGCTCCTGGACGGCCTGACGGCCCTGGCGGGCGAGGGCCGGTATCGGAAGGCCGCCGAGGACGCCGCCCGCTGCGCCCTGGAGCGGCTCCAGACGCCCAACGGGCTGCTCTACTGGGGCGGGCATGCCGCGTGGGACCTGGCCTCCGAAAAGCCCGTCGGCCAGTACGGCTTCCGCATCCACGAGGTGAAGGGCCACCGCCCGTACTACCGGCTCCTGTGGCGGGTGGACGCCGAGCGGACGCGGCGCCTCATGAACATGATCTGGGCGGGTCACGTCCTGGACTGGAAGCGGCTGGACTACAACCGCCACGCCGATACGCAGAAGGATTACCCCGCGGGGTGGGACCATCCGTTTACCGAGGACCTGGAGGTGCCGTTCCCGGCCAAGGGCGGGAACCTGTCGTTCGTCAACGTCACGCCGCCGCTCCTGCACAGCAGCGTGATGGCGGCCGCCCTCGGCGATGAGGCGGGGGCGCTGAGGTGGTCCCGCCGGCTGGTCCGGCGGTGGCAGCAGGGCCGGCATCCGAAGACGGGCCTCTGCGGCGGGCAACTCAGTTACCGCGAGCACGACCGGGCCCAGGACGCCCTCGGCCACGTGCATCCGACGATCAACGAGGCCAAGATCGTGGCCTCGTACCATCAGACGTGCCGGTATCACCGTCTGCCGCTGGCCCAGATGCAGGACGGCCTGGCCCTGGTTGCCGCCGGGGGCGAGCGGGCGGCCGTCGGACGCGACCTCATCCGCGGGGCGGCCGAGGACCTCGCCATCTACGCCCGCCAGTGTTACGACGCCGAGACCGGCACGTTCATCGCCCGCATGATCGACGGCACGACGCTGGAGTGGAAGAAGGCGCGGAGCGATTACTACGTGCCGAAATCCTTTGCCCCTCGCCCGGCCGACGGCTTCATCCTGTGGGGCTACGCGCTGGCCTGGCGGCTGACCGGGGACGAGGCGCACTGGACGATGGTCCGGCGTATCGCCGGGCAGCGCGGGCTCGGCGACGTGGGCTCGCCCGACGGCAAGGGCCGCGCGCTCGACCGCGACACCGGCTCCCGCCACTGGGAAGCCATCTACACCCTGCTCGAACTGGCCAAGGGCACCGGGGACCGCGCCTTCACGGACCTGGCCGCTCGCGTCGCCGACAACCTCCTGCGGACGCAGACGGCGACCGGGCTGTTCCCCCGCTCGGGCCGGGACTGGGCCCGCACCGGCGACGAGGTGCCGCTGGCCCTCGTGCACCTGGCGGCTGCGATGCGGGGCAGGCGCGAGGCCGTGCCCGCCCCCGCGTACGATGCCCGCTTCTTCCACGCGGAGTATCACGGCGACCTGGAAGGCCATCAGAAGAAGCGGCGGGACAAACGGACCTACGACCATCGCGTCTTCTACGGTGGGTGAAGCGGCCTCGGGCGGACCGGCGGCCCGAGGGGCGGCGGGTCGGGCCACCCGCTCCACGGGCCGACGAACCGGCCGTTCAGTCGTATCCACTGTCGGAGGAGGCCGCTCCGGATGGCCGAAACCGTCGAAGCCCAGTGCGGCTATTGCCAAAAGCGTTTCCGCCTGCGCCCGGACCAGTTGAGCCGCGAGGTCCGGTGCCCCCACTGCAAGACCATCGTGAAGATCCCGGAGCGGACGGAGACGGCGGCGGAGGCCGTCCGGGCCATCCAGGGGGAGGCGGCGTCGCCGGGCCGCCGCGCCTCCGGCGGCCGCGGGTCGTCTCGGGGGTCGGGTCGCCGACCGTCGCCCCGTCCGGGGGCGGCCCGCCAGCGGTCTCCCCGCAGCGCGGCCGACCTGCGCCGCGCCCCCGTGGTCAGGGGCGGCGTGCGGAGCCGGAACGTCGCCATCGTCTGGGCCGTCCTGATCGGCCTGGCCCTGGTCGGCACCGGCGTGGGGCTGGTGATGGTCTTCGGCGGCGGTAGCGGAGCCACAGAGGAGGGCGCGGAGGAGCCACCGGCCGCCCGGGGCGGCGCGGCCCCAAGCCCGGTGACGCCCGGCGGCGTCGCGCCGCCCGGCACCGAGACGGGTGCCGGCCACGTGCCCGGCGCCGCCCCGCCGGAGCCGGTCGCCCCCGCCACGCCGCAGATCTCCGACCTCGTCGTCGACATCAAACGCCTCCTGTTCGGGTACCGGGACGAGACGGTCACCTACGCCGTCGGCCGCGTCACGAACAAATCGGGCGAGATGATCCGGGCCCTGAAAGTGACCGTCGGCCTGTGGGAGAGCGAGGACGGCGAGAAGGTGGGCGACGCCGCGGCCGTTATCCTGAACCTCCCCCCGGGGTACACGGCGCCGGTGGTGGCGGCGTGCGAGCACGCCCAGGGCGTCCGGCCGCGGTACCGCATGCCGGCGCTGGTGGAGATGCATCCGCCCGGCGCCCCGCTCAACCTGCCGCCGCTCGAAACCAGCCACGCCATCCCCATCGGCAACCCGAACGCCGTGGAACTGAGCGGACTGATCGAGACCCACGTCACGAATCACGGCGAGGTGCCGGTCAAAGACATGGTGATCACGGCCCTGCTGCTCGACGAGAAGGGCAAGGTGGTCGGGGCCGCCAACCGCCGGGCCAGCGAGCCAATCGGACCCGGCGAGACCAAGAAGGTGACCATCGACTGGCGGCACTGCTCCACGACCCAGGTCAAGGCGGTCGAGACCTGGGCACAGCCGCACGTCTATCCGGAGAAGTGAGGTTCATGCGCACTTTTCGGGGGAGAAAGCCTCGGCCTCGGCTCCGGGGCTACCA
>CAYTJE010000321.1:0-3429 GCA_964437855.1 uncultured Anaerolineales bacterium | reverse complement strand
TGGCGAACCGGCTGCGCGACCGCATCCGCGTCCAGACCGACGGGCAACTGCGCACCGGGCGCGACCTCGCCGTCGCCGCCCTCCTCGGGGCCGAGGAGTTCGGCTTCGGCACCGCGCTGCTCGTCTGCCTGGGCTGCGTCATGGCACGAAAGTGCCATATGAACACCTGTCCGGTGGGCGTGGCCACCCAGGATCCGCGCCTGCGCGCGCGGTTCCGGGGGAGACCTGAGCACGTGGAGCGGTTCATGCGGTTCATCGCCGAGGACCTGCGCGAGACGATGGCCGGCCTGGGGTTCCGCGCGGTCGACGAGATGGTCGGCCGGGCCGACCGCCTGGACGTGGCGCCGGCGGTCGAGCACTTCAAGGCCCGCGGGCTGGACCTCTCGGGCCTCCTGACCTTCACCGAGCCCGACGAGCGGACCGACCGCCGCTGCACCCGGGCCGGCGCGGTCCGGAATAGCGCGGCCCGTACGGGCCGCGCGCCGGCCGGCGCAAGCGCGGTGGTTGCGGAGAACCACCGCGCAGATGTGGGCGAGCGGTTCGACGCCCGTCTCATCGAACAATGCAGGCCCGCCCTCGACGCCGGCGAGCCGGTGCACCTGGCAATGCCCGTCCGCAACGTGCACCGGGCGGTCGGGGCGATGCTCTCGGGGGAGATCGTCCGGCGGCACGGCCCGGACGGGCTGGCCGAGGACACGATCCGCCTCGACCTGGCGGGCAGCGCGGGCCAGAGCCTGGGCGCCTTCCTCGTCCCCGGCGTCTCGATCACCGTGACCGGCGACGCGAACGATTACCTGGCCAAGGGGATGAGCGGCGGGCGGATCGTCCTGAAGCCTCCGCCCGGCGCGCGCCTCCAGCCCCACGAGAACGTCATCGTCGGCAACGTCGTCCTCTACGGCGCGACGGGCGGCGAGGTGTACGTGGGCGGCCTGGCCGGCGAGCGGTTCGCCGTCCGAAACTCCGGCGCCACCGCCGCCGTCGAGGGCGTCGGCGACCACGCGTGCGAGTACATGACCGGCGGCGTGGTGGTCGTGCTCGGCCCCACGGGGTACAACTTCGCCGCCGGGATGAGCGGTGGCATCGCGTACGTCTACGACGAGTCCGAGCAGTTCGGCACCCGCTGCAATCTCGACATGGTCGACCTGGAAAGCGTCTGGACCCAGGAGGACCGCTCGCGCCTGCGGGCGCTCCTGGAGCGGCACGCCGAGGCGACCGGCAGCCCGGTGGCCGGGGCCATCCTGGACGACTGGCAGGCCCGCTCGGCCCTCTTCGTCAAGGTGATGCCCATCGACTACCGCAAGGTGCTCGCGCGGATGCAGATGCGGGCCGACCGCGACGCCGAGACCGTCTCGGCCACCGAGGAGGTCTACTCTGGGTAAGGTGAAACAACAATCATGAACAGGGAATGATGAATCATGAATGATGAAGTTGACGGCAACGGCAACGACGGCAACGACGGCGACGGCAACGGCGCGAACGTCGAGGCCGCGCCGAGACGCCGGGGGCGGTCCGTGTTCGCCGGTCCGCTTGCGACGGGCTGTCATTCTGAGGCCCCGCTGGCGGGGCCGAAGAATCTCGCCGTGCCAGCGGTGTCAAGGCGAGATTCTTCGTCGGCCGTCCGGCCTCCTCAGAATGACAGAACGGCGGCATTCGGTTCGCCGTTCATCATTGAACATTCCCTGTTCATCATTGTCGTTTGACATTTGTGGTTGGCGGGAGGGACGTGATGGCCAAGCCCACCGGTTTCCTGGAATACGTCCGGCAGAACGCGCCGAAGCGGCCGGTGGCGCAGCGCGTCCGGGACTGGCGGGAGGTCGAAGGCCACCTGACGGAGGCGGCCCTCGCCGAGCAGGCCGCACGCTGTATGGATTGCGGCATTCCGTTCTGTCACGCGTTCGGGTGCCCCCTCTCGAATCGCATCCCGGAGTTCAACGAGATGGTCTACCGGGGCGACTGGGCGCGGGCGCTGGAGTTCCTGCACGCGACGAACAACCTTCCGGAGATCACCGGCCGCGTGTGCCCCGCGCCGTGCGAGGCGGCCTGCCCCCTCAGCATCGGCGCCGAGCCGGTGACCATCCGGCAGGTGGAACTGGCGGTGGTGGAGCGCGGCTGGCGGGAGGGGCTCATCGGTCCGGAGCCGCCGCGCCGCCCCACCGGCCGGCGCGTGGCGGTCGTCGGTTCGGGCCCGGCGGGCCTGGCGGCGGCCCAGCAACTGGCGCGCGCGGGCCACGAGACGGTCGTCTTCGAGAAGCGCGAGCGGCCGGGCGGCATCCTCCGGTACGGTATCCCGGACTTCAAACTCGAGAAATGGGTCCTCGACCGCCGCCTCGACCAGATGCGGGCCGAGGGCGTCGCGTTCGAGACGGGCGTCGTCGTCGGCGACGACGTCTCGATGCGGTACCTCGCGAGCAAGTTCGACGCGCTTCTCCTGGCCGTCGGCGCCGAGCAGCCCCGCGACCTGACGATCCCCGGCCGGGGGCTGGAAGGGATCCATTTCGCCATGGACTTCCTCGTCCAGCAGAACCGCCGCGTGGCCGGCGAGGACGTGCCGGACGAGAGCGCCATCTGGGCGGGCGGCAAGACGGTGGTCGTCGTCGGCGGGGGCGATACGGGGTCCGACTGCGTCGGCACGGCCCGACGGCAGGGGGCGGACGCGATCACGCAAATCGAACTGCTGCCCGAACCGCCCGCCGAGCGCCCGCCCGATTGCCCTTGGCCCGCCTGGCCCCCCATCAAGCGCACGAGCACCAGCCACGAGGAAGGGTGCGAGCGGCTCTGGAGCGTCCTGACGAAGGCGTTCCTCGGCCACGGCGGCATCGACGTGCGGGGCCTTCGGTGCGTCCGCATCGCGTGGTCCGAGCCCGACGCCGAGGGCAAACGCACCTTCGAGGAGGTGCCGGACTCCGAGTTCCACCTGGAGGCCGACCTCGTGCTCCTCGCGCTCGGGTTCGTCCACGTCCGGCACGGGCCGATGGTGACCGAGTCGGGCCTGGCGACCGACGAGGGTGGCAATCTGGAGGTGGACGCGCGCGGCATGACGAGCCGGGAGGGCGTCTTTGCCGCCAGCGACTGCGTTCACGGGGCGTCGCTGGTGGTCCGGGCGATTGCCGGCGGCCGCCAGGTGGCCGAGCACATCGACCGGTATCTGGTTGCCGAATGACGAGGCCCGAATGGCGAGGCAACGACGAATGGCAAATGGCAAGCGGCCGCGGGGTCGCCATCAACTTTCCCTTGAAGGCCGGAGGGCGGGTTCGTACAATCCCACGTCGGGCCTTCCGAGGTATTCCCCCCGAGCCGCTTCGTCGCGGGCGCACTCTGTGCCCTCGGCAGGCCCTGACCGGGATTGGGATGCGCCATGAGCGATCGTGAGCACGACGTGCGGCATCACACCCTCTCCCCCGGCGGGAGAGGGCAGGGTGAGGGGGTGGC
>CAYTJE010000320.1:0-3432 GCA_964437855.1 uncultured Anaerolineales bacterium | reverse complement strand
GTCGTAGTGGACCGGCACCGCGGGACGTTGCGCGACTGGGTCGATCAGTCTCGCCGCGAGAAGAAGCATTTCTGGATCGCCGAGACCACGGTCGTCCGGGAAGCGCGGGAGGGAGGGTTCGCCTTCGTCGGCTGCCCGGACGACTTGTGGCACCAGAAGGACCCCTTTGTCCTCATCTTCCAGCGCCCGAAGGGTGCCGAGGGCCCCGGCCGGGACCCCGATACGTTTCAGCCCCTTCCGGTGGAGCAGGTGGCACGCCTCTTCCTTCCGCTCCGGCAAGAATACGAACGGCCCGTCTTCATCGCCTTGGGCGACGCGCGGCAGTTGATGGGGCCGATCCTCCGGCACGCGTCCGGCCAGGGGCTGGAGATCGTCCTGGAAGAGTGGGCGACCCAGAAGGATGAACGGCCGCCGCTGCCCGAGAACGTGTCTCTTCCCTCGACCCTGACCGAAAAGGGCGATCCCCATCTGGGTCCCGAGCCCATCGACGTGGTCTTCTTCCTGGATAGTTACCACCTGCTTTTTCATGGCAAGACCTTGTTGGCCAGGCTCCATGAGCGGCTGGCCCCGGCGGGCTGCGTCTACGTGCTGGACCGCAAGGCCGAGACGCCGCTGTCCCGGCGGGAGGCGAGCCATCGCCGCAAGATACGGCCGGAGACCGTCAAACAGGAGATGGCCGAGGCGGGCTTCTCCCTCTGGTTCGAGGGGCCGCCTCCGGCGCCGGACCGTTTCCTCCTGGTCTTCGGCAAGACCGACGCCAAGACGGTCCGGCCGGAAGACGATCCGTTTGTGGCCGGGCCGCAGATTCGCGGGACGCCCGAGCAGTGGCTCCGCGAGAACGCCTGGCGGCTCCGGGGGTTCAAGACCGCCGACGGCAAGGTCGTGACCCGTTCCAAGCCGGGCCGGCCGGTGAGACCCCACGTCGTCTCGCCGGCGTCGGACGGGAATCGGGTTCTCCGCTTGCCCGACGAACGGCTCCGGCTCTCGTTCGAGAAGCGGGGCGACATGTACGCGCTGACGGCGTGCGACGCCTCGGCCGAGTAGCCGTCCGCCGCCGAACCGAAAGGAGGGCGAGGGACATGCGTGGCGACACGCTTTCGCCCGGACGGGGATGGCGGAGCGGCGGGGCCGTGCCGGCGCTGATCGCCGTGGCGGTGGCCGCATGCGCTTCCACCGCCGGCTCGGACCCCGCCATCAAAGCGCCGGGGCAAAGCACCAACCGTAAAAAGCCGGAGGGCCTGGTCGTGCAAATCGTTTTCGACAATTATCCGTTCGACAAACTCCTGAAGACCTCCTGGGGATTCGCCTGCGTCGTCACCGGGCTCGAAAAGACCATCCTGTTCGACACCGGCGGCGACGGGCGCATCCTCCTGGCGAACATGCGGGCATGCGGCATCGACCCGAAGCAAATCGACGCCGTCGTCCTGTCCCACATCCACTACGACCATACCGGTGGGCTGGGCGGCTTCCTGGAGGCCAATGCCCGCGTGACCGTGTACCTGCCGAAAATGTTTCCGGAGGGCTTCAAGCGGGAGGTCCGCGGGGCCGGGCCCACAGTGGTAGAGACTGACGAGGCCTGCCAAGTCTGCAAAGGGGCGTGGACCACGGGCGTCCTGGACGGCGGCATCCCCGAGCAGGGGCTGTACTTGAAGGGGCGGCATGGCCTGGTCGTCATCACCGGCTGCGCGCATCCGGGGATCGTCGAGATTGTCAAGGCGGCCAAGACGCACGCCGACACCCGGCCGGACACCGTGATGGGCGGCTTCCACATGGGCGGGGCGCCGGAGCGTGAGGTGCGGTCCGTGATCGAATCCCTCAAGAAACTGGGCGTGGTGCACGTGGCCCCGTGCCACTGTTCGGGCGACGAGACGCGGGGGTGGATGCAGGAGGCTTTCGGGGAGGGCTATCTGCCGGCCGGCGCTGGGGCCTCCTTCCCCTTCGAGCCCCAAACGGACTCCTGAGAGACCGGCAACGCCGCGGTGGGAAGACCGGGGTGGGACCTCTTGGATTTGACGTCGCGAGTGGGGAAACGGGCCTCGGACGGTCAGGCCCGGTCGCGGCCCGGGTATCGTTTTTCTAAGAGCCGGTGTCGTCCGTCGGGATCAGTGAGTTCCTGTATTCGTCCAGGCACGCTTGGCAGGTGCGGCCGTCTGCGCCTTCCTTGATGAAGTGGCGGAAGTCCTTCAGGCACTTCGATCCAGCCGGACAATGGCGTTCCATGAAGGCTACGAAACAGAGGAAGCGCTCGAGCGCTTCCGCATCGACGACGTGCTCCATGCCGCAGGCGGTCATCTCGGCGCGGTCAAACTCCAGCCCGAGAATTTTCTCCAGGAACTCCTTGATGATCAGGTGGCGGTCGGCGAGTTGCTGCGCCTTGGCTCGCCCTTGCTCGGTCAGCGTAATCAGGCCATACGGTTCGTAGTTGATCAGCCCTTTCTCGGCGAGGCTTTGGAGTGCCGCCGTGACGGTGGACGCCGCAACGTTCTGGGCGCGACCGACGTCCCGGGGACGGGCGACGCGCTGCTTGCTTTCGATACGGTGGACCGCTCTCAAATAGTCTTCGAGTGCGGGACTCAGTTCTGTAGCCACAGGCGATCGCTTTCGGTTGGGGCCCGGTACACGAAAAGTCTACGTGCCACAGAAGAATCTTTCAAGAGGAACGGTAACGCCTCGCTAGGGTGACGGAGATACGTGCCACGCCTGTTCCTCCGCCGCTAGGTATCTTGCCCCTTCTCCATGGGGCCCGACCGGCGAATGCCGTGCAGTGCCTCCACGAGATTCAGGTTCGCAATGCGGTAGTACACGTGGTTTCCTGCACGGCGGGCGGAGAGCACACCTCGGTCCCGCATCAGGCCCAGTTGCCGACTTGTCGTGGCGTTCTTGGTTCCCAAGGCCTCGGTGACCTCGCCGACGCAGCATTCGCCTTCCTCCAACAGGTTGAGTATCCGAAGGCGCGTGGGATGGGCAACGGCCTTGAGAGTTCGGGCGGTGCGGTTCCATGCCTTCGCGGAGAGGGGCGGGCTGTTCGGGGTGGTGCCGGCGGAGGCCCGCCTGTGGCCTTCGGCGCCGCTACGCCGGGGCCCTTTCCCTTTTGATCGCACCTGACGATACCTTTCGGCCTGCCCGGCCCTCCCGGTGGCTTCCGTCTGCGGCGTCTCGGTCTTGGTTCCGAGGGCCTCCGAGAAGCCGCCCCGGGGAAAAAGATTTTAGGTCTTGAATTCTCTGCTGTTGCTAGTATACTCTTCGACGGCCCGAATTCCATCCTTTTCTCCGTCTCGGGACCAAAAAGGGGGGCGCTCAGAGGATGCCGGGAGCCCACCCGACGTGGGGAGGTTATGGCGGTACCCGGCTCTTCGGCTTCGAAAGGCAGAGCATACAAAAGGTTCAAGTCCCATTACCGGGACACCGGCCTCAGGCTCCGTTGCGGGGCTG
>CAYTJE010000319.1:0-3450 GCA_964437855.1 uncultured Anaerolineales bacterium | reverse complement strand
ACCGCCAAGCCGACCTCCCGGACCCACTATCCGACCTCACCTGGCGGAGAGGGGGACCCGAGCACGCCCATTTCTTGCGGATTCAACTTTGAAACGCAACACCTCGAACGGCCTTTGGGACGCCTGAGGGCCTCTGCCTCGGCTCCGGGGCTGCCAGGGGAGCCCCTTTCGCCCCGCCGCCTCGGCGCCGGCCCGGAGCCCTTCGGGCCTGGGGTGAGGCCGACGCCGACCCTTTTACGACGCCCCTTTTACGGCACGGGTCCGTATGGACGGGTCCGTAGGACGCGACGGGGCTCCAGGGGCTTCAGCGCCGTGTTGCGTTTCAAAGTTGAATCCGCGCCGGAGGTGGCCGACCCGCCGATCCGGGCGGAGATCGTTTGTCGTGCCCTCGAAATCGGCCCTGAACAAGGACGGGAGTTGGCGCATACGTTCCTCGACCAGAAGCCTCCCCTGTTCTTCCGCCAGCGGATGCTCGACGCCCTGGAGGCGTGCGACGGTTCACCGGAACCGAAGTCGCCGCCTGGTTCGTGATGTCCAGGGGCGCTTGCCGACCTGAAGGTTACCTGAACTCGGCCCGACATGACCCGGTCCCTCGTACGCGAACCTGCTACGAAGCCGGGCAGGAGCAAGCGCCTGGTCCATGTAACCCCGACACCACAGTCGCAGACCTGCAACGGCTCGCCGGCGCACCATCGCATGAACGCGCCCCTTGCGACGCCTTGGCCCGTGCCGCGCCCGGGCTGCCTGTGCCATAAGCCGTTTTTCTGCCGAGAGATAGGTGAAGCGGTGTGCACCTCACTGTTGGTGGCACGACGTTTGCTGGCCCGTCCTTGATGGCGCCTGGCTGTGTGGGTTGTCGTTTCGTGGCGGCTCTCTGCAGCCAACGCGCACCGGCAGCACGAAAGGTACCGCGATGCCCGAGGGCGATGGCGCTGGACCGAAGGTCCGACCGCGCAGCCCCGGCCACGGAGTATACGGCGCTCCTGGCAGCGGTCTCGGGTGCACCTGTGTCTGCCCGCGGTGTGGTTACATCCAGGTGTGCGAACGCGGCACGCCGTGCGCGGCGGTGGAATGTCCCCAATGCGGGGCGCCGATGGCACGGAGTTAGGCCCTGTCGGGGCTCTGAGAAAACCGCGGACTTCGCGCAGGAAGGAGACGCATCATGCCAGCGGGAGATGGAACGGGGCCGATGGGCTTGGGCCCGATGACCGGTCGTGCGGCCGGATACTGCGCCGGCTACGGCGTGCCGGGCTACATGAACCCGATTCCCGGCCGCGGCGCTTGGGGTTGGGGCCGCGCTCGCGGCCGGGGATGGGGAACGTGGGGGACGGTTCCGCTTGCCGACATCGCCCCGCCTCTCTACGGCACGCCGGCACCTGAGGCCGAGCGGCAGTTCCTAACCCAGCAGGTCCAGGCGCTGGAGCAGCAACTGGACTGGGCCCGCAAGCGGCTGGACGACCTGGCCCCCAAGGAGAGCGAGAAGGACACGTAGCCGCAGCGGCGGCCAGGGCGCGGCGTCCGGGGCCGGCCGCACTCCCTGCAGGCGCATCTCTACGCCGCTCAGGCCGCGGGGAATCCGCAAACGAATTCGACGCAGGACGGGCCAATGCGCATCGCGATTCCGCTGGCTGAGGGCAAACTGGCCGCCCGTCTCCATCGATGCCAGGAGTTCGCGCTGGTGGATGTCGACCCACACACGGGCATCGTCCAGGGGCGGCGGTCCAGCGCCGTTCCGCCGGCCGAGGCGGCCGGCGTGCCCCAGTGGCTTGCCGACCAGGGCGCCCAGGTACTCATCGTCGGCAGCATGGGCCGGCGCGAGCGGGGCAGGTTCGCCGAGCACGGCATACGCACCGTCGTCGACGCCCCTGACGAGACGCCCGCTCACCTGGTGGCTGCCTACATCGCGGGCAGCCTCCGGCCCAGGGTAGACGGCAGCGACCCGTGAGCCCAGGAGCGGGATGCACGGCCCTCTTACCGTCGGTTGTGCCGGAAGGCTGGTCATGCGGCCTCGGCCCCGTCGCGGCGGCGAGGAGACCAAGCCAGGTTCCCAGCCTGGTTTGAGCATGGCCCCGAGGAAGGAGGCGCTTGGCATGTGGATGCGCGGCGGCGAACGCGGACAAGGCCCAACGGGGCCCACGCGACGGCGGTTCTTGTCGGGTGCGGCCGGCACGGGGGGATGGCTGCTTGCCGGCGCCGGCGCCCCGGCTGAGACGCCCACCTCCGTTCTTCCCGCCGCGGCCGCACTGACAAAGGGCAGCCGCATCGACATCGTCGGCGACTCTCAGGTCCTCATCCAGAAAGCCTACGACCTGGGGCACCGCTACGAGGGGAAGTACGGCAACTGCTGCCAGTGTACGCTGGCGGCGTTGCAGGATGCCCTGCCGTTCGTGCCGAAGGACGTGAACCTGTTCCGGGCGGGCTGCGGGCTCGACGGCGGGTCCACGCCGGTCGGCGTCCAGAATTGCGGAGGCTTCACCGGGTCTGCCATGGTCATGGGCTACCTCACCGGCCGGTGGCGGAACGAGGACGGCTTCGTCGGCGGGACCGGCCTGGTGCACCGCCTGACGCACCGCCTGTACGCCCGCTACAAGCAACACTACGGCACCGTGCTATGTAAGGACGCGCGCAAAGTCGTGGGCGGGAAGTGCCCCGAGGCCGTGGGCAGGGCTGCACGCTGGGCGGCCGAAATCCTGATCGAGGAATTCGGGCCGCCCTGACCGCGGTGGGCGCCGACGAGGCGCGGTTCGAGGCGGTCCGCCACGTCGTCCGGCACGTTTAGGGTTCCAGGGCTCTGGGGAAGGAGGACGGCGATGTCGCTCGAACACGAGTCGCAGGGACGGAGGGGGCGTTCCGTCGGGTGGCCGATTCCGCGATCGGCATGGTTGCGCCTGTCGCTGTTTCTCCTAACGCTGCTCACGGTAGCGCCGGCCTCCGCCAACGGGAAGGGACAGGGCGAAGGCGCTGAAGCGGCGGTTCGGGCCGGTGAGGCCGGGAGGGGGCACCGGGAATCCCGTGAGGTCTCCGCGGCCAAGCCAAAGAGCCGGGCGGAGTCCTTGCGCGCCATCCTCTCCCGCCTGGATCTGGGCGAAGGCGCCGTCGTGGCTGACATCGGGGCCGGCCGGGGAAACGATACGTGGGTCTTCGCCGACATCGTCGGCGAGAGCGGGACCGTTTACTCCGAAGAGATCTTCGAAAACCTCGTCAAGACGGTCCGAAAGGGCGCGGAGCAACGCGGGCTCGGGCAGGTCCGGCCGGTGCTCGGCCGCAGCGACGATCCATGCCTGCCCGCGGACGCGGTCGACGTCGCTTATATGCACTATGTGTACCATCACATGGCGAAGCCCCGGCCGATGCTTCGCGGCATATGGCGGTGCCTGAAACCGGGGGGTTACTTCGTCGTAGTGGACCGGCACCGCGGGACGTTGCGCGACTGGGTCGATCAGTCTCGCC
>CAYTJE010000318.1:0-3462 GCA_964437855.1 uncultured Anaerolineales bacterium | reverse complement strand
AGGTCGAGGAAATGCTCGTGGCTGGCGGCGCGTTCGGGGAGGGCCGTCCGCCGCCACTTCGCGACGAACTCCGCGGGCGTCAGCCCGGAATGGGGCGGTCCGTTCGACATGCCTGGATTGTGCCAACTGGCCGGGGCGTTGCCAAGGCAAAACCGGCACGCCCAGCGTGGTCACCCTCACCCCCTCCCTCTCCCATGGAGGGAGAGGGGGAAAGACCACCCCGCGGCGACACCCGTTCGACTCCGCGGCGCTCGCTCGGAATGACAGCGTACGGCGACAGGTTGCGAGCCGCGAGCCCCGGCACGTTGCGGCTTGCCGCTTGACGCATGCAGCCTGCGGCCGCATTCCTCGTTCCCTGGGTGCCTCGCTCCCTCTGTCCCTCGCTGTGCGGTCGTCACACGTCGAGGTTGCGGACTTCGAGGGCGTGTTTCTCGATGAACTCGCGGCGGGGCTGGACGCCGGAGCCCATCAGGACGCTGAAGATGTGGTCGGCCTCGGAGGCCTGGTCGACGAGCACCTGCTTCAGGACCCGGCGGGCCGGGTCCATGGTGGTCTCCCAGAGTTGCTCGGCGTTCATCTCGCCCAGGCCCTTGAACCGCTGGATGTCCATACCCTTCTGGCCGAGGCGGCGGAGGGCGGGGAGGATGCCGGCCACGCCCGCCACGTCGACCTCGTCGCCGTTGGAGGCGATGGAAAACTTGTGCCAGGCCCTCTCCTCGCCGACCTGCTGGCGGGGCTGGAGGTGCCAGTCGGCCGCCTCCAGGCCGCGGCGTTTGAGTTTGCGGGCCAGGCGCGACAGGTCGCCGGCGCCGAAGAGTTCCTCGGGTTCGGGCAGGTCGGCCTCGTCGATGTCCTCCTGGGCCCCGCGGCGTCGGCCCTTGCCCGACTTGCCCGTGAGGCCGGACTCCTTGCGGATGGCGCGGTTGGCGGCGTCCTCGGAGTGGAACAGGCGGACCTCCGACCCGATGCGGACCATCCAGGAGGGGAAGTTGCCCTTGGCGTCGCGGGCGTCCAGGAACTGGTCCCACCGGACACCGCGGCGTTCGATGCCGCGGACGAGTTCCTCGGCCTTGGTCAGCACGTCGGCGAGTTCCTCGAGTTTGGCGCCGCGGATCTCGTCGGGACGCTTCTTCTTGCGGCGGCGCGACGTGGGGTCGGGGTTCAAGCGAAGCGCGGCGCCGTCCATGCCGAGCCGCAGCAGCATGTCGCGCATCTCGCGGTCGCTCTGGACGTAATACTCCTTGCTCTTGCGGCGGACGCGATAGAGCGGCGGCTGGGCCACGTAGACGTACCCCTTCTCGATGAGGGTGGCCATGTGGCGGTAGAAGAACGTCAGCAGGAGCGTGCGGATGTGGCTGCCGTCGACGTCCGCGTCGGTCATGATGATGATCTTGTGATACCGGGCTTTCTCCGGGTCCAGTTCCTCGTCGCCGATGCCGGCCCCGATGGCCGAGATGATGGTCGCGATCTCCTCGTGGGCCAGCATCTTATCGACCCGGGCCTTTTCGACGTTCAGGATCTTGCCCCGCAGCGGCAGGATGGCCTGGGTGCGCCGGTCCCGGCCCTGCTTGGCCGACCCGCCGGCGCTATCGCCCTCGACGAGAATGAGTTCCGAGAGGGCGGGGTCGCGCTCCGAGCAGTCGGCCAGTTTGCCGGGCAGGTTGCCGGAGGCGAGGGCGCCTTTGCGTCGGACGAGGTCCCGGGCTTTGCGGGCCGCCTGGCGGGCGGTCATCGCCTGGACGGCTTTCTGGACGACCTTCTTGGCGGTGCTCGGGTTTTCTTCGAGGTACTGGCCGAGCATCTCGTTGGTGACGGTTTCGACGAACGTGCCGACCTCGCTGTTCGAGAGCCGTGTCTTGGTCTGGCCCTCGAAGGCCGGGTCGGGCACGCGGACGCTGACGACGGCGGTCATCCCCTCGCGGAGGTCGTCGCCGGCGGGCGCAGCGGCGCCCTTCAGCAGGTTCTGCTTCTTGGCGTAGAAGTTCAGGGTCCGGGTCACGGCGGCCTTGAACCCCGAGAGGTGCGTCCCGCCCTCGATGGTGTTGATGTTGTTCGCGAAACACAGGATGTTCTCGTTATATGCATCATTATATTGAATTGCCACTTCAAGGTCGATGTTGGTTTCCGGGTCGGCCCGGCGGAAGTAGATGACCCGGCGGTGCAGCACGTCCTTGCCCTCGTTCAGGTGCCCGACGAACGCCCGGATGCCGTTCTTGAACCGGAACTCGGTCTCGCGGTCGTCGCGTTCGTCGGCCAGGCGGATGCGCAGGCCCTCGTTCAGGTACGCGAGTTCCCGCATGCGGCTCTCGAGCACGTCGAACTTGAACGTGGGGTCGGGGAAGATCTCCGGGTCGGGCTTGAAGGTAATCGTCGTGCCGCTCTTTCGGGTGCGCCGGCCCTTCTTCAGGTCCTTCGTCTTCTTGCCGCGCGCGAACGCCATCCGCCAGATGTACCCGTCGCGGTGGACCTCGGCCTCCAGCCATTCCGAGAGGGCGTTGACACAACTGACGCCCACGCCGTGCAGCCCGCCGCTCACCTTGTAGGTGGTGTGGTCGAACTTGCCGCCCGCGTGCAGCATCGTGAGGGCCACCTCCACGCCGGGCTTCTTCTCGGTGGGGTGCTTGTCGACGGGGAACCCCCGGCCGTCGTCGGCCACGCTGATGCTGCCGCCGGGATGGATGGTCACGGTGATGTTCTTGCAGAAGCCGGCCATCGCCTCGTCGATGGCGTTATCGACCACCTCGTTGACCAGGTGATGGAGACCCCGCTGCTGTCGGTCCCCGATGTACATATCGGGCCGTTTGCGTACGGCCTCCAGTCCCTTCATGACGCGGATGGCGTCGGCCCGGTAGTCGCCGGCCGCCTCGGCCCCGCCCCCCCCGCCCGTCTTGCGTTTCGCGCGCTTGGCGGTCCTGGTGCGGGCGGGGGCCTTCTTGGCGGTCCGTTTGCCCCTGGCGGCCTTCTTGCCCTTGGCCGGCTTCTTGGCCTTGGCGGCGGTCGATTGCTTGCCGCGGGAGCCGCCGCCGGAGGCCTTTTTGGCCTTCCCGGCCGCCTTCTCTTCGGTGGTCCGTCGCTTCGCCATCTTACCTGGTCTCCGTCGGGGGTTGGAAGGAGTCCAATCCGCGTTTTGGCGCCCTTGACGCGGGTTTCGGCCGACCCATCATACCACGACGCCCGCCTCTCTGAAAGGGACATTTCGCCGCACATTGAACCGCAAAGCACGCCAAGGACGCCAAGGACGGCAGCGGCCCGGGCTAACGGCAAAGGACCGAGGACGACGGACCCTCTTTAACGCAGAGGCCGCAGAGGAACGCAGAGAACGGCGGCGGAGGGAGCGAAGGAGCAGTTAGGCCAGGGACGGTGGGACAAGGCCGCGCGGTCACCCTGAGCGAGGCGCAGCCGAGTCGAA
Source organism: uncultured Anaerolineales bacterium (assembly GCA_964437855.1). Taxonomy (GTDB): domain Bacteria; phylum Planctomycetota; class Phycisphaerae; order FEN-1346; family FEN-1346; genus BS750m-G62. The sequence continues at coordinate 53 of CAYTJE010000318.1, read as the reverse complement.
CGGGTCTCGCCGTGGAGCGGTTTTGCCTTGGCAGCGGCCCGGGCTAACGGCAA
>CAYTJE010000317.1:0-3501 GCA_964437855.1 uncultured Anaerolineales bacterium | reverse complement strand
CCGCCTCGGTCATCGCGGTACCGGTCATGCCGGCGAGTTTGTCGTACATCCGGAAATAGTTCTGGAGGGTGATGGTGGCGAGGGTCTGGGTCTCCTCCTTGATGGTAATGCCCTCTTTGGCCTCCACCGCCTGGTGCAGGCCGTCGGACCACTGGCGGCCGGGCATCAGGCGGCCCGTAAACTCGTCCACGATGATCACGTCGCCCCCGCGGACCACGTAGTCCTTGTCGCGCTTGTACAGGTGATGGGCCCGCAGGGCCTGGTCGATCAGGTGCGGCCAATCCATGTTGCCGGCTACATAGAACGAGCCGACGCCCGCGAGTTCCTCGGCCCGGCTCACGCCCTCCTCCGAGAGGGGGCACTGGTGCTCCTTCTCCTTGATCTCGAAGTCCCGTCCCGGCCGGAGTTGCTTGGCCACAGCGCCCGCCTTGGCGTACTTGTCGGTGGACTCGAAGGCCGGGCCCGAGATGATGAGCGGCGTACGGGCCTCGTCCACGAGGACCGAGTCGCACTCGTCCACGATGGCGTAGGCCAGCGGCCCCTGGACCTGCTCCCGGAGCCGCGTCTTCATGTTGTCGCGGAGGTAGTCGAACCCGAACTCGTTGTTCGTGCCGTAGGTGATGTCGCAGCCATACTGGATTCGCCGGTCGGCGGGGTCCATCTCGGACTGAATCGCACCCACCGTCAGGCCCAGCCGGCGGAACACCGGCCGCATCCACTCGCAGTCGCGGCGGACGAGGAAGTCGTTGACGCTGACGATGTGCACCGGCCGGCCCGACAGGGCGTTCAGGTACGCCGCCAGCGTGGCGACCAGCGTCTTGCCCTCGCCGGTGGCGAGTTCGGCGATCTTGCCCTCGTGCAGGACCATCGCCGCCGCCAACTGCACGTCGTACGGCCGCATGCTGTACAGGCCGTACCGCTCGATCGGCTCGCCGGTCTCGGGGTCGAGCAGGCTCGCCTGGCCGCGCATCGCCTGCCGCACACGCTCCTGGACCTGGGGATGGTACTCGGCGGGCGCCTCGGCGTAGCCGACCCGGTCGGTCGGCGCCTTGGCCTCCAGCAGCCGGTCGAGGATGGCGTCCGGGACCTGCTCGCGCCGCGGGTCGTACAGGCGCGGCCGGCGCTCGGCGGCCGCCAGAACGAATGCCCGCTCGTCGTCGTAGCCGTCCATGGCCCCCGGCCAGAAGGGCAGCCAGTCCATGAAGCGGCGGGCCGAGAGGACCTCGCTCAGGATACGGGCCCACCGCTCGAAGCCGAGGCCGAACGGGTCCGGCCGGTTCGCCTCCTCAAGCAGCCGTTGGACACGTTTGGCGTCCGTGTGGCCGGCCGGGCCGCCGACCTCCGTATCCTTGGCGCGTGCGACCTTGTCCTTACCCGCACCGCCGCCGGCCTTGCGGACCCACTGGGCCTCGGCCAAAATCTGGCTCCAGTACTCTGAGCCGAGCCAGACGGTGCGGGCGGCCGCCTCCCGCGCCGCCGCGAACGCCTCCGGCAGGAGGGCATCCAGCGTTTCGCCGTCCCGAAACCGTCGGCGGAACTCGTCCGTTTTCCCGCGCAGGGCCTCGTCCGAGAGGGCCTGCATCTCGGGTTCCAGCGCGCTGATCGCCTCGACCCGCTCCATGTAGGCGCGGACCAAGCGCTCGTTGCGCGACCCGAACATCGCCCGGGCCACCTTGCCCACCAGTTCCGCTACGCTCTCAAGTGCCATGGCAGAAGGTACTTACCGTAAAGTCGGAGGGTGGCATGGCCATGCTCGTACGTGCTTAGCCTTGTCATTCTGAGGCCCGCTTGCGGACCGAAGCGCTGAACTCCGAGCGGAGTGAGGAATCTCGCCGTGGTTGTCGCCTTTTTGTCATTCGCACGGCGAGACCCTTCGCTTCGCTCAGGGTGACCACCGTGACCATGCCAGCCGCAGGTTTCCGCCCGTGCATCACCCAAGTATATCGACCGCCCCCACGACCGTCAATCGGGCCAACCCGTCGCCCGCGCGGTTGACCCGCCGCCCGGCCCCGTTTATAGTGGCCTTGAGCAAAAGAGGATACAGCCGCGCGGTGGGTCTCCGGACCCACCGCGCGCTAAGGGGCGTTCTTGGGGCTGCGCGGTGGGTACGGAGACCCACCGCGCAAAAGGCTGAACCGCGTTGACGTATTAATCCGAGTCGCATACGACGAAAGGAACGCATCCCCCATGGCCGACGCACCCTCCGCCGACGTCGTCGTCCTGGGCAGCGGCGGCGCCGCCCTTCGGGCCGCCCTCGCGGCCGCCGACGCCGGCGCCTCCGTCCTCATCCTCACGAAGGGCGAACTCGGCGCCTCCGGCGTCACCGCCCTGGCCTGCTCCGACCGCATGGCCTTCCACGCCACGCTCGAACACACCGAACCGGGCGGCCCGGACGCCTGGCGGTACCACGCCGAGGACATCTATCGGCTGGGCGGCCGGGTCTCCGACGCCGACCTCGCCCGCGTCCTGGCCCAGGGTGCCGCCGAGGCCTTCCATTACCTCGATCGGTTGGGCGTTCCGTTCGCCAAGGACGATGGCGGCCGGGCCGACCAGTTCGTGACCGACGGCTCGCGCTACGCCCGCGCGTGCTACACGGGCCCGTACACCGCCAACCACATCCACGAGGCGCTGCGGGGCGAGGTCCGCCGGCGCAACCTGCCCATCCTGGAACACGTCATGGCGACGGACCTCGCCCTCGACGCAAGCGGCCGCGCGGCCGGCGTCCGCCTGGCCGACGGCCGTCTCGTCCGCGCCGGCGCCGTCGTCCTGGCCACCGGCGGGGCGGGCCAGGCCTGGGAGGTCAACGTCTTCCCGGAAGGGATGACCGGCGACGGCCACGCCATGGCCTACCGCGCGGGGGCGGACCTCGTGAACCTGGAGTTCATCCAGTTCGGCCTCTCCAGCGTCAAGACGAAACTGGCCTGCTCCGGAAGCCTGATGCGGGCCTGGCCCCGGCTCGTCACCGACGCCGGCCGCGAGTTCCTGGCCGACTACTTCCCCGACGGCACCCCGCCCGAGGCAATCTACAGCATCCTCTTTCGCAAGGGCGCCTCGTGGCCCGTCTCCTGCGAGGAGCCCAGCCACATCATCGACGTGGCGGTCTTTTCGGAGATGCAGAAGGGCCACACCGTGTGGATGGACTTTTCGCGCAACCCCGCGGGGCTGGACCTGGCGCGGATGGACCCTCGGCTCTGGGCGCCGTATCCGACGATTGCGGCCCTCGCGCTGACGGAACCCCCGCTGGCGGACTCGCCGCTCGCCCGCCTGGAGGCCATCAACCGGCCGAGCGTCGAGTGGCTGGCCGAGCGCGGCATCGACCTGGCCGCGGGCGAGGGCATCGAACTCGCCCCCGCCTGCCAGCACTTTCAGGGCGGCGTCAAGATCGACACCCATGCCGCCACGGCCGTGCCCGGCCTCTTTGCCTGCGGCGAGGTGGCGGGCGGCCAGCACGGGGCGAACCGTCCCGGCGGCAACGCCCTGATGGACAGCCAGGTCATGGGC